>CAYQVI010000237.1:0-5660 GCA_964420725.1 uncultured Gemmatimonadaceae bacterium | reverse complement strand
AAGGGGGTGGGGGCACCCCGGGGAATCCGGTGGTGGATCCTCCCCGGGTCACCCTGCCACCCCTCCTCCCGGGAGGGGTGACCATCCGGGACCTGGAGGGCGGCGCCCGGTGGTCCATCGCCGCCGCCGGATCTCCGGACCGGGCCTCTGACGGGGGACTGGCGGCGCTGTACGAGGCGGAGTCGGCCCTTCTCCACCTGGCCTCCGGACACGGCCCGTCGGCGGAGAAGGTTTCGGTCTCCCACCTCCTCGAGGAGCTGGGGGCCGCCTTCCAGGGGAGGGCCCGGCGGGGGGGTGTGACCCTGGAGGTGCAGCTCCCCCCGGACGACCTCCATATCCGGGGAGAGCGGGACCGGCTCTTCAGCCTCCTCTCGGAGATGCTGGGGAATGCCTTCCGCTTCTCCCGGGAAGGGGATGGGGTCACGGTGACGGCGGGGGAGGAGAACGGCGACGTCCGGATCTCGGTGGCGGACACGGGACCGGGGATGTCCCCCGAGGTCCTGGAAGGGCTCTTCACCTGGGACTGGACTCCTGGCGGCACTCCTCCGCCGGGAGGCGGAGGACCAGGATTCGCCCTGGCCCGGCGGGGGGCGGAGGCCATGGGAGGTCGCTTCCTGGCCGAGAGCAGCCAGGGAGAGGGGACCCGGGTCCACCTGGTCCTCCCCCTGGATTGAGGCGGGCCTGGAAAACAATGACCCCCGGCGGAGTCCTTCCGCCGGGGGTCGTTTCCATGTGGGTCCTGGGGGCGGGCGCCGGGACCGGCATCACCCACTGGACTCAGTTGTCGCCGCCGGGGGGTCGGGGCTTGGCCGTCCGACCGGTGGAGGGCGGATTGCTTCCGGAGGAGGGAGGCGACGAACTGGCTCCCGAGGAGCCGGTGTCCCGCCGCTCCGGCCCCATGTCCGGAGCCCGACGGGTGGAGGAACCATCGGAATCCCGGGCCCCGCCGCTCCGGTAGCCGGCACCCTTCACCCGCTGACCCCGGGCCCTGTCCTGCCGGTCCACGATGACCACGGTGGGGCGGTACGAATACCCCCCCCACCCCGGAGACCATCCGAAGGGGGAGACCCCGTATCCGTAGTAGTTTCCATAGGGGGAGTAGTACGACGAGCCGCCATAGAGCACCGCCGCGTAGGGCCCCCCGTAGCTGGACCGGGCGTTCCCCGTGGCCACCCGCTCGCTGATGGCCCCTGACGCTCCCATGGCGGCCCCCTCCACCACGAAGTGGTTCGGGTTGGACACCGCCACCACCACATCGATCACCGACTCCGGAACCCCGGCGTCAGCCATCCGGAGAAGCCGTTGGGCATCCAGCTCCAGCGGCGCTCCCACCTCAGCCAGCCACGCTTCCACGGCACCCGCATCCACCTCGGCGGAGGCCTCGATGACCTGGTCGATCTCCGGGTTGGCCAGGGCGGCGATCCGGGCCCGGCGCAGGGCCAGACTCCGACCGGCGGCAGCCGGGGCCAGACCGGTCAGTTCGCTGGAGTCGGTTCCGTCCGCCACATACCGCTGCACCCAGGTGGCGGTGCGACCGTCGATGGTGACGACGTTCACATCCACCCACTCGAAGGGGGTGATCATGGCCAGGATCCCGGAGGCGGACTGCTCCACCCCGTCGCAGACCACCGTGGATCGGACGTAGACCCGGTTTCCATCCGCGGAGAAGCGGGCGGTCTCACTCCCGCTGCACTCCTCTTCACGGACGGCACGGGGAACGCCCCCCGCCACCAGCGTCCGGGTGTCCACCACATCCTCCCCGGCCACGGTGACCAGCTCCACCCCTTCCTGCGTTTCCCCGATGCAGAGGTCGGGGCCGGCAAAGCCGGGCGCAGGCTCCCAGCACCCCAGCCAGGGGGACCAGGAACCGGTGGACTGCCCTGCCACGGGGGACACGCTGCCCGATCCCGCGGCAAGGAGAAGCATGGTCAGGAGCACTCCCCCACGGCTCCCCGTGCGGCTCCCGGCTCTGATGATCCGTCCAGACATGCTCATCCTCCTTTCTGGGACTTCCGTGGCCTTCGTGGGGCGGTCCATCCGCTCCGGCCTCCCTGATTCCAACTCCGGCCTCTGTGCTTCAACCCACTAGAACCGCATGGCCAGACCGAGGGTCAACTGGAACCCCGACAGGTCGATGGGATCGAATCCCACGAAGTCGCGCCCCACCTCCCCCTCTCCTCGATGATAACGTGCTTCGCCGTTCAGGACGACATGCGGCCCCAGACTGAAGTCTGCTCCGGCGGCAAGATAGAAGAGCCCTGCCGTCCCCTCCGCCTCCAGCGTGTCCCGGAAGATGTCCTGGGTGGAGAAATCCACCCAATCCCCCTCCTGCCGGAAGCTGTAGCCCATGATTCCGCCCCCTCCGGCCACGTAGGGAGCCCAGGGAGCGGGAATCCAGGCAAAGCGACCGATGCTGGTTCCCCGATCCACGAGGTACAGCCGGGCCCCCACGGTGAAGGGGGTACGGGAGAAGGTGGTGGTCTGCTCGATGGGGAGATCGTCCGCATCCACCCAGTCCCGGAACTCCGAGGAGACCTCGCCCCGGGAGTGGCCCAGCCCCAGGGCCAGGTCCAGCCGGTCGGTGACCCGCACGGTGGCCTCCGCACGGAAGACCGGACCGTCCAGATCCCGCTCCCCCACCGTGAGGAGCTGCCGGGTGTCGGAGAAGAGGTCGCTGCCACCGGAGATGGTGCTGTAGCCCAGATGAGCCCCCAGGCCCACCCGGGGCTGCCCGATGGCGAAGTCGGGGGAATTCTGGGCCAGCACAGGCGCAGGAAGCGAGAGGAGCAGCGCCAGGGTCAGGGCCAACGCAAGGGACAGCAGTCGCCCCACGGGCAGTCCCACCACCGTGGCCCCGACAGGCTCCATGGCACGCGTGGATGGTTGATGTCCCTTCATCTCGACCTCCCGGCAGGAACGGACAGGACTCCATCCAGACTGGGTGCAACCCCCATGCCAGTCAACGAATGGCCTGATTGAGCGGGATCCGTCGCACCCATGTCTCCCCACCATCCGCCGGGGAGGACGGTCCCTGTCCCTGAATCAGGTCGGTCCGTCACCGACCGGTGAAGCTCTCCCTGGCCAGTTGGTCCAGGTACACCCCCCCGGAGATGCGTCCCCCCTCCGCCACGGCCCAGTCATAGGAGAACAGGGCGATCCCGCCCGCCCCCTCCTCCCGGGCGATCCCCACCTTCCGGACTGCCCCCTGGAAGGTGGTCTGGTAGATCCCCACTCCGGCCCACACCCGATCCCCCCCCATGACCGAAACGGCGTCCCGGACCTGGGCTCGATAGCGCCCCTCGTCGTTGGTGTAGGCCATGGGGAGCACCCGGTCCACCCACCCCTGCCGGAGCCACTCGCCCCAGTCCTGGAAGCGGTCCCGGCGGGCCTGGGCCGCATCCGGGAAGACCGCCGCCGTGATGGGGATCCCCGGGCGGGTGGCCCGAGCCTCCCGGGCCAGTCGCTCCACCAGGCCGCTCACCGCATCGCGGCGAAAGGCGTCAAAGCCGTCCGCCTCTCCAAGGGGCCAGGCCAGGGGGTCCCGGGCCGACGCCCGGTCCAGCTCCGCCCGGCGCAGTTCCGACACCCGGGGGGCCATCCACTCCCGGAAGGCGGCGGTGGTCACCGGGGAGTAGTCGAACTCGGGGGAGGCGTAGCGGATGTAGTCCAGGTGGACCCCATCCACGGGATAGTTGGCCAGGAGGTGCCGCCACACCGAGAGCACATGCTCCACCACCTCCGGGTGGCTGGGGCTGCTGTAGATCCCCTCCACGCTCTGCATGTTCTCCCGGGCGTAGCGGGCCAACCTCTCCACATAGGCAGGGTCGGCGGGATCCACCCCTGCCAGCTCCCTTCCCAGCGCCCGGGGTACCGCCAGCCAGTGGGGATTCCGGAGAAGGAGGTGCCGGGGGTCCGTGGGGAGGGTCACGGCGCTGGAGACCAGGTGGGTGTTGACCCACGCATGGACCTCCAGCCCCTGGCGATGCGCCTCTTCGATCACCGAGGCCAGGGGGTCGAACCCGGGATCCCTTTCCGCCAGGAGGGCCGCCCGGGGATCAGGGCCCCCGACATACCAGGCGTCCCCCCGTCCACGGACCTGAACCAGAAGGGTGTTGAAGCCGGCGGAAGCCGCCCGGGACACCATGGCCCGGATGGAGTCGGGGTGGACCAGGGTGGTACGCACCACCCAGAGGGCCCGGACCTCCCGGGGGTCCTCCGGTGCCGCCGCGGCAGGGAATGGAGTGGGGAGGGCGTCGGGGATGGGCACCGGATCCCGGGGAGGTGGCGGAGACACGGGCACCCCCTCCCCGCCTCCGGGAGCCGGGGGAGCCGGAGCCACCGCCACCAGGGTGCATCCGCTGGAGACCACGGAGAGCCCGAGAGCCACGACCACACCGACGATGTACCTGCGAACCCCCATCACGCCCCCCTGCTGGTTGCCCCTGTCACCGTCACGACCCGGGAGGCGATTACCCCGGAAGGGGGGCGTCCCTTCCCTCCTCCGTCACACCGTGACCACCCCCGCCCCGCCGCTCCCTGAAGAATCGCCGGAGGAGGGCGGCGGAGGGCTCTGCCAGCACCCCGGCGGTGACCTCCGCCCGGTGGTTCATCCGGGGGTCCTGCAGGACGTTTCCCAGCGTTCCCGCCATCCCGAACCGATGGTCCGGGGCGCCGAACACCACCCGGGGGATCCGGGCCAGCACCACCGCCCCGGCGCAGAGGGCACAGGGCTCCAGCGTCACGTAGAGGGTGCAGTCGGAGAGTCGCCAGTCACCCAGGCGGCGGGCTCCTTCCCGGATCACCACCACCTCCGCATGGGCCGTGGGATCCGACCAGCCCACCGTGTGGTTGAAGCCCTCCACCAGAAGGGCCCCGTCCCGCACAAGGACGGCCCCCACCGGCACCTCCCCCTGGAGGGCGGCGCACCGGGCCATCTCCATGGCCCGGGCCATCCACATGGCATCGTCGGGGCGTGGAGGGGTGAGGATCGGAGGGAGGGGAGGGGTGGCGGAGGTCATGGGGATGGCCACCGGCGCCGCCGGCGACTCAGGGGGAGAGGGGGAAGACCTCGTACCCCGACCGACGGGTCTCGGCCCCGGCACCCATCTCGGCCCCCATGCGCCGGAAGAGAGCGGAGACACGACCCATGATGGGAACGCTGGAGAGATCCTCCACCACAAGCGGAACGTCTCCGAAGTCCGGCCCCTTCAGCATGGCCACGCCACCCTGACGAAGGAAGCGGGCGAAGCCACGACTCCCGTTCACCCGGAGCACCGCCAGGTCGCCGTCCGTGAGGGCATCCGCCTGCACCGGGTCCACCAGGAGGAAATCCCCCTCCCGGACCCCGAGCCCCTCCAGTCCCGACGGGCCACGGACGAAGTAGCTTCCCTCCGCCCCTGCCAGTCGCCGGTCCAGGGTCAGCACCGGCTCGCCGGGATCCTCCACACGGGGATCCGCAGGCGCCGGCAGATCCCCGAAGCAGGGCACCGAAACCGCGTCCGGATCGAGGTCCACCCCCAGGATGCGGACGCCCCTGGAGCGGGAGGGATCCCGCTCCAGATACCCCTTGTCCGTGAGGGCCTGGAGAAACTCCGAGACGGTCTTGGTGCTCTTGATCCCGAACTCCTCCCCGATCTCCCGGATGGAGGGCTGGTACGTGT
>CAYQVI010000236.1:0-5691 GCA_964420725.1 uncultured Gemmatimonadaceae bacterium | reverse complement strand
TGGCGGTGGGCCTCCTCGATGGCGGCCCCCAGCTCCTCCCGGCTGATCCAGGTGTACGCCTTGAACCAGTCGGATCCCTCTTCGGCCCAGTAGCGCACCACCCGGCGGGCGGACTCCGGCCCGTCCAGGAGGGTCATGGTGGCGGGCCCCTGCTCCCCGGTGAGGTAGGGGCCGGAGGTGAACATGGTGGGCCCCACCACCTCGCCGGCCTCGATGCGGGCCCGGAGGTTCAGCTCCTCGTAGGGGGCCCGGGCACCGGTGGTGCGGATGGTGGTGACGCCGGAACCCAGGTAGAGGCGGGAGCCGCTGAAGGAGAGCTGGGCCGCACGGCCATTCCCCCCGGTGTAGTAGCTGTGGTTGTGCATCCCCACGATCCCGGGGATGACGGTGTGCCCCGTCATGTCCATGACCCGGGCTCCCTCCGGAATCCGGAGGGTGGCCGAGGGCCCCACCGCCTCGATCCGGTCCCCCCGGATCACCACCGTCTGGTCCGTCCGGGCGGGGGCTCCGGTGCCGTCCAGGAGCTTCACGTGGGTGAGGGCCACCAGCGGCTCGTCCACCGCCACCAGGTCCCGGAACTGGGCGGGGGCCCGCTGGCCGTCGGCCCCCGCAGGGAGGAGGAGCACCGCAGCCAGGAAGGCCGACGGGCCGAGGGCCCAGCCCCGGGACCGCACCAGGCGGCCCATCCATCCGGAAGAACGTCTCATGGTGCCCCACCCTCCACGTCGAAGATGAACTGCATGCCAGCCTCCAGGTGCTCTGCGATGTGGCAGTGCACCATCCAGCGCCCCGGATTGGACAGCTCCAGCAGGATGTCGGTGGTGGAGCCCGCAGGCAACAGCACCGTGTCCTTCCAGACCAGGTTCTCCGTGGGAACGCCATCCTGCTCCAGCACCAGGAAGCGCTGCCCATGGATGTGCAGGGGGTGCTGCATGGCGTGGAAGGAGCCCCGGTCGTTGTGGATCCGGATCTTCACCACATCCCCCACCTGGAAGCGCCACTGGATCTCCTCGTTCTCCCGCCCCGTGGGGAGTTCCCGGAGGATCCAGCGCACCTGGTTGGCCGCCACCACCCAGTTCATCATGGGCATGGTGCCGGCCCACTCCACCGGATTGAAGAAGACCCAGTCGTAGAGCATGGCCTGCTCCACCACCTCGGGGATATCCAGCGACTCCATGGACATCACCAGCTCGTGGTCCACCGGGCGATGGAAGTGGGGGCGGAAGCGATCCATTTCCGCCACCACGTCGGCGTGGACACGGAGCCGCTGGAATTCCTGTCCATGATCCTCGGCGGGTGGTGCCCCCGCCACCTCCACCACCCCCATGGGGGTCACCTCCGACCGGAAGACCCCCTGGCGGTGGTTCACCCCCATCACATGGTTCCCCAGCACCCATCGTCCCGCCTCGGGGAAGTGCACATCCACGACGTACCGCTCGGCGGGAGCCAGCGCCACGCTCTCCACCCACTCCTCCCGCTCGAAGCGTCCCACGTCCGAGGCCAGCACCTTCATCCGGAGGGGGGTGGCGGAGAGGGGGAGCGGATCCATCCCGGCGCCCCCCACCAGGGCCGGACCCGGGGACGCCGCCCCGTCCTGCAGACGCCGGAAGGAGAGGTTGAAGGTCCGGGTGTTGGCGGCGTTGGTGAAGTGGAATCGCACCACCTCTCCCGGGCGGGCCTCCATGCTCCACTCCGGGCTCCCGTTCACCAGCAGGGTGTTCCCGAAGCGCCCCATGAGGGCGTAGTTCGCCGCCTCGGCCCCGAACGGATGGAGCCCCGTCTCCTCCAGGAGGAGGTCGTCCACCAGGAGGACCTCCTCCCGGTTCACCGGACCCCAGGCATCGGGATTCCGGGAATCCACCAGGAGATTTCCCGACAGCCCCAGCTCCTTCTGCACATCCTCCCGGTGATGGGGGTGGTACCAGTAGATGCCGGCGTCGGGGAAGTGGACCCTGTACTGGAAGGTGCCCCCCGGCTCCACCGGATCCTGGGTGATCCCCGGCACCCCGTCGTAGCGGTTCTCCAGCCGGAGCCCGTGCCAGTGCACCGCCGTGTGGAAGGGGGTGAGGTTCCGGAAGTTCACCACGATGGTGCTCCCTTCCTCCACCCGGATCAGCGGTCCCGGATGCTGCCCGTTGAAGGCCAGCATCACCAGCTCCTGGCCGGCGATGGTGCGTCGGACGAAGCCCGCCTCCAGGTCCAGCGTCCCCCCGTCCGGAAGCGAGATGATCTCCCGGTCCCGGGCCACCGGGGGGAGCACACCGTCGGCGGGAAGGGGGAGGTAGGGGGAGATCGTGGGGCGCAGCGCCATGATCCCCGGGAGCATGGGGATCCCCGGGTAGCCGGGAGCCATGGTCCAGGGGGTGTCCCCACCCACCAGGGGGGGGGCGTGCCCCCCGTGCCCCGCAGTGTGCGCATGTCCCCCGTGGTCCCGGGCGGCGGCCACCTCCCCGGCGTCCAGCCCCATCCCCATGGCCTCCTCCGCCCCGGGGGAGGTGGCCAGCATATCGTGGGCCTCCATCCGGGCGGAGGGAGAGCGCCCCCGGAGCACCAGCGGCCCCTCCCGTTCGGTGACGTCGGGGGAGGCCTCGGCGGAGATCAGGATCATGTAGCGGGGGAAGTCCACGGTCCCCAGGGGGGTGGACCCGTCCGTCAGGACCCCCAGGGGAAGCACCGGATCCAGCTCCAGCGGGGTGACCCAGGCCACATAGGACGTATAGGGGCCCAGGGTGGCGGGGTCCGGGAGCCCCTCCACGCGGGCCACCAGATCGTGGAGGTGGACCCCGTCGGCATTCACCGTCACCCCGAAGGGAGAGGGGGGACGCTGGATCTCCACCACCCCCCGCACCCCGGGAACCAGGCGGGTGGGGAAGAGCTGGATGCAGCGCAGGTCCAGCGATGGAAGGGGGGTTCCGGAGACCACCTCCGAAGGGCTGGCCAGGGGTGGGAGTTCCATGGGGCAGGGATCCCCGGTCCCCGGAGGAGTGGCCTGGGCACCCACGCCAACGGGTAGTGCCAGGGGCAGGGACGCGAGGACCATGAGGGCGACTCCCTTCGCCCCCCGCTCCCGTCTCCCCCGCCCCACCGTTCCCCCATCTGGATGCACCGGACACCCTCCCGACGAGACAGGACACCCGGCGACCGCCGGACCTCGGGGCTTTTCCATTCCCCCCACCCTGGGAGGATAGGTCGCCCGACCCCGGGGGAGCAAGCGATCAGCGGGGGGGGGGCACCTGGACGCGAGTGAAGCGGGCCAGCGGATCGGGGCCCTGGAACAGCACCAGCCCGGCGCCCTCCAGGTGGAGCCGTCCCCCGGCCTGCAGCAGTTCCAGGACCCGGGCCTCCAACTCCATCACCCCCTCGCAGAAGCGGCGGGTCGCGGCCACCTCCTGCACCACGAGCCGCGAACCCCTCAGGAAGCCCCGCCCCGAATAGCGGTTGCACCCGCCGCTCCCCGCCACCCGGGGCTCGGACGGATCCCAGGAGAGGGTGGGCACCTCTCCCGGGGTGGCTGGCACCGGACCCCCGTCCAGCTCCTGGAGGGCCCACTCCCCGGCAGCCAGTTCCTCCCGGAGGCGAAGCACTCCACAGTCCACCTCCCCGGTGAGGATCTCATGGGATTCCACCACGACCATCCGTTCGGTCCCGTCCCCCTCCATGGCGGGGCGGCTCTCCAGGGTCCCCTGGATGCGTACCACCAACGGGGCGCCGGGAGCGGAGGTCGCCGTGTAGGCCCGCTCCAGCGGCAGGTACCCCTGCTCCATGGCAACCGTGAACTGGCGCCCGCTGGTGCACTCCGCGAGGAGGGCCGCATCCGCCATGTAGGTGAAGGCCCCCACCCACCGGAGTCGCCCGGCGGGGTTGGCGGGCGCCGGCAGGGGCCGGAGTCGGTCCTCCAGCTCCGAATCGATGGGGTTTCCGCTCCGATCCAGAACCTGGAGCTCCTCGTCTTCCAGGACCGCCAGGTAGACGGACCCCTCCCCGCTGCCCAGGAGTTCGATGCGGGTCCGGCCGTCGGAGAGGGTCCAGTGGCCGATCCCTCCGAACAGGGTGTCTGGCTCCGGGGCCTTCCCCAGATAGGCGTCCGTGCGATGGTAGGAGCCGTCCGGCTCCAGGGTGAGGGTGGTGCGGATCCCGTCGCAGTCCGCACAGGGGAGAACCCCCTGCCACGACCGGGAGGTCTGCAGTTCCGGAAGGGGAGCCGGGACAGCAGCGTGGGAGGCGGAAGAGGGCCTTCCCTCCTCGACCCCATCGGGAGGGGCGCAGGCCGCCACCAACAGGAGCGGACCGGCGACAAGGCGAACCACGATTCCCCCCACCGGGCGGCGGCGGGAGGTGCCCCAGGGGTGGACAGGGGGAGTGTACGGAACCATGCTGGCCTCCTGGGCGGGGGATCCGGGCCGCTGCGCCCCCCCCCTTCCGCCGGGGTGGTTCCCCGTCCACCGGGAACGCTTCCCCTCGCCCCCGACTATCAGCAGTACCATCCTGAACCCCCTCTGACGTGAGCCCAACTCCGTGATTTCCTCCCCTCGTCGTCGGCAGAAGAGCCCGGTCCCTGTGGCCCTGGCCTCCATCGTAGGTCTTCTGGTGGTGGCCGGCATCGTCTGGCTCTGGATGGGAACCAGGGAGGACGTCGATGAGACCGTGGCAGACGCCCCCGCCGCAACCCTGCCGGACGACACCCTCCCCCTTGGCCAGCGGGAGCTTCCCCCGCTGGACCTTCCGGACCTTTCGGCCAGCGATGCCTTCATCCGGGATCTGGTGGCGGGGCTCTCCAGGCAGCCGCAGTTGGCCCGGTGGCTTGTGACCGATGACCTCATCCAGCGGTTCGTGGGGGTGGTGGTGGACCTGGCGGGCTCCTCCAACCCCTCCTCCCACGTCCCCTTCATGATCCCCGAGGGGACCTTCACCGCCGTGCCCACCGCAGAGGGACCGGTGATCGGTCCGGAGAGCTGGCGCCGCTACAACCTCATCTCCGACACCTTCGTCTCGCTGGACACCCAGCGCTCGGTGGAGCTCTACCTGCAGATCCGCCCCCTGGTGGAGGAGGCGTATGGCCAGTTGGGGATCCCGGACTACAGCTTCGACGACCTCCTTGCGATGGCCATCCAGAATGTGAGGGATGTGCAGGTCCCGGAGGAGCCCCTGGCGGTGGTGGGGGCCGACGGGGTGTACGTCTTCGCCGACCCCGAGATGGAGGCCCGCCGGGGGGCGGACAAGGCGCTCCTCCGGATGGGGCCGGCCAATGCCCGGCGGATCCAGGAGAAGATGGGGGACTTCGCCCGGGAACTGGGGCTGGTCCCCTGACGCCCACCCCTCCGGCAACGCCGGGCTTGCGGGGCGCCCCCCGGGCCGGCACCCTGGAAGGGCCCGTCCGGTCGCCGTCTCAACCAGGAGTTCGGTCCTCCATGTCCCGTCCCTGCAGACTCCACCGGAGAGAGGGTGTTCGCCCCTGGTGCTCCTTCGTGGTGGGGGGCATCGCTCTCCTCCTCCTCTCCCTGGGCGAGGAGCGGCTGGGGGCCCAGTCCACCTCGCCTCCTCCGGTTTCCACGGGGGTGGATTCCACCCCCGCCTCCCTCCGGCACATCCAGGAGGTGGAGCCCCGCTCCGGCCCTCCGGGGACCCAGGTGCGGATCTACACGGAGAACATGCCTCCCCAGGGAAAGGTGCTGGTGGGGGTGGGGGCCATCG
>CAYQVI010000235.1:0-5718 GCA_964420725.1 uncultured Gemmatimonadaceae bacterium | reverse complement strand
GCGCTGTCCACCTCCACCCGCCCTCCGCTCTGCATGACGATCCCGTAGACCATGGAGAGACCAAGCCCGGTCCCCCGGCCATCCTCCTTGGTGGTGAAGAAGGGCTCGAAGATCCGGTCCTGGATGTCTTCCGGGATCCCCTCTCCGGTGTCCGAGACCTCCAGCACAACCCCCGTCTCGCCCTGGGAGTCGGAGCCGTTGTCCGCGGCACCCCCGGCGCCCCCACTCCGGGCCCCCTGAACCACCCGGGTGCGGATGCAGAGCGTCCCCCCGCCGGGCATGGCATCCCGGGCGTTCACCACCAGATTCATGAGGACCTGCTCCAACTGGTTGGGGTCCGCCCGGGTGGCCGGAAGGTCCTCGGCCAGGATGGTGACCAGGCTCACATCCTCTCCGATGAGGCGCCGGAGCATCCCCTCCACGCCGGTCACCACCTGATTCAGGTCGATGAGGCGGGGGCGGAGCACCTGTCGGCGACTGAAGGCCAGAAGCTGGTTGGTGAGGGTCCCCGCCCGTCGGGCCGCCTCACGCACCAGTCCCAGGTCGCTGGCCATGGGAGAGGAGGGAGACACATCCTCCAGCATCAGGTCCACATGCCCGGTGATGGCGGTCAGGAGGTTGTTGAAGTCGTGGGCCACCCCCCCCGCCAGACGTCCCACCGCCTCCATCTTCTGCGACTGGCGAAGCTGTTCCTCCAGCGCCCTCCGGTCGGTGATGTCCAGGATGTGACCGTGGATCTCCACGAGCTGCCCCTGGGCGTCGAAGATCCCCCGGGCGTTCCCGATGACGTGGACATGCCCCTGGTCTCCCCGCCGGAGGGTCATCTCGTAGTAGTCCACCCTCTGATCCTCCCGGATGAGGCGCACCAGTCCCTCCCGGTCCTGTGCCGGGGCGATCCGCTCCAACCCCATCCCCACCGCCGACTCCATGGAGGGGAGCCCCAGGAGCTGGACGAAGGTCCGGTTGCAGGCCAGCAGCGTCCCCTCCACGGACGCCACGTAGTTGCCGGTGACATCATCCTCGAAGAGAGCCCTGTAGCGCTCCTCGCTGGCCCGGAGCGCGGCCTCACCCGCCAACCGTTCGGTGATGTCCCGGAGGCTCAGCGTCACCCCGTCCCCAGAGGGGAGCACCTCCACCGCCATCCACTGGCCAGGGACCGGACCATGGGTCTCCAGGCGATGCACCCGTCCGTCCTCCCGGGCCAGGCGGATGGCCTCCCGGACCGCCTGGCACTCAGGCCCCGGGAAGGCCTCGTCGAAGAGGCTCCCCTGCACGGCGTCGGGATCCTCCCCCCGCTCCACCAGCCCCCGGCGGACCCCCTCGTTGAGGTACAGGATGCGCCCCCCGGCATCCAGGTGGAACAACCCCCCGGGGACCCGGTCCAGGATCCTCGCCCGGAGGGCCACCCCGGCCTCCATTGAAGGATCTCCGGCGGCCAGCGTATCCCCTGTGCCGGGACCCCGGGTGCCAGCAGGCTCGCCCGGGTCGGTGGCTCGGACCATGCCCGGGGCATCGGCGGGAGCGTCCGGGAGTGCGGATCGCCCCCGTCCGGAACGGGTTGCCAGCCACCATGCGACAGCCGCTCCAAGGAGGAAGGCTGCCGGGTACATCAGAAGGGGCGTCATCAGCAGGCGGCGACTGGAAGGGGAAGGAGGGCGGACTCCCGGGGCCGTGTCCTTGGTGCGAACCCAAATCCACAGCAAGGAACACAAGTTGTTCCCATCTGAAGCGGAAGGCCAGTGGTACCCGGTAAAAATGGGCCGCACCGGGAACCAATTCCACGCCCTCCGGTAGCCACGCGGTCTGTCCACGAGGTTGAAACCAACTCCCCCGCCGGGACCTGAAATGCGTAGATCCTCCTTGATGCCAGGCTTCACCCTGCTGATGATGGCCTCCCTCTTTGCCGGGGGATGTGCCTCATCGGCCGGTCCGGATTCACCGGGTACGCCCGCCCAGGGGGCCTCCGCCGTCGAGGCGGCCTCCCGGGCCATGTCCCGGGACGAGGCGGTGCAGATCTTCGACTCCGCCTGGAGCCGGATCGGAAACAGCTACTACGACACCACCTTTGGAGGTCGCTCCTGGGACGGCGTGCGGGCGGAGTTCCTCCCCCGGGCCGAAGCGGCGGGGACCGAGGCTCGCCTCCGGGATGTCATCCAGGACATGCTGGACGGGATCGGGGACTCCCACTTCGCCCTGATCCCCCGGGAGGCCGCCGATGCCCTGGATCCCTCGGCCATCGCCGCAGGGACCTCCGACACCGGTGTCCCTGGCGACCTGGGGATGGAGGTCCGGGTGTTGGAGGGGGCGGTGACGGTGGTCCAGGTGGAGGAGGGATCTCCGGCTGACGCCGCCGGAGTCCAGCCCGGGTGGCTCCTGGAGGGGGTGGGCGAACGCTCCTTCCAGACCGCCCTGGCCACCCTCCGGGAGATGGAGGCCCCCATGCAGCGCACCCTGGCCCAGATCCAGATCTCGGTGGGGGTGAATGGCGCCCTCCAGGGTCCGGCGGGGTCGGAGCTGGAGCTCACCTTCCGGGATCCTGCCGGAGACTCCCGGACCCTCGCCCTGATCCGGCGGGAGGCCCCCGGCGAACTGATCCGGATGGGGAACCTCCCTGCCCTGATGGCCCGCCTGGAGTATGAACGGGTGACCACATCCGCCGGGTGCATCGGGGTCATCGAGATGGGGATCTGGCTGGCCCCCCTTGCGGCGGCCTTCGACCGGGCCGTGAATGAGCTCCGGGACTGCCAGGGGATCGTGCTGGACCTCAGGGGGAATCCCGGGGGGGTGGGAGGGATGGTCATGGGGGCCGCCGGCCACTTCGTGGACGAGGTGGTGCCGCTGGGGATCATGCAGAGCCGCGGGATGGAGATGCGCTTCGTGACGAATCCCCGGCGGGTGGATCCCCAGGGGAATCCGGTGCAGGTCTTCGGGGGGCCGGTGGCAATTCTGGTGGACGGCCTCAGCATGAGCACCTCGGAGATCTTCGCGGCGGGGATGCAATCGCTGGGAAGGGCCCGGATCTTCGGGACCCCCACCCCCGGCCAGGCCCTCCCCTCGGCGCTGGTCCGCCTCCCCAACGGCGACGTCCTGCAGCACGCCATTGCCGACTTCACCACCCCGGACGGAACCCGCATCGAGGGGATGGGGGTGATCCCCGACGAGGAGGTCCCCCTGACCCGGGAACTCCTCCTCCAGGGGGGGGACCCGGCGCTGGATGCCGCCCTCCGCTGGATCCGGGGGCAGGCTCCCACCCCCTGAACGGGGATCGGTGACCCTTGCTGGGGCTCCGGGTGTAAAGAACCCTGCCCCGACGATCGTATGGAGCAGGACGCCGGACGCCGCGCCGGGTTTCCGGTCCCATCATGGAAGATCAGACAGATCCCGCCATTCGAGGAGACGCGTGATGCTGAAGGTTGAAACACGACGGAATCGCAGGCTGCTGGGGCTGATGCTGCTGGTGGCTGCACCGCTGGCCGCTCCCTCCGCCGTCTCGTCCCAGGAGCTCCCCGACGGTCGGGAGCTGGTGGACCGCTACGTGGAGCTCATCGGCGGTCGTGAGGCCGCCATGTCCCGCCCCTTCATCCGGAGCACCGGCAGCTTCCAGATGCCCGCCATGGGGATCACCGGGCAGCTCACGGCGTGGCAGGCGCAGCCGGGGAAGAATGCCGTGGTGGTGGAGATCCCCGGGCTTGGGCAGATCCGCAGCGGGTACAACGGCGAGGTGGGGTGGTCGCTGGATCCCATCCAGGGACCCCGACTGATGGAGGGCGCCGAACTGGCCCAGACCAGCGAGGAGGCCAGCTTCGCCAGCTCCATCCGGGACACCTCCCTGGTGACCGCTGCCGAGACGGAGGAGCAGACCGAGATGAATGGCGAGGCGTGCTGGCGGGTGAAGCTCACCTGGAAGTCCGGTCGTGAGACCTTCGACTGCTACAGTGTGGAGAGCGGACTCATGGTAGGCTCCGTCTCCAGCTCCGAGTCCCCCATGGGGACCATCCAGGTCACCACCCTCCTGGACGACTACCGGGAGTTCGGCGGCTTCCGCATGCCCACCCGGATGACCCAGCAGATGATGGGTCAGGAGCAGGTGATGGTCATCGAGAACGTGGAGTTCCCCGCTCCGGACGACTCGGTGTTCGAGCTTCCCCCCGAGATCCAGGCGCTGGTGAACGGCCGCTGAGCTCCTCCCCCGTCGCGGGGGATCCGCAGGATCGAAGGATGGAATGAAGGATCGACGCGGGACCCGGCGCCTCAGCCGGGTCCCGCGTCGATCCTTCCCCCTCCCAGCCCGATGGGGAAGAGGATCGTCTCGCTCATCCCCTGGGGCGTCTCGTCCAGCCCCCGCTCGGACTTGGACACCGTCATCACCGGGTAGACCCACCGGTCCACCACCGGCGCCGGCCGGAGGTCCAGGTTCCCAGCCAGGGAGATCTCCGGGGCGAAGAGGGCGTCCGGGGGGAAGGCGTCCATATCCCACCGGTACGACACGATGAGTCCCCCCCGGGGGTCGAAGCGGAACCGTTTCTCCATGTGCCCGTCTGGATCCAGCAGGGTGATCTCCACCGAGCCCCCCGGGGTGGCGATGGAGGCCTGCATGGGGGTCCGGGCCCAGGAGTGGAGGGGTTCGTAGCGCCCGGTGCGGTAGCTCTCCAGGGTGAGGGTCCCAGGGAGGATCCGGTCCACGAAGAGCGCCCGGTCGTCGGCGTCCATGGGGGGGAGTTCTCCCAGCTTGATCCCCCGCTCGATGTCGTGGATGCTGGCCATCCCCCCCTCGGGGGCGATCTCCGGGTGGGGGGCGGAGGGGGCGGCGGTTGAGTCCGACGCTTCCCACCGGGTGGTCATGGCGGCGGTGTAGCCTGCCCCCAGGTCGTCTTCGTCGCCGGACTCCAGCGGGGGGAGATGGTAGGCCTCCAGCCGCCGGGTGAGCACCGACGCCTCGTTTCGCCCGGTGCGGAAGAGGATGTACTCCTCCAGCGCTCCTCCCCGGTGGGGGCTCACCACCGCCGAGAAGTTCGGCGAGGTGATGAGGATCTCCAGGTGCCCATCCCCATCCGTGTCCTCCCAGCGGGCCCGGAGGGGTTCCCCCTCCCGGAGGATGGCCTCCGCCTCCGCCAGGTTGGCCCACACCGCATCCCGGAGATGCTTCAGATAGAGCCCCCCGAACACCCCGTGCCAGTATGCATCGTTGCACTGGGCCCGCCCGATGGCCCGGCGGGCGGCAGGGGGATCCCCCCGGAACCGGCTCAGCGCCGAGAGCGCCATCATCTTCTTGTGCATCCGGTTGGACTCGGGGTACTTCACGAAGAAGTTGCGCCAGTGGGAGCCCCGGAGGAGAGGGGCATCGGGGCCCTTCATCCGCTCCTCGCCGAGCTGCACCTCCAGCCGGTGGAGACGCCGGGCTCCGCCGGGGGGGAGGGCCCACCCCTCCATCTCCAGGTACGAGGCGCTGGGGAGGTAGGCCAATCCGGCCGAGGGGATGGCCACACGGGCCTCCGCCGGGGTGGAGAGGATCACGTCGCCGGAGTCCAGGAGCCGGGTCATGGTGTCCACGTACCGGTCCATCCAGCCGTTCTCCCAGACCCACTCCCAGGTCCCGGGCCACCCGCCGAACTTCTCGCCGTCGTCCGCCAGCACCGCCATCCGCGCACCGTTGCGGCGGAGCTCCCGGAGGTGCTCGGCCGTCTCCTCCGGGGGGCGGAAGGGGACCAGGTAGCGGAG
>CAYQVI010000234.1:0-5726 GCA_964420725.1 uncultured Gemmatimonadaceae bacterium | reverse complement strand
CCTGCTAAGGCGTTGGGCTACGGCCCGCGTGGGTTCGAATCCCACTCCCTCCGCTTTGGGTAGATCAGGACGTTGTGGGTTGGGATGCGAACCCACGGCCCCCGCCTCCGGCGAGGGCTCGCGTGGGTGGAGCTGCGGTGACGCCTTTGGCGCCATCCTCAGTCACCTCCGGTTCGAATCCCACTCCCTCCGTTTGTGGATGTACCTCTGCCCGACTCGGGTGCCGACCTGGTCGGGATCGAGCCGGGCAGTGTGCTGCATGGTCTGGTGTCTCCCGATTCGTCGGGGTTTTCTGGACGGGTGGCCGAGCGGCTTAAGGCGCACGATTGGAAATCGTGTGGGGCTAAACACCCTCGTGGGTTCGAATCCCACCCCGTCCGTTCTGGTGCGCACACCCGGGGTGGGTGTGGTTGGGTTCTCGGGGCGTGGCTCAGTCCGGTAGAGCGCTGCGTTCGGGTCGCAGAGGTCCCCGGTTCGAATCCGGGCGCCCCGATGGTTGGTTTGATGAGACGGGACGGCCGGCCCGGCCCGGGCTCATCCGAGGTCTGGAGGCGTAGTCCTAACTGGTAAGGCACCGCACTCGAAATGCGGCGGGCGCAAGCCCTTGGGGGTTCGAGTCCCTCCGCCTCCGCTGGCATGAAAGCGAAGCCCTCGGGGCCGTTATGGTTCCGGGGGCTTTTGCGTGTCCAACGACCGGGCTCCGGGACTCGACCCCCCAAGGTGCGTCTTCGGCTGTTGGCCGAATCCGCCTGGGGGTGGGCTCCGGGCCGGCCAGTGGCCGGTCCTCGCCTACCTCGGGGCCGGAGGCCCCGAGGCCCGAGTCCCTCTTTCACCGGGGTGCATCGGCGGCGCCACTTCGTGCGCCGCCCACCGGTACAGCAACACCGCACGGCGAAGCCCCCGGGACCGGTTTGGTTCCGGGGGCATTCTTGTGTCCGGCGACCGGGCTCCGGGACTCGACCCCCCAAGGTGCGTCTTCGGCCGTTGGCCGAATCCGCCTGGGGGTGGGCTCCGGGCCGGCCGTTGGCCGGTCCTCGCCTACCTCGGGGCCAGAGGCCCCGAGGCCCGAGTCCCTCTTTCACCGGGTGGGTCTCCGGCGACACTTCGTTCGCCGCCCACCGGTACAGCAAACACCGCACGGCGGCGACAACTCGTTCGCCGCCCGCCGGTAGAGCAAACCGTACAGAAGCCCCCGGGACCAGTTTGGTTCCGGGGGCTTTGTCGTGTCCGCTGACCGGGGGCCCCCCCGTCCTCACCACCCTATCGCATAGTCCGGCCTCCGGGGGTCGGCGCCGGCCAGGACGGCTCCGGTCACGGGGTCCCGGATGATCCCGCTGTTCGCCCCGAGGCTGAAGCCGGGAGCCAGCCGGATGGCGTGCCCCATGGCCTCCAGGCGGTCCAGCGTCTCCTGGGGGATGCGGCTCTCGGCCCGGATCGTGATTGCGGAGCCCGGGCGGTAGAAGTTGGGGTCCGCGTCCAGGCTGATGCGGGGAGCCTCGATGGCCTCCTGGAGACCCATCCCGAACTCCAGGACATTGAGGAGCACCTGGAACTGGGTCTGGCCGATGGTCTCGCCTCCCGGTGACGCGATGGCCAGACGGAAGACCCCGTCCCGGAAGACCAGGGTGGGGGAGTTGTTGAGGATCGGCACCTGGCCGCCCCGGGGGTAGTTCACGTGTCCGGGGTAGGGAGAGGTGGAGCCCACCCGGGTTCCGTTGTTGAAGAGGATCCCTGTGTTCCCCACCACCACCCGGGTGCCGAAGCCTCCGCCGTGGGTGGGGGTGCCGGCGATGACGTTGCCGTGCCGGTCCGCCACCGAGAAGGAGGTGGTGCTCCCCTCCCAGGCCTCCTCCGGGAGGGGCACCTCCCCCGCCGGGGTGACGAAGCCCGTCCGCACGGGGAGGTCGCCGGGCTCGGGGTAGGCCATGGCCCGGGCCGGATCGATGAGGGCGCGGCGCCGGGCGGCGTAGTCCTTGTCCAGCATCGCCGCCACCGGCACCGGCGAGATCGTCGGGTCGGCCACGTGCTCGTAGATGTCCGACTTGGCCACCTTGATGGCCTCGGCGATGAGGTGGAGGGCCTGGGGGGAGTTGTGCCCCAGGGCCTTGAGGTCGAAGCCCTCCACCAGGTTGAGCTGCATCGCCACCTCCAGCCCGCCCCGGGAGGTGGGGGGGCTGGTGTGGATGTCGTACCCCCGGAAGGTGGTGCGGATGGGGTCCGTCCAGAGGGGCTGGTATGCCGCGAAGTCCTCCTCCCTGAAGTCCCCGCCATTCTCCCGGTAGAAGGACGCCATCTCCCGGGCGATCTCCCCCCTGTAGAAGAGGTCGAAGGCCGCCTGGAGGGCGTCGTTCCGATTGGCCCCCCCGGCCAGTGCCTCCTCCTCGGCGGCCACCAGGCGCCGCAACGTGCGGGCCAGGTCAGGCATCCGGAAGGTCTCCCCCGCCTGCGGAAGGCGTCCCCCGGGGAGGAAGACCCCGGCGCTGGAGGGGTGCACACGGAAGTCGGCCTCCGCCCCCCGGATCGCCGCCGCCACCGAGGGCTCCAGTGGATGTCCGTTCTCGGCGTACCCGATGGCGGGCTCCAGGACCTCGGCGAGGCTCAGCGTCCCGAAGCGCTGCAGGAGGGCGATCCACCCCCCGAAGAGCCCCGGCACCACGCCGGCCTTCATCCCGGTATCCAACTGGTCGGCGGTGAGGGTCGAGGGATCCAGGGCCCTGGCCGCCGCACCGGCGGCGCTGAGGTTGTGGACCTGGTCCGAGGCCCGGTCGTAGATCGTGAGGAACCCGTTCCCCCCGATCCCCGACATCTGGGGGCGCACCACGTGGAGGGTGGCCAGGATCGCCACCGAGGCGTCGGCGGCGTTGCCCCCCTTCATAAGGAGCTGGAGCCCCGAGACCGAGGCCAGCGGGTGTCCGGAGGTGACCACCCCATTGGGACCGGGGACCGCAGGGCGATGGGCGGCGGGGTGGGGGGTGGGGCGGACCCCCTCCAGTTCGCCGTGCTCCTGCCCGAGGGCCAGGGATGGCGTCAGGAGGAGGGCAGCCGCCAGGAGGGAGAGGACGCGTGTGCCGACCTTCATGGTTGCCTCGCGTGCAGGAGGGAAGAACGGGGAGGCCCTGTCGCTGGGCGGGTGTCGTGGAGACGCCTCCGCCCCGGTGGATGGGGGAGGGAAAGGTAGGACCGCTCCGGCGCCTGGGCCATCGGGGGAGCCCACGAGGGAGCCGTGCCGGCAGGACGGGCGGGCCTGCGGCCCATCGGAACGGCGAGCGAGGCACCGGGGCGAGGCCAGGGTCCCCCCGAGCCTGGCGATGCGTGGGAGGTTGTGTGGATCAGACACCTTCCGGCTCGGTCTCCCGTGAACACTGGCTGTAGGGTGCGACCCTCCTCCCTGGCGTCCGTGGCGCCCCCGCCCTCACAGAGAGTCGTGACCGGACGGCCTGCTGGACCGTGACCGGTCCCGGCGTCCCGCGTGACCTGGCCCCCCTATTCAATCAATAGCTTCGGAACCAGGCGCCCTTCCGGCCCTCCCGTCCTTAGCCCCACCTCCACAGGGTCCACCGTCTTTCCAGATACGGCCCTGTGATCTCCCCGGAGCGGATCGGCCATGCCCCCAGTGATACGGCGCCTCGTCCTCACCCTCGTCCTTGCCCTGGTCATCACTCCGGGGACACCCGCCTTCCCCGGCTCCTCCGTTCAGCTCTCTGCGCAGCCAACGCAGATGGCCGTGGTCTCCGGCCAGGTGCTGGAGGCGGGGACCGGGAGGGTCCTTCCTGGCACCCTGGTGCGCCTCGTGGAGCTGGACCGGTCATCGGTGACCGCCCGGGATGGGCGCTTCCAGTTCATCGGCGTCCCGGCAGGCAGCTACACCCTCTCGGCGGCGTTCCTGGGCTACGCCGCCCCCGATGAGCGCGTGTCCGTCGCTGCCGGGCAGACGGTGGAGGTGGAGCTGGTGATGACGTCCGAGGCTCTGGCGGTGGAGGGCTTCACGGTGGAGGGGCTCCGGAGCGGCCAGGCCCGGGCCCTGAACCAGCAGGCGAATGCGCCGAACCTGGTGACCATCGTGTCCGCCGATGCCATCGGGCAGTTTCCCGACGCGAACATTGCCGAGGCGCTGCAGCGTCTTCCCGGGATCTCCATCACCCGGAAGAACGAGACCGGAGAGGGTCAGTTCGTCATCATCCGGGGGCTGGAGAGCAACTTCAATGCGGTGACGGTGGACGGGGTTCGGCTCCCCACCACCGAGACGGGGGTGAGGGCGGTTCCGCTGGACGTGTTCACGGCCAATGTGGCCGAGCGGGTCCAGGTGACGAAGGCGCTGACCCCGGATCAGGACGGGGACGCCATCGGCGGCACCATCGATCTCCAGACCCCCACCGCCTTCGACGAGACCCGGCGGGTCCTCCGGGGGAGCTTCTCCTTCGGGCGCAGCGATGCGGTAGACAGCAACAACCTGGGGATCCCCTTCACCTACGGGGATGTCTTTGGCAGCAACCGCCAGTGGGGTCTGCTTGTGGCCACCACCTACCTGAAGAGAGGGACCGGGGGCGAGCAGGTGGGGGACGGCGATACCACGGTGGGCCTCATCGGGGGGCCGAACGGGATCCGCTCCAACAACAACCGTCGGGGCCCTCCCGGCTTCATGGGGCTGGAGTTCAACCGCTTCGACATCGAGCGGGAACGGAGGGCCATCACCACCTCCCTGGACTATCGGCCCTCCGACTCCCGCCACTTCTTCCTCCGGGGGAACTATGCCGACCTCGCGGAGGACCGGGTCCGGAACGAGTTCGAGGTCTACGGGGACAATCGGGGGGAGAACGGGCAGAACCTCCTCGCCCGGCAGCGCCTCTTCCTGGAGCGGTTCGAGGAAGCCTACTCCACCGTTTCCGCGGGAGGAATGCTTCAGCCCCGGCCGGGCCTTCGCCTGGACTTCATCGCCGCCCACTCCCGGGCCGAGAACGAGCGGCCAGACTACATCGAACTTCGCCACGGGCTTCCCAACCTGCTGCAACGGGACGGATCGGCAAACAGCTCCACCAGCACGATCCCCTTCACCGACATCAACGCCCGGGGTCCGGTGGTCTTCGACCTGTCCCGCCCCCGCTTCCCCACCTGGGTGCAGCAGACGGAGCAGGACCTCTACGACGATTCCCGCTACACGTTCAACCGGTACGACAGTTGGCAGGACCGGGGAGACGAGAATATCGTCACGCTGAAGCTCGATGCCCGGCTTGAGCGGGATCTGGGGGGCTTCCCGGGCTACCTCAAGTCGGGGGTTAAGTTCACGGGTCGGGAGAAGGAGCAGGTCACCGAGGCGAACAGCGTGTCGGTGAGGCGTAACGCGGCTCTGGCCGACTTCTTCCCCCGCAGTGCGGTGGTGGGCGGATCCCCGGTGCGGCACCTCGAAGGGAATTATCTCTGGGGACGGCTCTATGACCCGGCGGCCACAAGGGCCTTCATTGCCGCCAATCCCTCGGTCTTCGCGGCGGGAACCGGGGAGGGGGGGTTGGAGATCTTCCAGGAGGATGTGGCGGCCGGCTACGTCATGGCGGGAGTGGACTTCGGCGCGCTGGACATCCTGACGGGAGTCCGGATCGAGCGGACAGCATTCGCGGCCACCTTCGGTCGTGGCGACGCCGCCCGGACCTCGGAGAACAACTACACGGACGTGCTTCCGAGCCTGCACGCCAACTACCGGGTCTCGGACCGCCTCATCGTCCGGGGGGCGG
>CAYQVI010000233.1:0-5731 GCA_964420725.1 uncultured Gemmatimonadaceae bacterium | reverse complement strand
GGGATCAACCTGGAGGACATCAGCGCCCCGGCCTGCTTCGTGGTGGAGGAGAGGCTGAAGGCCACGATGAACATCCCGGTCTTCCACGACGACCAGCATGGCACCGCCATCATCGCCGGGGCGGCCTTCCTGAACGCCATGCACATCATCGGGAAGGATCTGCACACCGTGAAGGTGGTCTTCGTGGGCGCCGGGGCCTCCGCCCTTTCCACCGCCGAGCACTTCGTTCGCCTGGGGGTGCCCCGGGAGAACATCCTCCAGGTGGACTCCGACGGGGTGGTCTACAAGGGTCGGGATGTGGGGATGAATCCCTACAAGGAGCGCTTCGCCACCGACCGCCCGGACCGGACCCTCACCGAGGCCCTCACCGGGGCGGACGTCTTCGTGGGGCTGTCCGCGGGAGGGATCGTCACCGGTGAGATGGTGGCGCGGATGAATCCCGACCCGGTGATCTTCGCCCTGGCCAACCCCACCCCGGAGATCACCCCGGAGGAGATCCAGGCGGTGCGGAGCGACGCCATCATCGCCACCGGGCGCTCGGATTACCCCAACCAGGTGAACAACGTCCTGGGCTTCCCCTTCCTCTTCCGGGGGGCGCTGGATGTCCGGGCCCGCTCCATCAACGAGGCGATGATGCTGGCGGCCACGCAGGGGCTGGCCGACCTGGCCCGGGCCGAGGTGCCGAAGTCGGTGGCGGCGGCCTACGGGGTGGAGGGATTCTCCTTCGGGCGGGAGTACATCATCCCGAAGCCCTTCGACACCCGGGTCCTCTACTATGTGGCCCCCGCCGTGGCCAAGGCCGCCATGGAGTCGGGGGTGTCCCGCATCTCCGTGGAGCTGGACGAGTACCGGGACCGCCTCCGGGCCTCCCTGGGACCCGCCCGGGAGGTGATGCGGTGGATGACGAACCGGGCCCGCACCAGCCCCCGGAGGGTGGTGCTGGCGGACGGCCAGAATCCCCTGGTGATCCAGGCCGCCCGGCAGATGGTGGACGAGGGGGTGGCCCGTCCCATCCTCCTGGGCAAGCCCCACAAGATCATGCCCCGGGCCGAGGAGCTGGGGGTCTCCCTGGACGGGATCGAGGTCATCCACCCGGCACTGGAGGACGACGCCCGTTACCGCTACGCCGACGAGCTGTACGCCCGGCGGCGGCGGCAGGGGCTCACCCTCACGGAGGCCCGGGCGGACATGTACAAGCCCATCTCCTTCGGGGGGATGATGGTGCGGCTCGGTGAGGCCGACGCCCTGGTGGCGGGGATCGAGTCGAACTACCCGGAGGTGCTCCGCCCGGCGCTGGAGGTGGTGGGTCGCCGGGAGGGGGTGTCGAAGGTGTGCGGTGTGTACCTGGTGGCCCTCCCCAACCGGGATCTGCTCTTCTTCGCCGATACCACGGTGAACATCGACCCCGATGCCGCCACCCTGGCGGAGGTTGCGCTTCTCACCGCCCGCTTTGTCCGGGGGCTGGGGATCACTCCCCGCATTGCCATGATCTCGTTCTCGAACTTCGGGTCGGTGCGGCACCCCGCCACCTACAAGGTCCGGGACGCGGTGGAGCGGGTGAAGGCGGCGGACCCCTCCATCGAGATCGACGGGGAGATGCAGGCGGACACCGCGGTGAGCGAGCAGCTCCTGAAGGAGACGTATCCCTTCTCGGATCTGACGCGTCCAGCCAACGTCCTGGTGTTTCCGAACCTCGGCGCCGCCAACTCCGCCTATAAACTTCTGGCACAGTTGGGGGGGGCGGAGGTCATCGGCCCGGTTCTGCTGGGGATGGCGCACCCCGTGCAGATTCTACAACGGGGAAGCGGAGAACTGGACGTCCTGAACCTGGCCACCATCGCTTCGGTGGACGCACAGAGCCGCACCCGCCATACTTGACGCCTGATTCTTGCAGGAGTGGGAAGGGCTCCTGGGGGCCCTTCAGCCCAGTGTTTTGAGAACACCCGGAACGGGGATCGAAGAATATGACCGGAAGGACGATGGAAGCGCCGGCAGCAGCCGGGATCGTGGGCCAGGTGGGACTGGACGCACACGGGCTCGACCCGGTGGGGCCGGTCCACTGGAATCTCCCGGCGGCCCAGCTCTGCGAGGTGGCCGTGGCCCGGGGCGAGGGGCGCCTGGCCGACCTGGGACCCTTCGTGGCCGTCACCTCCCCCCACACGGGGCGCTCTCCCAACGACAAGTTCATCGTCCGTGAGCCCGCCAACGAGGGGGACGTGGCGTGGGGAAAAGTGAATGTGCCCCTCTCCCACAGCCACTATGAGCTGCTCCGGGGGGATCTCACCAACTACCTGAACGCCCAGGAGCTCTTCGTCCGGGATGCCCGGGCCGGTGAGGACCCCCAGTACGGCATCAACGTGCGGCTGGTGAGCACCCACGCGTGGCACACGCTCTTCGCCTACAACATGTTCCTCCGCCCCACGCAGGAGGAGTTGGCGGGGATGACACCGGACTTCACCATCCTGCATGCCCCGGACTTCCAGGCGGATCCGGCCCGGCACGGGACGCGGACCGGGACCTTCATCGTGGTGAACTTCGCCGACCAGGTGGTGATGATCGGCGGGAGCAACTACGCCGGTGAGATCAAGAAGTCCATCTTCTCGGTGCTGAACCACCGCCTGCCGGGCCACGGCGTGCTCCCCATGCACTGCTCCGCCAACGTCGGACCCGAGGGGGATACCGCCCTCTTCTTCGGGCTGTCCGGGACGGGGAAGACCACGCTGTCCGCCGACCCGGAGCGGGGGCTCATCGGGGACGACGAGCACGGCTGGTGTGATCACAGCGTGTTCAACTTCGAGGGGGGGTGCTACGCCAAGGCCATTCGCCTCTCTCCCGAGGGGGAGCCGGAGATCTACACGACGACCCGGATGTTCGGCACCATCCTGGAGAACGTGATCCTGGATCCCGCCACGCGGCAGCCGGACTTCGACGACGTCTCCATCACGGAGAACCCCCGGGTCTCGTACCCCATCCACTACATCCCCAACGCGGTCATCCCCGGTCGGGGCGCCCATCCGAAGAACGTCCTCTTCCTCACCTGCGACGCCTTCGGGGTGCTCCCTCCCATTGCCCGGCTCACGCCGGAGCAGGCCATGTACCACTTCCTCTCCGGGTACACCGCCAAGGTGGCGGGGACGGAGCGGGGGGTCACCGAGCCCCAGGCCACCTTCAGCTCCTGCTTCGGAGCGCCCTTCCTTCCGCGGCACCCCGGCGTCTACGCCGAGATGCTGGGGGAGAAGCTCCGGGAGCATGGTAGCCGGGTCTGGCTGGTGAACACTGGATGGACCGGGGGCGGACATGGCGAGGGGAGCCGGATGAAGCTCTCCTACACCCGGTCCATGGTGCGGGCTGCGCTGGCAGGCCAGCTGGACGATGTGGAGACGGTCACGGATCCGGTCTTCGGACTGGCGGTTCCGGTGTCGGTCCCCGGCGTGCCCGACGAGATCCTCCGTCCCCGGGATACCTGGCTGGACAGGGAAGCCTACGACGCCGCCGCCGCAAAACTGGCGCAGATGTTCCGGGAGAACTTCGTGAAGTTCCAGGACCAGGTGGGCCCCGAGGTGGTGGAGGCCGGTCCGCAGGGTTGAACCCGGGGGGCTGAGCCCCACCTGAGGTCATCCTTCCCCGGTAGGGAGGGAAACGGGGAGCCCCGGCCGCGGATGCGGCCGGGGCTCTCTTGTGTTGAGGGGGCGCATCTGCGGGGCAAGCCGCAGGCCGATTGTGGCCGCGGACGACGGCCGGGCGACTCCTTCCAGCCGCAGGCCGATTGGGGCCTCGGGAAGACGATGGGTCAGCCGAGGTCTTGCTTGATTATCCACGCTGTGGATGATTATCATCCAAACCATGGATACTCTGCCCCGCGCCATCGAAACCACCCTCCGGGACCACATGGGGGTCATGCCTGCTGTGGTAGTCACCGGAGCCCGGCAGACCGGGAAGAGCACCCTCGTGGAGCGGCTCTTCCCCCAGCGGCGCTACTACACGCTGGATGACCTGGACATCCGGGATATGGCGCGGCGTGACCCCGACCTCCTGGTGGGGGGGGACGCCCCCGTCACCCTGGACGAGGTGCAGCGCGCCCCGGATCTGTTGCTGGCCGTGAAGCGGGCCATCGACCGGGATCGCCGCCCCGGTCGCTTCCTCCTCACCGGCTCCGCGAACCTGCTGCTCATGAACCGGGTGTCCGAGTCCCTGGCAGGGCGGGCGAGCTATCTGGTCCTCCGGCCCATGACGCTGCGGGAGCAGCGGGGCCAGGGGCGAGGGGGTCGGTGGGGCGAATTGCTGGCGGCGCCGGAGGCGGACTGGGTGGAGTTCCTCTCGACGCCCCCGGCGGACCCCTGGGATTGGCGCTCTGTGGCACTTCGCGGGGGGTATCCCACCCCTGCCCTGGAACTGGAGACCGGGGGCCACCGCGCCATCTGGTTCGACGGCTACGTCCAGAGCTACCTGGAGCGGGACCTCCAGGACCTGTCTTCCATCGAGAACCTCACCGACTTCCGTCGCCTGATGCGGGGCGCCTGCCTCCGCCTGGGGACCATGGTGAACCAGTCGGAACTGGGGCGGGACGTGGGGCTTCCCCAGGCCACCGTGCATCGGTGGCTCGGACTGATGGAAACGTCGTACATGCTCCACCGGCTCCCCGCCTACTCGGTCAACCGCACCAGGCGGTTGATCAAGACCCCGAAGCTCTACTGGAGCGACACCGGGCTGGCCCTCCACATGGCGGGGGAGGCTGAACCCTCAGGGGCCCATCTGGAGAACCTGATCCTCAACGATCTGAAGGTCTGGGCGGACTCGGACCGGAGCGTCACGGAGGTGGCGTACTGGCGGACCACCTCCGGGGAGGAGGTGGACCTGGTGGTGGAGCTGGGGGACCGGCTCCTTCCCATCGAGGTGAAGGCCACCACCCGTCCGCGGCTGGGGGATACGAACCACCTCCGGACCTTCCGGAAGGAGTATGGCGGGAAGTCGTTGCCAGGGCTGCTCCTCCATGGCGGGGATCGGCTGGAGTGGCTGGCTCCGGGGCTTCTGGCCGTGCCGTGGTGGAGAGTGCTCTGAGCAGGGAGAGGCGACCCACGGCACCCATCTGCTACCATCGCCGCCAGATTGACGGTAAAAGGCCTGGCCCGGGATGCTGCGGTGTCCCGGGAGACGGCCCGGGGCTACTTCGAGATCCTCGTGGATACCCTGGTGGGGGACTGGCTTCCGGCGTACCGGCCCCGGGCCCGGATCAAGGAAGTGGCCCATCCGAGGTTCTACTGGTTCGACCCTGGGGTCCTCCATGCGGCCGCAGGGGGGTTCGATCAGCCGATGCCTGCGGACTGGGACGGAGTGCTCCTGGAGCACCTGGTCCACGGCGAACTCTGCGCCTACCTGGACTACGCGTCGGTCCGGGGATCGCTGGGCTACTGGGCCACCCCAAGCGGGGGCGAGGTGGATTTCGTCTGGTGGTACGGGCGGAACGTGGTCGCCATTGAAGTGAAGGCAGCCCGTCGCTTCCGCCGCGAGTTCCTCAGCGGTCTCCGTGCCTTCGATGGCGGAACGGACGGTACAGTGACCCCGTACCTCGTCTATCGAGGGGACGAAGAGCTGGAGGTGGACGGGATCCGGGTCCTTCCTGTGGACCGGTTCATCCGGAGACTCCATGCCGGAGAGATCATCCCCTGACGGCGGCCCCCATCCAGGACCCCACCCGCCTCAGGCCTCCAGCACCCCCACCCCGGCCCCCTCC
>CAYQVI010000232.1:0-5768 GCA_964420725.1 uncultured Gemmatimonadaceae bacterium | reverse complement strand
TGGACGAGGCCTACGCCGACTTCGACGACGGGGGCTTCCTGGAGCAGGCCGCCTCCTCGAAGCGGATGATCGTGGTCCGGACCCTCTCCAAGTCCTTCGGTCTGGCGGGGCTCCGGGTGGGCTTCGCGGTGGGGGCGCCGGAGGTGATCCGGCAGGTGGAGATCTCCCGGGGGCCGTACAAGGTGAACCGGCTGGCGGAGGCTGCCGCGGTGGCCGCCCTGGATGACGTCCAGGGGTGGATCCCGGGGATCATCGAGGAGGTGCGGAGCCTCCGGAGCTGGCTGGCTGCGGAACTCACGGAGCGGGGTACCCCCCCCCTCCCCTCCGGGGCGAACTTCCTGCTGATTCCGGTGGCAGGGCGCGGGGGCGCGGGCGCGACGGGGGCCGAGGGGACGGCGGGGACGGCGGATTCTGCAGGGGGCAGGGGTGCGGGCGCGGCCCCTCCCGCCCCGGGTGCCGCCGCCAGGGTCGTGGCTGGACTCCGGGAGCACGGGGTGGCCACCCGCCCCTTCACCGATCTGGTGGGGATCCACGAAGGGGTCCGGGTGAGCATCGGCCCCCGGCCCGAACTGGAACGATTCCTGGAGGCATGGGACCACGTGATGGGAACGCAGCCATGAAGATCTCCCTCTTCGACTACGGGGCAGGAAACCTCCACTCCCTGGGGAAGGCTCTGGAAGGGGCCGGGGCCACCGTCCGGGTCACCCCCGACTGGGTGGAAGCGCTGGAGGCCGATGCCCTGGTCCTCCCCGGCGTGGGCTCCTTCCCGGCCGCCGTCCGGGCACTGGCGGGACAGGAGGAGCGGGTCCGGGACGCCCTGAAGGCCGGTCTCCCCTGCCTGGGGATCTGCCTGGGGATGCAGCTCTTCTTCGATCACAGCGAGGAAGGGGCCGGCCAGGGGATCGGGATCATTCCCGGCGGGGTGCGGCGCCTCACCGGGCGCATCGTCCCCCAGATGGGGTGGAACGACGTGGAGACCCTCCCCGGGGAGCCGCTCTTCCAGGGAACGGAGGGGCTGGTGGCCTACTACGCCAACTCGTATGTCTGCGAACCCGACGATCCCGGGGTCACCATTGCCTGGTCCGACTACGACGACGATCGTTTCGCCGCAGCGGTGCGCACCGGCCGGGTGTGGGGGGTGCAGTTCCACCCGGAGAAGAGCTCGGCACCGGGTCTCCGGATCATCCGGAATTTCGTGGAGGCCGTGAAGGAGCCTGGAGCCGTTGGCCACCGGGGGGACCCGGGAGCGGCAGGGGGTGTGGACGGGCCCCCGGCCGCCGGCCCCCGGGAGGCCGCGTCGTGATCGCCGCGCCGGCCGTCGACCTCCGGGGAGGCCGCTGCGTCCAGCTCGTGGGGGGGCGCCCGGAAGATGAACGGATCTCCCTCCCCGACCCGCTGGCGGTGGCCCGGGACTGGTGGGAGAAGGGGTTCCAGACCCTCCATGTGGTGGACCTGGACGCGGCGCTGGGGCACGGGGACAACCTCGCCCTGGTGGAGGCACTGTGCACCGCCACCCCCGCCACCGTGCAGGTGGGAGGGGGCGTCCGGGATGATGCGGCGGCAGAGCGGGTGCTCTCCGCCGGGGCGGACCGGGTGGTGGTGGGGACCCGGGCGGTGGACGACCCTGCCTGGCTCGAGGCCCTTGCGCTGCGGCATCCGGGGCGCATCATGGTGGCCGCCGACATCCGGGATGGTCTGGTCCTCCGGAAAGGGTGGACCGAGGCCTCTGGTCTGGGGATCCTGGACTTCGTCGCGGGGTTGGCATCCCTCCCGCTGGCGGGAATCCTGTGCACGGATGTGGCCCGGGAGGGAAAGGTGCAGGGAATCGACCTGGAGGGGGCGGTGGCGGTGATCCGGGGATCCGCCCATCCCCTCTGGATCAGCGGGGGGGTGTCCACCATGAAGGACCTGACGAACCTGAACGAGGCCGGCGCGGCAGGCGTCGTGCTGGGGATGGCCCTCTACACGGGCGCCCTGGACGCGGCTGCGGTGGCCCTGGAGTACGGTACATGACGAGGATCCGGCGGGAGACCCGGGAGACCCGGGTGCAGTTGGGGGTGAAGCGGGGGGAGGGGACCGGAACCGTCACCACGGATGACCAGTTCCTCACCCACATGGTAGAGACGCTGGGGCGCTACGCCGGGGTGGTCATCGACCTGGAGGCGGCGGGGGATCTTCGGCACCACCTGGTGGAGGATGTGGCCATCACCCTGGGGACGGCGCTCCTGGATCTGGTCCCGGAGCAGGCGGTGCGCTACGGCACGGCCACCGTCCCCATGGACGACGCCCTGGTGACGGCCTCCGTCGACGTAGGGGGCCGCCCCTACTACGTGGGCCCGCTCCCTTCGGGGCTCTACCAGCACTTCTTGCAGAGCATCGCGGTGCACCTGAAGGCCACGCTGCATGTGCGGGTCATCCGGGGGAAGGACAAGCACCACATCGTGGAGGCCGCCGTGAAGGCCACGGGGCTGGCGCTCCGTCAGGCCATGGCGAAGGGAGATGGAGGCGGCGTGTTCTCCACCAAGGGAACCGTGAGCTTCACCCGGCTCCCCGAGAAGGGGTAGGCCCGGGAGCCCCGATACGCAGAAGGGGCCCCCTCCGCGACCTGCGGGGGGGCCCCTTCCGTCCCGCCCACGGGTGGGGAGGACTACAGCGCGGCCAGCGCCGGATCCCACTCACAGCTGTTGTGGGCGCCGTCGCAGAAGGGCTTCCGCTGCGACTGGCCGCACCGGCAGAGGGAGTAGGGCCGTCCCTCGGGGGTGGGAATCTGGTTCCCCGCCTCGTCGAAAAGGGGAATGTCGCCCTCCACCTTCAGGGATCCGGTTCCACGCACCGTGATTCTGGGCTCTGACATGAAGTTCTCGCTCCGCACTGCAGGGTGAAGGGGACTGGGAAGGAAAGAGGGAACCCCGGATGCTTCCGGGCGTTCCCCGGGTGGGCCACCCCCTGTCCTGGATCGGGCTCTCCGGACGTTGGTTCCCGGAGAGCCGGGCCATCGAAGCGCGCCCCCTTTCCAGCAGACATCCCGTTGCACCAGGAGAACCCCATATGTCCGGAAGAGACCACGCGGAACCGCTCCGGTGGGGAGCGGCCCTCCTCCTCTCCGTCCTCCCCCTGGGGTGCGCGGGGATCGTGGCCCCGGAGGAGTCGCTGGTGCTGGAACTGTCCGAGGCCCGGGTCCCCTGCGTGGGGGTGGGACCCCGGGAGTGCCTCCTGGTGCGGGACGGCGAAGGTGAGTTCGAACTGTTCTACGAGGAGATCCAGGGGTTCACCTTCCAGGAGGGGTACCGGTACACCCTGGAGGTGAGCCGCCGCACGGTCCCCGACCCGCCGGCGGATGCCTCCTCCTGGACCTACCACCTGGAGCGTCAGCGCTCCCGGGTCCGGAGCCCCTGGTTCTCCCTTCTGGAGGAGACCCGGGCCGCCCAGCTCCGATGGCTCTCCCTCCGACCGGACCCCTACCGGATGACGCTGCAGCGGGGGTGTTTCTGCATCCGGGAGGCCATCGGGCCGGTGGACCTGGAGGTGGATCCGGAGGGGGAGACCCTTCGGGAATCGGTGCTGTCGGCCCGATACTCGGCGGACGGACGTCCCGTGCCGACCCAGTACTTCGACCTCTTCCTCCCGGTGGGCGACCTCTTCGGCGTCATCCGGGAGGCGGTGGCCCGGGGGGCGGAACAGGTGGAGGTGGAGTTTGACGCCACCCGGGGCTTCCCCTCCCGGATCTACATCGACCGGGATTCCCGGCTGGCCGACGAGGAAGTGGACTTCCGCATCCTGTCCCTGGGGGGAGGGTGACGGATCCGGGGGAGGAGCCTAGCTTCGGAGGGCGGACCGCTCCCGATGCGGCCCCCGCCTCCGGCTCCGGACCAGCCCCCATGCCCTGCTCCATCACCAGAGGGATCACGTTTTCGTGTTGAGACCACGTATCATTGTCTGCCTGGACGTGCAGGACGGCCGGGTGGTGAAGGGAACCCGGTTCGTGAACCTCCGGGATGTGGGCGACCCGGTGGAGCTGGCCCGGCGCTACGAGGCGGAAGGCGCCGACGAGGTTGTCTTCCTGGACATCACCGCCTCCCATGAGGGGCGGGGCACCCTCCTGGACACCGTGCGCCGCACCGCGGAGGTGCTTTTCGTCCCCCTCACCGTGGGGGGCGGGGTGCGCACCGTGGAGGACATGGGGGCGCTCCTCCGGGCGGGAGCCGACAAGATCGGGGTGAACACCGCCGCCGTGGACCGCCCGGAGGTCATCACCGAGGGCGCCCACCGCTTCGGGAGCCAGTGCGTGGTGGCCTCCATCGATGCCGCCCGGGTGGGAGACCGATGGCTGGTGCACACCCATGGCGGCCGCACCCCCACGAAGCTGGATGCGGTGGAGTGGGCGGTGGAGTGTGTGGAGCGGGGGGCCGGCGAGATCCTCCTCACCAGCATTGACCGGGACGGGGTCCGAGGAGGATATGACCTGGAGCTCACCCGCACCATCGCCGACCGGGTGCATGTGCCGGTGATCGCTTCGGGGGGTGCAGGGAGCCACCAGCATCTCCGGGAAGGGTTCGAGGAGGGAGGCGCCGCGGCGGTGCTGCTGGCGGGGATCCTCCACGACGGCCTCACCACCGTGGGTGCCATCAAGGAGGAGCTCTCCGGATGGGGAGTGAACGTGCGATGAGGGCCCGACCATGACGTCCTCCACCATCCTGCCATCCACCGATCGCGCCATCCGATCTCCCGCCGACGTGGAGAAGCTGGCGTGGGGGCGGGGCGGGCTGCTCCCCGTGGTGACCCAGGACCATGCCACCGGCGCCGTGCTGATGCTGGCCTGGGTCACCCGGGAGGCCCTCACCCACACCCTCTCCACCGGGTGGATGCACTACTGGTCCCGCTCCAGGGAGGAGCTGTGGCGGAAGGGGGCCACCTCCGGGAATGTGCAGCGGCTGGTGTCGCTGCACGGCGACTGCGACGGGGATGCCGTGCTGGCGCTGGTGCAGCAGGAGGGGCCGGCCTGCCACACGGACCAGGCCACCTGCTTCGGGGCGGGGACCGAGCGGACCCGGGGCGGCTCCGGGGAGAGCGGGGACGGCGGATCCGAGGGGAGCCCGGCCCCCGCCGCGCAACCCGGAACCGCCGCCTCCCCCGGCACCACCCCCTCCCCCTTCGCCGTGGCGCTGGACCGCCTGGGGGCCACCCTGGCCCGGCGGGCGGAGGAACGACCGGAGGGGAGCTACACCACCCGGCTCCTGGGAGACGAGAACCTCCGCCTGAAGAAGCTGGGGGAGGAGACGGCGGAGCTCATCCACGCCCTGGCGAAGGGGGGCCCGGCAGAGCGGATCCGGGAGGAGGGGGTGGACCTCCTGTACCACCTCCTGGTGGCGCTCCTGGCCGCGGGCGTGACGCCGGAAGACCTGGCCGCGGAGCTGGAATCACGTCGCACGTAGTGGAGCCGGTGGAGTGAGCACAGCACCCCCCCTGGAGGAGGAGGCCCTCGGGAAGGCGTACGACGCCCGCCTGATGCGCCGACTCCTCGGCTACCTCCGCCCCTACCGGGGCCGTGTGGTGCTGGCGGTGCTCATCCTGGTGGCCGCCTCGCTGTTGCAGGTGGTGGGGCCCTGGCTCACCCAGCAGGCCATCGACGAAGCCATTCCCGCCGGCGATGCCCGGCTCCTGCTGGTCTACGCAGGGATCTACCTGGTGGCCACCGTGGCCACCTTCGCCCTCCAGTACGCCCAGACCCTCCTCACCACCTGGCTGGGCCAGCGGGTGATGTTCGACCT
>CAYQVI010000231.1:0-5771 GCA_964420725.1 uncultured Gemmatimonadaceae bacterium | reverse complement strand
GGGGTGGGGGTGGGGTGGGGAATCTGGATCGGCACCGGGGTCACCCTGGCCTACGCCACCGGGGGCGGCATCCTGGCGGGGATCTGGACGGACATGTTCCAGGGGGTCCTCATGGCGCTGGCCTCCGTCCTGGTCTTCGTCTTCACCCTGCAGGCCGGCGGGGGGATGGAGGCCATGTCCCGGCTGATCCTGGCGGCGGATCCCACCTTCTTCTCCCCGTGGGGGGCGCTGACCCCGCTGGCGGCCCTCTCCTTCTTCTTCGTCTTCGCCGTGGGGGCGCTGGGTCAGCCCCACGTGGTCCACAAGTTCCTGATGATCCGGGATCCGGAGCAGCTCCGCTGGTACCCCCTCCTGGCCACGGTGGCCATCGTCCTCACCCTCCTCCTCTACTTCGGGGTGGGTGTGGCGGTGAAGGCGCTGGTTGTGGGGGGGGAACTCCCTCCCCTGGGAAATCCCGATGAGGCCACCCCGGTCTTCCTCCTCCAGTTCACCCCGGTGGTGCTGGCGGCGGTGGTCTTCTCCGGGGTGGCGGCGGCCATCATGAGCACCGTGAACTCCTTCATGAACGTCGGCGCCGCCGCCCTGGTCCACGACCTCCCGCAGGCGCTGGGGCGCCTTCCCTCCCGGGAACTCCGGTGGGGGCGCATCGCCACCGTGGGGATCTCGGTCCTGGCGGGGCTCACGGCCCAGCTCTCCGGCACGCTGGTGGCCTTCCTGGGGATCTTCGGCTGGGGGCTCTTTGCCTCCACGCTGGTGCCGGCGCTGGCGCTGGGGCTGAACTGGCGGGGGGCGACCCGGGAGGGGGCGGTGGCCTCCATTGCCACCGGGCTGGTCATCACCCTGGTCTTCGAGGTCACCGCCTACATGGGGTGGTATAGCTTCCCCACGGGCGTCACCGTCAGCGGCCTCTCGCTGGTGGCCTCGCTCCTGGTCTTCCTGGGGGTGTCGGTTCTCACCCGGAATGGTCCCGGGGCCCAGGTGGACCCGGATGTGGCGGTGGTGCTGGAGGCCTGACGCCGGAGTGGGGCGTTCGCGGCTAGACCTTGGAGTTCTCGGTGTGGAGGTACTCGATGCCGTCCTCGCCCGTGACCCGCTTCAGGTCCCCGAAGAGGTTTGCCGACTCCTGCACCAGCACCTCGTGGACCGCGAAGGCCAGCCGCCGGATCTCCGCGTCGGCCCCCGGGGCGCCCCGGAGCTCCACAAAATGCCGCCAGGCACGGGCATTTCCCGTCACCACGATCTTGGTTTCGGTGCAGTTGGGAAGGACCGCCCGGGCCGTCTCCCGGGCCCGCTTCCGCCGCAGCGTCTTCGACTCGATGTGGGCCACCTGGCCCTCGATGGCATCCAGCAGCTCCCGGTACTCGTCCAGCGCCCTGTTGCAGCTCTTCTCCCAGATGGCATAGGCTGGCGTGTCGGGCTTGATCTCCGGCGGGAGGACGAAGCCCACCTCGCTCTCGTCCACGTAGCGCTGGCTGAGCTGGGAGAAGGCGAACCCGGCCCGATGCCTCACCAGTTCATGGGTCAGCGACCGGCTGATCCCCTCCAGGCAGAGGCTCCAGGTGGCGTGCTCCAGGACGCTGCCATGCTTCACCCTCAGCACATTCTCCACGTAGTCGGCATTCGAGGTCCGCCCCTTGATGGAGCGATGCCCCCCGCTGATCCCCGCATCCTCGCCGAAGGAGAGATAGCAGAGCCGCCCGGCGAACTCCGCCAGCGCCTCGCCGGCCACATCCGAGTCGCTCTGCCACTGGATGCCGGGGTGGCCGAGGAACTCCTGGCGGGCCAGGACGGTGACCTGGGGGGAGGTGAGGATGTGCATGGTGGCGGTGGATGGGAGGAGATGGGGGTCAGCCCCCGGAGGGGGAGGGAAGCTCCGGCAATATGGCATGCTGGCGCCCCCGGGCCACCCCCCCCGGGCTCCGTGGAGCGGATGTGGGGGTTCCCACCTGCAGCCGGAGACTCAGGGGATCCCCGGAAACCGCGGCCTGCTGCCTTGACGAAGGCCCCCTCAGCCCCTCCCTTCGGGGGTCCCGTTCCTTCCCGCCGGGGAGCCCCCGCCGTCGGACGGACCCCTCCACCTCCTCGCCCCGGATCTCCATGTCCCCCTCGTCCAGCGATCCCTCCGTCGCACCGTCGTCCACGGCTCCGGATCCGGTGCGGGCCGGGGGGCGGCCGGTGCTGGCCCGGGGGGGAGAGGACCCCCACAGGGCTCGCCGCACCACCCTCCTGGAACGGCTGGGGAAGGGGGCCATGGTCCTCCCCGCCGCCCCGGTGCTCTACCGGAGCGGTGACTCGGAGCTGGCGTACCGACCGGACAGCGAGCTGCTCTACACCACCGGGTGGCGGGAGCCGGAGTCGGTGGCGGTGCTCCGGGGGTTTGCCCAGGAGGACCGCTTCGTCCTCTTCGTCCGGAACCGGGATGCGGAGAAGGAGCGGTGGGACGGGAGCCGGATGGGACCCGCCGCCGCCCGGGAGTGGTCCGGGGCGGATGCCACCTACCCCATCGAGGAGCTGGAGGCGCGGCTCCCGAAGCTCCTGGCGGGGAGTGACCGGGTGTACAGTCGGCTGGGGCGAGATCCCCTGATGGATGCCCTGGTGGTGGGAGCCCTCACCGAGGCCCGTCGGAAGGGGGCCCGCACCGGGGCAGGCCCCCGGGGGATCGTGGATCCCGGCGTGCTCCTGGACCCCCTTCGCCTCCGGAAGGACGACTACGAGATCGCCCTCCTCCGGGCCGCGGCGGGCATCACCGCCGACGGTCTCATGGAGGGGATGGCGGCGGCGGAGCCGGGGATGGGGGAGTGGGTGGTGCAGGCCGTCATCGAGGGGGCTTGGCGCCGGGCGGGGGCCGACGGCCCCGGTTTCGGCACCATCGTGGGGTCCGGCCCCAACGCCTGCGTGCTCCACTACCGGGACAACGCCCGGGTCCTGCAGGAGGGGGAGATGGTCCTGGTGGACTGCGGCGCGGAGTACGGCGACTACTCCGGGGACATCACCCGGACCTTCCCCGCATCGGGACGCTTCTCGGGGGGGCAGCGGGAGCTTTACGACGTGGTGGAGGGTGCCCGGGCCCGGGCCGTCCAGGCGGTGCGCCCCGGGGCCACCATCCAGGGGATCCACGACCTGGCCACCCGGGTCCTGGTGGAGGGGCTGGTGGAGCTGGGGCTCCTCTCCGGCACCGTGGACGACATCCTGGAGCAGCGGAGCTTCACCCGCTTCTTCCCCCACCGGACCTCCCACTGGCTGGGGCTGGATGTCCACGATCCCGGGGACTACGTGGATCCCTCCGGGGATCCGCTCCCCCTGGAGCCGGGGATGGTTCTGACCGTGGAGCCCGGGCTGTACATCCCCCCCGGGAGCCCGGGAGGAGCCGCCCCCTTCGCAGGGATGGGGGTTCGCATCGAGGACGACGTCCTGGTGACGACCGGGGGGGGGGAGATCCTGGGTCCCCGGATCCCCTCCTCCGCACCGGAGGTGGAGGCGCTGGTCAGGGGCTGACCCGCCCCCTCAGAAGACCCGGATCCGCACCGCCTGCTGGAAAAAGTTCTGGGGGACCCGGCGAAGGTTGGCGTTCACCAGCCTGAGCCAGAGCTGGGCGTTCAGCGCCACCACCAGGCGTCCGGGGTCCCCCTCCTCCAGCTCCAGGAAGAGCCCCTCCTCCACCCTGAGACCCGCCAGGGGGAGCTCCACCGGGATGGTTCCGGTGACCTCCTCCCCCTCCACCACCAGCCCCTGTTCCACCTCCGCCTCCACCCTCAGGAAGGTGGTGCGGGCCCGGATGTAGCGGCCGGCTCCCATGGGGCGGGCGGCCAGGAGGGAGCGATTGGTGCCGGTGAGCCCCACCGTGACTGCCTGGGGCCCGTCGGTGATCTGCACCCACCGGCGGTCGGAGCCCATCAACTCCACCTGGAGCACCACCGTCACGGTGCCCAGGATGGTGCCGGGGGCCACCTGCAGCCCGGGAGCCCGGGCCTCCACCGGGGCCGGGCCCTGCAGCGGCAGGGCGAGGGGAGCTGCGGCGGTGGCGGTGGTCCTCCCGCTCTCTCCCGGGTCGTTGCCGGCGACGAAGACCTCCACGTCGCTGAGTCCTCCCGAGGTGAGGTTCCCTCCGCAGGCCACCGGGGCCATGGCCAGGACCGCCAGCAGTCCAGCGGATACCACCAATCGGAGCGTTGCGTGCATCATTCCGGTTCCTCCGGGCTGGAGGGGAATCCCCTCTCCTGTTCATCCTGCCGGTCCAGTGACTCCAGTTGCCGGGTGAGCTCCCCGGCCCGGCGGTCCATCCCCAGCTCTCCGTAGATCCTCAGGGCCTCCTGGTACAGCCCCCGGGCGGCCAGCCCCTCTCCGCTCCCCCGCCGGGCATCACCATACGCGTGGAGGGTCAGCGCCCGCTCGTACTCCGGAAGGTGCCTCTCCTGGATCACCGCCAGCGCCCTCTCGAAGAAGACGAAGGCGTGGTCCGTGTCCCCCTCCTGGGAGAGCCGACCCAGGAGGCGGTAGACCTCCGGGAGGCGGGTGGGGACCCGCCCCGAGAGGGCCGCCGACTCCGCTTCCCGGGCCGCCTCCCATGCTTCCAGGAGGCGCCCCTCTTCCAGCAGCACCTCCGACAGGTTCACCGCCACCGTGGCCTGTGCCCTGGGGTCCTCCAGTCGACGTGCGGCCTCCAGGGCGGAGCGGAAACGGTGGATGGCCCCGGCGGGGTCCCCCCGGGCCGCCAGGAGTTGCCCCCAGCCGTTGTTCACCTCCACCTGCGCCATCGGGTCTCCCAGCGCTCCGGCCAGTTCTCCGGCCCGCTCCAGCGCCTCCGCGCACCCCTCCAGGTCTCCCTGCTCCCGGCGGACGATCCCCAGGTTCTGGTGGATGTGCCACCGCTCCGGCCGGGGGTCGTCTCCCGGCCCCAGCATCCCGGCGGCCTCCTGGTACCAGTGCTCCCCCTCCGCCCAGAGCCCCCGGTCCACCGCCACATTTCCCCGGCCGATGGCGGAGATGATCCCTCCGTCCAGATCCCCGCCGTCCCGGGCCTGGGCCCACGCCCGTTCATACAACGTCGCCGCCTCCCCCAGCCGCCCCTCCCCCCGGGCGGCCCGGGCGGCCCGGCGGAGGGCCAGGGTGGAGAGGGTCCGGTCCCGGAGCCCCTGCACCAGCCGGTGTGCCGCCATGGCGTATCGGTATGCCGAGGCCGGGGCGTGCCGCGACTCCTCCTGTCCCGCCACCTCCAGGAGCAGGCGGGCCGCCCGGGCCGGGTCCCCCTCCGAGAGGGCCCGGATGGCCGCCGCCGTCCCGGTGTAGAGCGCCTCCGCCCGGGCCCGGGCCGCCTCCACCAGCAGGGGGATGCGGGCCTCCAGTTCGTCGGGTTGGACCAGTCGCCGCCCCATCGTCTCCAGTTCCCCGGAGGACGCCCACCGATGCCGGGGGTCGGGCAGCGCCGTTCCCGCCACCTCGTCCAGGAGGGGCGCCAGCTCCTCCATGTCCGGGAGGAGATCCCGCAGGTCGTCGAGTCTCAGGCCGTCCTTCATGTCCCATCTCCCGGGGAGACGGAAGTGTGTCCCCGACGACGGGTACGGCAGGAAGTGTGCCCAGAAGAAGTGCGGCGCCAGGGGCGGCAGGGGGCTCCGGCCCGGGATCTATTGCACTGTTTATGTGCAGGCATGGCCCGTTCCCCGTGCAGAGGCCGGTGGTCCGGCGGCGAGACCCTCATCCCCGGTGCTCCTCGAGCCCGTACTCCCGCACCTTGTTGGTGAGGGTGTTCCGGTGGATTCCCAGGATCTGCGCCG
>CAYQVI010000230.1:0-5797 GCA_964420725.1 uncultured Gemmatimonadaceae bacterium | reverse complement strand
ACGAAACGCATGGCCCGGGAGGCCAGGGCCAGGAAGTGTCCCCGGTCCCGGGGATCCACACGGCCCCCGTCCACCAGGCGGATGTAGGCCTCGTGCACCAGGCTGGTGGTGTCCAGCGTCTGCCCCGGCCGGAGCTGCCGGAGACGTTGCCGTGCAATTCCCCGCAGATCCTCGTAGAGGTGGGAGATGAGCCGCTCCGAGGCCTCGCCGTTTCCCGCACGGGCGGAGCGGAACAGTTCGGTGGTCTCGGAGTCCACGGGTGCGCTCGGGAGGGGAAGCGGGAGCATGGAGGACGGGGGGCACCGGCCCTTCCGGGGAGCCCTGTCGGGGGACGCTTCGAGGATAGATGGGCCCCCTCCGGCCTGCAAGCAAACGCCCCCGCCTCCAGGGCCTCCCGCCTCCTGACGGCGCACTCACCCCCCATCCCGGGGGACCATGCGGAAGGTGGACCAGGGGGTGGCCCCCGTCACCCGCCCACCTCCATTCAGGGTCACGATGCGCCACCGGAGGGACTCCCGGGTCTCCAGGATCCAGGAGGGGAGCTCGTACTCCCCGCTCCCCGGTCCAAGCAGCGCCCGGGCCACGGGGGTCCCCTGGGCATCGGTGACCTCCACCCGGTAGGCCGCCGCCCCGCTCACCCCGGCCCAGCGAAGCACCACCGGGGCATCATCCGGGAGATCCGCCTCCGGTTCAGGGGCCAGGGAGCGGAGCGTTCCCCTCCCCTCGGTTCCGGCCCGGACCGGGGCGTTCGCCACGTAGTAGCGGAGGGGGGGGATGGCGAAGGGAGCCAGACCGCCGGTGTGGACCACCCCCGTCCCCGCCCCCACCGCCGCCAGATTGGTATCCCCCTCCTTGTCCGCCGTGGCCTCCACCCGGAGCAGGAGCTGGTAGCTCCCGGGGACCAGCGTGGGGAGCCGGGCCGGATCGGGGCCCGGAAGGACGTACTCCTCCGCCGAGGGGGGGAGGAACACCGAGAACCGCCCCACCTCCTGGTAGCGCCGCTGCTGGTTCCGGAGCTCCACCGGAAGGGAGGCCTCCGGGAGGAGGTCCTGGGCCGTGGGGGCCTCGTCCCCCGGAAGGACCACCTCCCACCGCCCCGTGAGGAGCCCGGAGCCGTTGTAGCGGATCCCGGCGGAGAAGGGGGGTGGGGTCGTTCCCCCGGGCACGGTGAGAACCGGCGTGTCGATCTCGAAGGAGGGGCGCACGTCCAGCAGGGCGAAGGGGACCCGGGCCCCCCCGCCGGCCAGCCGGCAGGTCACCGCCACGAAGATGTCGGGGCCTCCCACCGGGCTCCGGAACCGCCGGACGTAGAAGAACTCCGACCGCCCCCCCTGGAGCGCCCGCTCGTAGGCCCTGCGGGAGACCGAGGCGGGGATGGTCATGATGTCGGAGAGGGCATTCGTGCCGCTGGCCAGCGACAGGTCGAAGCCGGAGGGGAGCGATCCCAGGACGGTGGAGGGAACGCAGCGGACCCCCACGTCCGGGAAGGCATCCTCCACCTCCCCGCACCAGAGCGCCTCCACCGGGACATGCCCCTGGAGCCCCCCGAAGGTGAGGAACACCACCGTCTCGGCGAAGCTGTTCACGTTCACCCCCGTGGGGTTCACCGAGATCTGCGCTGCAGCAGCAGAGGGGAGGAGGGCCAGGAGCGCGGAGAGGACCAGGGTCGTCCGGCGGCGAGGGGTCATCGTGGTATCCCGCATCAGAAGAGGCTCAGGGTGAGGCCGCTGGTGAGATTCCACACCCGGGTGGCGTCGTCCACCCCCAGGGGGAGATCCACCTGCGCGCTGGTGCGCCGGTCGAATCGGAGGAAGGCGCTCCCGGATCCCGGGGAGCCGCCCCCCCCCAGGCGGAAGCGCTTCGAGAGCTCGGCGGAGAGGTTGTCCGAGCTCCGCTCCCGGAGCCCCTCCGCATCCCGGACCCGGTTCGGGGCAAAGGAGATCCGGAGCCCGGTATCCCACCCGGGGCGGGCGGTGAGGGAGAGGTTCAGGCCGGTGGTCCGGTCGGTGCGCGCCTGCCCTTCGTTGGTGGCCTCCTCCAGGGAGAGGTCGGCACCCAGGTCCAGCCACGTGGTCGGAGACACCCCCAGCGCCACGGCGGTGGTGACGTTCCGGAAGTCGTCCCCCTCCCGGCCGGGCTGCCGGTTGTCCTGGAGGGAATAGCCCCCCCGCAGTCCCAGGCGGACCCGGCGGGTCTGCCAGGCCAGCGAGAGGTTGTGGACGTCGTTCATCTGGTCGGGGACGTGGGTGGGATCGAAGCCCCCGTCCACCGGGAGGGTCTCCCCCAACTGGTGGGTCTGGTTGAACTGGTAGGTCACGCTGGGGAGGACGGGGGCGGCCCGCCGCCCCGCCACCCCGGGGAGGGACGCCAGGGGGAGGTTCACATTCAGGGCGTTCCTTGCAGTCCGGGTCCGGAGGATGGTGGGGATCCGGTCCAGGTTGTCCACGCTCCGGTCCATGGTGGCCCGGACCATCATGGGGCCCACGCTCCCCTGGAGCTCCCAGATCCGCTCCTCCACGTCCGGGCGAACAAAGGTGCCGATGGTGCGGAAGAGGGGGTCCACCCGCCCCCAGCGGTATCCCGCCTGGAGGGATCCCCGGAGCCCGGCGGGAAGCTCCACCCGCTCCAGGAGAACCAGCGCCACATCCCCCCGAACCGCCGAGCGAGCCACCTCGGGGGTGGCCAGCGCCGCCACCTCCGGGGCCACGGAGGCATCCGCAGGGTTCTCGTACCGGGCACGGGCCAGTGTCACCTCCCCCCGGAGGCGCTGTCCCGGGGTGGATCCCACCACCCGGAACCCAGCCCCGCTGCTGCTCTCGGTGTCACGGATCTCCCCCCGGCCGAAGCTGGCGATGGGGAGCCGGGAGCCATCCATCACCACCCCTTCCAGGCGGAGCCCACCGGTACGCCCCGGGACCAGCTCCACCCCCACCTGCCCGGTGAGGACCCTGTGCCCTGCATCCCCCAGCCCCAGGACCGGGCGCCACCCCACGGTCCCGGACCCCTGGAGCGCCGCCACCGCCAGATCCACCCCCTGGACCGGTGCGGCCCGGAGTCGGACCCCCCGGGCGGAGAAGCTCCGGATGAGGTCGGGATGATTCCCCGTGGAAACCTGCCCCATCTCCAGGGTGACGCCGGGGCCCTCCACCCGGGCTCCCCAGCGGCCCAGGTCCAGGAGGGGGGCCTCCCCCTGCATCTCCCGGAAGCGCAGGGCGTTTTCCCTCCGGTTCACCCCCTGGAGATTGGCCTCCAGCGCCACGGTGGTGGTCCCTCCCACCAGCTCTGCCTCCAGGTCGAGCTGGCCGGTGAGGTCCCGGTCCGGGTCCGGCGTCCCCCCCACCACCACCGGGAACAGGCCCGACGCCAGGGGAGCGCCACCGGTGACCGAGAGGCGGGGGTCGAAGCCCGCCCGGTCGACTCCCGGGGCCACCTGGACCTGGATCGGGAGGCGGGCCACCTCCTCCCATCGGGCGTCTTCCCCCCGGACCAGGAAGACCCGGACCTCCGACTCGCCGCGGGGCAGACCCTCCACCAGCGGGCGGTAGACGAGTCCAGTGGTGCCCTCCATCCCGGTGAGAGCCGTGATGTCGGTGTCCCCCAGCAGCACCGCCAGCCGCCCCTCACCGGATTCCAGCGGGCGGCTCAGCTCCAGCCGGAGGACCTCCCGGCTCCCCAGCACCCGAACCCCCCCTCCGTCCAGCCGCACCGAAAGGGGGGCCGCGAACGGGAGTGGGCCCGCCCCGGCCCCGTCCTGTGCTTCGGCACCCCAGGGGAACGCCGCCACGAGGACGAGGAGGGGGAGTAGCCCGGGAACAGTTGGGAGGCGAAACCACGGGCGCATGGATCCTTCCGGTGGACGCGGCGGCAGGGGTCGATCCCCCACCTGCAGGGTCTATCGGAAGAGCGCCCCGAAAGGGATCAGCCAGGGGCACCCGGGAGCGGGGGAAGCTCCGGCAGAACGACGTCGTTACAATCTTGTTGCGTGTTCGATGGAGATATACGCAGGTCCCGGTCCCACCCTTGAGCGGTCATTTACGTCCCCGTTCACCAGGAAGGGCCATCGATGCGACCTCTGTTCTGGATTCCCGCAGTCCTCCTCCTTCTGGGCTCGCTCCCCTCCCAGGGGTTCGCCCAGACGGGCACACTCACCGGTCAGGTGCTGGACAACACCACGGGTCTGGTGCTTCCGGGAGCCAGCATCACACTGGATGGCTCTGAGCGGGGGGCGCTGAGTGACCGCACGGGCCGCTTCCTGGTCCCCGGAGTCCCCGCGGGGAACGTCACGGTACGGGTCCGTTACCTCGGCTACGCCGAGGAGTCCCAGACCGTGACCATCCCGTCCGGGGATGCCGTCTCCGTGGTCTTCCGCCTCACCCCCCAGGCCATCGAGCTGCAGGGGGTGGAGGTCACCGGAGTCCGGGACGGACAGGCCCGGGCGCTCCAGCAGCAGCGCACCGCCGCCAACATCACCAATGTGGTGGCCGCCGATCAGATCGGGCGCTTTCCCGACGCCAACATCGGGGATGCCATGAAGCGGATCCCGGGGTTCGCCGTGGCCATGGACCAGGGAGAGGCCCGCTTCGGCCTCATCCGGGGCACCGAGCCCCGCCTGAACTCCATCACCCTGAACGGGGAGCGGGTGCCCTCGGCGGAAGGTGAGGTCCGGGAGGTGCAGCTGGACCTGATCCCCGCCGACATGGTCCAGTCCATCGAAGTGAACAAGGCCGTCACCCCGGACATGGACGCCGACGCCATCGGTGCATCCGTGAACATCGTGACCCGCCAGGACCCTCCCGGACGCCGCGTGTCCGCCACCCTGGGAAGCGGCTACAACGCCCTCACCGGGCGGGAGATGGCGCTGGGGTCGTTCACGTACGGGGACCGTCTGGCCGATGGTCGCCTGGGCATCGTGCTGTCCGGGTCCGCGTTCAACCACCACCTGGGCTCCGACAACATCGAGGCGGTGTGGGACGAGGGGGACGCCGGACCCTTCATCGAGGAGATGGACCTGCGCCGCTACGACGTGCAGCGGCTCCGGCGCTCCCTGTCCGCTTCGGGGGACTACCGGCTCTCGGATGTGTCGTCCGTGAACTTCCGGGTGATGTACAACCACCGGGACGACTGGGAGAACCGGTACCGGCTCCGCTACGTCCTGGACGAGCCGGGAGCCGACGGCATTGCGGAGGGGAACGTCCGTCGGCAGACGAAGGGGGGCGGACCGGACGCCCGCTACACCCGTCTGGAGGACCAGCGGGTGCTGACCCTCCTGGCCGGGGGTGAACACCTCCTGGGAGGCCGGGCCAGGGTCGACTGGTCCGCAGGATACGGACGGGCCTCGGAGGATCGCCCCAACGAGCGGTACGTGGAGTGGCAGGCCTCCGATGTGGCCCTCCGGGCGGACATCTCCGACGAGAGCCGACCCAACTTCACCCCGGTGAACGGGGGGCAGGTGGCGGCGGATCAGTTCCGCTTCCGGCGCATCGAGTGGGAGCAGAGCTTCACCGAGGAGCAGGACCTCACGGCGCGCCTGGACGTCACGCTCCCCTTCCTGGGCTCCGAGACCCGCAACGAGGTGAAGGTCGGCGCCCGGTTCCGGGGGAAGGAGAAGCTCCGGGACAACTCCTTCGACCGGGCCATTCCGCAGGGCGGGATCCTTGCGAATCTGGCCGCCGGACAGGCCAGGGACTACAGCCGGGCCCACCTGGCCGGAAACTACACCTACGGATCCTTCACGGACCGCTTCTTCCTGGGAGACCTGGACTTCGGCAACGCCTCGCAGTTCCGCATCCAGGACCGC
>CAYQVI010000229.1:0-5799 GCA_964420725.1 uncultured Gemmatimonadaceae bacterium | reverse complement strand
GTCCTTTCCCCCACACTCCTTCGCGCCAATCTCTACCGCCTCCTCGATGAGGTCCTGGAGACGGGTGTTCCCATCGAGATCGATCGGGACGGCCGGAGGCTGCGCATCGTGCCCGTGGAGCCTGTGAGTCGATTCCCCGCCCTTTCCCCGGATCCCGCCTACCTCCCCGGGGATCCCGAGGACATCGTGCACCTCGACTGGTCCGGGGAATGGCGGCCGTGATCTACCTGGACACGCATGTGGTGGTGTGGATCCAGGCGTCCGCCCTGGACTACCTGTCCCCCGAGGCGCGCCGGAGGCTGGAAGAGGCCGAAGAGATCCGGATCTCGCCCATGGTGCGCCTGGAGCTCCAGTACCTCTATGAGGTCGGACGGGTGACCCAGCCCGCCGGGCCGGTGGTGGACGCGCTGCAGGCATCCCTCGGCCTCCACGTCTGCGACATCCCCTTTCCGGTGGTGGCCCGGGCCGCGGAGGGGGAGACCTGGACCCGGGATCCCTTCGATCGGATCATCGTGGCCCAGGCATCCCTGGCACGGGCCCCGCTCCTCACGAAGGACCGCACGCTGCACGATCACTACGACCGGGCGATCTGGTAGGGTGTCCGGCGGTCGAGCGAGGCATACGCGGACCCTGCAAACCCCTTGCCTTCCCGTCAGATGACCAGGAAAGCGAAGGGGACAACACCGAAGAGGACGTAGAGGCCCGCCCGTGCGCCCGGTGAGAACGACCTCCGGCGGGTGAAGAGATGGACGCACAGAACTCCGAGAGCGGCCTCGAAGATCAGTGCCGCCGGCAGGTTCAGGTGATACCAGTCCGTCCCCAGGGAAGGGCTGTCGGGGCCAAATACGTGATGCCCGTATCCGGACACCAGGTCGCCCAGCCAGTGGCCGAAGGACAACGCCATGGCGACAAGCGCGAACCCGGGCCGCCTGGTCACCGCGAAGGCGATTGCAGCGGCCAACAACGTCCAGCCGATCTGTGGGACGAGGTCGTGACTGAAGGTCATCTCGGTCACGGTGGTCGTGAGGGATGGTCCGCTCGCGCCTGTCGGGGTCATCGTCTCGATGCCCATGGCGACGAACGTGAACATCGCGATGTCAATGAGGAAGGCGCTGGTGAGAAGAAGCCACCAGGGCATCTCCGGTGCAGCGCGCCTGGCAACCAGTGTCGTGGCTGCGTGTCCCAGGATCACTGGGCGCCGCCGTCAACCAACTGCTCCACGATCTCCGCCGTGGTGAGAATCGCGTGCGCGTAGGTCGGGCCGTTGATCTCGTGGGCGGCGTGCATGGCCTCCGCCGAGAAGCTCGCCGTTGCATCGCGAACCAGTGTCACATGGTAGCCCAGCTCGGACGCGTAGCGCCCTGACGTTTCCACGCAGGTGTTGGCAATCAGGCCGATCAGGATCACATGGGTGATGCCGTGCTGACGCAGCTGCACGTCGAGATCGGTGTTGGCGAAGCTCGATCCGCTCCAGTGTTCCTTCACCACGATATCGCCTGGCTCCGGACCGAAACCCGGGTACCACTCGCCGCCCCAGCCCTCGCTGTCGAACAGCTTTGCTTCGTGTGCGCCAAGCTGAAAGGGCGTCGGGTGCGCCCACCCCTCGAAGTCCGTGGGCCTGTGCCGGTGGTGGGGCAGGATGAAGATCGGGATGTCCGCCGCACGCACGGCTGCGCGGACCCGACCGAGGTTGGCATGAAGGTCCACCGACCTGGCTACCTCGGCGACCATGGGCCACATCTTCCCCTCCTCCGCAAGGAAGTCGTTGTAGGGGTCGATGAAGAGAAGGGCGGTGCCGCCCCTGGGGTATGTGATCGCGGTCATGGATGGGTCTTCCCGTGGGGTCGGGCGGGACAGCCCGAGAGGAGTTCGCTTGCGTATGGCAAGTTACTCGCCCGGTTCGGCGACCGCAACACAAGTTTCGCTCCGCCCAGGAGCCATCCGGTCTCGTCGGTAGGATCTCGTCAGCGCAGGGAGGCGAGCGTTTGCTCAGCGATGTCCGCGAGGACGTCGTCGGACACGCGACTCCGGGCGAGGCACAGGAGCGCCACGTGTGCACCCAGCAGTTGGCGGGAGGCCTTGTGGGGATCGGGCCCGACCTCACCCGCCTCAGCGGCGTGGGTGAGGGCCAGCCGGTAGGCGCCCTCGATGCGTTGGAAGAAGGCCTGGACGCGGGCCCTCACGGCGTCGTCCTGCGAGGTGATCGGTTCGAGGCTGGTGTTGCAGATGAGGCAGCCGAGGTGGCCCCGGGGTTGGCGGCTTGGGTCCGCGAGTTCGGACAGCGTGGTGGCGATGTCGTCGAGGCCCGAGCCCTCGTCTTCCAGGCGGGCGAGGTAGCGCTCACCGGCGACGACCATGAAGTCGTCGAGGGCCTGCAGGAAGAGCGCCAGCTTGTTTCCGTAGTCCCGGGACAGTTGGCGTCGGTCGATGCCTGCGGCGGCCTCGAGGGCGGTGATCGAGGCGCCGTCGAAGCCGAGCTCCCAGAAGCAGGTCATGACGCGCCGCCGTACGTCCTGCTGGTCGTGCTGTCGAGGTCGTCCCATGTGGCTCCGTTGATCCCTCCTGGATCGCGCATGCCAGGCCCCATGCCCAGCACGCACCCCGGTCGACCAGCGCCCAGGCGGGGTCCATGGGCCCGAACCGCCCCAGCGCCGCTTCAACCGTCAGCCACGCGCAGGCGATCCGGGCCCCGGTCGTCACTCCCCTGGGGTCAGCTCCGCGGCATGTCGGAGTAGAAGGCAATGTTCATCGTGCTGAACGCTGCGTCGCGGTGGGGAACGAGCGCGGCATATGCCGCGCTTTCGAAGACCGCCCGCCCGGCGCTGGCCGCTTCCGGACTCTCGAACGTAACGATCATCGACATGAACGTGTCGATGTGGCCCACGACGGACTCGTCCTGCTTGATGATCATGGGTGGGGAGCCCCCGGCCTGCATCAGCATCGGGATGACCCCTCCCACATACCGCTCCAGGGCGTCGTGTTCCGCGAGCACCGGCGTGGCCGTGACGATGAGGTAGTGCTTCCCTGTCGGGGCGGGGTCCAGGAGCTGGAAGAATTTGATGACATCGCCCCCTTCGTCCCACCGGGGCGTCATGGTGATGGACGAGATCTTCCATCCCTCGGCCCGGTGGACATAGTCGCAGGTGTACACCGCGTTGAGACTCATCACCTCGTCACCGAGCTTGTGGCGCGCGAAGACGTAGGTGTCGCCGTGGGCGGTGTCCCCCTCCACCTCGATGAGGAAATTGGTCATGTAGTGCTGGGTGACGAGCCCCTCGGTGGAGAAGAGGCCCTGGACGAGGCCGGTGAAGGCATCTCCAGGCATCTCCATTCGGTTGCCCATGCCCCACTTCGAGTAGTCCCCGACCACGGTGGCGTCGAACACGGAGCGAAACACCGCCCAGTCCTGCGTGTCGATGGCTCTGGCGTATCGGTAATGCAACTCGGCGATTTCCTGTTTGGCCAGCAGTTCCTCGTTCGTCATTGTGCGGCATCTCGTGTTGTTGGTGGGCGGAGCACACCCACGTCTCGTGGCCGGGTGTGACCAGAGAGCTAGCACCGCACGCCTGAATTTGTCAACGATCGGAGACAAACAACACGAGGGTGGCTCCGGGCCGCCTCAGCCCATCCCGTCGATGCTCTTCCGGGCGCGGGCGGTGAAGTTCGCGATCACCCCCTCGCGGTCGGCCCGGATCGCCGCCGTGAGCTCCGACAGGACCTCCGACGAGGTGTGGTCCGTCCCCCAGACCACCAGTTCGAGAAGGACCGGAATGAGGGCGATCCCTCTTTCGGTGGGGAGGTAGATCCGCCGCCGGCCGTCCTCCGGGTGGGGGAAACGCCTCAGGATGTCGGCGTCCACCAGACGCTCCAGACGCTCCGTCAGGACGTTGGTGGCGATGCCCTCGTCGGCACCGATCTCCGAGAAGGAATGGCGGAGACCGAAGAGGATGTCGCGCATGACCACCAGGGTCCAGCGGTCCCCGAGGAGGTCGAGCGACATGGCGATGGGGCAGTTGGAACGGGGAATGACAGGCATTTGTGAAGGTAGCTTGCGTCCAACAAGGGGACCAGTTAACGTCCCGTGGCAATCGATTGCGAGTTGCAAGTGATTGGCTGACCGCCCACCCCGCCCCACCCCCGGGACACCCCCATGGACCTCGCAGGATCACGTGTCGTCGTCACCGGAGGAAGTTCCGGAATCGGGCTGGCCCTGGCCCGGGTCCTGGCCGAGGCCGGCGGATCGGTGGTGATCACCGGCCGGTCCGAGGCCCGGCTCCAGGAGGCCGCCGCCCTGCACCCGGGGCTGATCCCGGTCGTGTGCGACGTGACCCGCGACGACCAGGTCGCGGCGCTCCGGGAGCACATGGACCGGGAGGGGGGGACGGACATCCTGGTGAACAACGCAGGTGTCATGCACTTCTTCGACGTGACGAAGGGATTCCCCCTGGAGAGCCAACTACAGGAGATCGAGATCGACGTGGCGGGCCCGGTGCGCCTCGTGCACCACTTCCTGCCGGGGATGCTGAAGAGGGCGTCCACGATCGTGAACGTGAGCTCCGGGCTGGCCTGGGTTCCCTATGCGGCGGCCCCCGTCTACAGCGGCAGCAAGGCCTTCGTCCACGCCTGGACCCGGAGCCTCCGGGCCCAGCTTGCGGGCACATCGGTGCGGGTGGTGGAGCTGCTTCCACCGGTGGTGGACACCCCCCTGGCCGATGGGCTGGACCCGTCCTTCTCCCGAATGCCCCCCGGGACCCTGGCCACCGCCTTCCTTCGCGGTCTGGAGCGAGGCGACGACGAGATCGCCCCCGGGCAGTCCGGTCCGCTCCGGTGGATGGCCCGCCTCGCTCCCGGATTCATCTTCCGCCGGCTCAACGCCTCTCCTCCACCGGCAGGCCAGTGAACAACTTCGTCATCCTCAACATCCAGGCCCTGATGGGGCTGACCGCGTACTTCCTGCTGTACCGGACGCTCCTCAGGCCCTGGTTCCAGGCCCGGTCCTTCCAGCAGGCCGTCCTGCCCCTGTTGATCCTGAACATCTTCCGGTTCCTGGGGCTGACCTTCCTGGTGACGGGTCAGCTCGACCCCTCCCTTCCCCGGGGGGCGCTGGAGCTCATCGCCTACGGAGACTTCGCGGCCTCCGTCTGCGCTCTCCTGGCCGCCCTGGCCCTCACAGCCGGGTCCCGCCTGGCGACTCCCCTCGTGGCGCTCTACAGCGTCGTGGGGATCGCGGACCTGATGATGGTCTTCCCGACGGCCCTCGGGGCGGGGGTGTTCGAGGTGTCGATGGGCGCGATGTGGCTCACGGTGGGGCTCTTCGCCCCCGTCATCGTGCTGAGCCACATCTACATCGCCTACCGGCTGGTTCTGCACCTGCGGGGGCGGACCATCCAGGCCCCGGTGGGAGCGCTGGCCCGATGAACCTGAAGACGACCTTCGCCTTCCTGGGCGTCGCAGGGACCGCCGCCTTCGTCGGGAACATGCTCACCATCGGCCTCGGCTTCGGGGGCTACTGGCAGAGCCTCGACCCCACGGCCTTCATGGCTTCTGGATCGGAGCATTCGCCTGCGTGGTCGTGGCGTGTCTCATCACCGCCACCTATCACCTCCCCAGGAACTTCGCCCTCGCGTCGGGGACGATGACGCCGGGCGAAGCCAGCGCCACGCTCTCCACGTGGCTGCTGATGCACTGGGTGCGGGTGGCCTTTGCCGTGGTGGGGACGGGACTCGCACCACTACCATGTGCTTGCCCTCGACGGCGTGGTCTCAGGCGACATCCAGCGTGGAGTCCAGTTCCACGAGG
>CAYQVI010000228.1:0-5844 GCA_964420725.1 uncultured Gemmatimonadaceae bacterium | reverse complement strand
CCGGTGAACCGGATCTTCCCCACCCCCACCCTCCCCAGGAGCGCCCGGATCCTGGTCTTCCACGGGCGCCCCAACCCCACCGAGCTCCTGGGGCCGTCGGGGCGGCGCTGGGGCACCAAGTGGAAGTTCGGGACCGAGCCGGTGCCCTGGGTCCAGGACTACTGGGGGAGGTACTCGGATCCGGTCACGCCCTGAGGTGGTCCCCCTTCCACTCCCGGATGGCCTTCTTCAGATCGTCGGCCCGGGGGAATCCCCCGTTCAGCGCCTTCTCCACCAGCTCCCCGAGCTCCCCGTCGGAGGCGAACCGGAGCGCCACCAGCATCCCCGGCGGAAGGGCGGCTCCCCGCTCCGCCAGCTCCGGACCCAGGACCCGGGCCATGCGCAACTGCATCTCCAGGCGGATGACCCGGTTCTGCACGGTGAGGGCCATGGTCCGGGCGGCGAAGGCCAGCAGCACCACCCCCAGGGCGAAGAGGGTCATCATCGCCCCAGGGACTCCCGGGCTGCGGACGAACTGCACGGCCGAGTAGATGAAGAACAGGGCCAGCATGGGGAACGCCACGTAGTGGAACAGGGGGTACATCCGCCGGTGGTTCGCGTAGTTCTGCGGGGTCACGGAGATTCCTCGGTAGGAAGCGGGTCCGGCGTGGGGGCTATCCTCCACCCCGGGGGAGGCGGCAGGTTACCCGCGCCCGCACCTCCGGGTCCCCGGTGGGAGTGAGCCGCCCGGTCTCGTGTCCATGGGTTCGAGCCCGTGTCATACAGGAGGCCGGCGGGAGGACACCCATTCGCAGATGCCCCTTCCCGGACCGGTGGATGGCCGAACCCGAACCCCTGACGCCAGAGCTGGAGGCCCGCCTGGAGGCCCTCCACGGGGCCAGCTTCGGCTGGGCCCTGCACTGCTGCGCAGGGCACGCCCAGGACGCGGAGGACGTACTCCAGTCCGCCTACCTGAAGATCCTGACGGGGCGGGCCCGGTTCGCCGGCCGGTCCTCGCTGCGGACCTGGCTCTTCGGGGTGATCCGCCTCACGGCGCTGGAGAGCCGCCGGAAGCAGCGGCAGGGGGAGCGGAGGGACGAGATCGTGGCGCTGCACCTGGACCCTCCTGGAGACGGGGCACCGCCCCCGGACGCGATCCTGGAGCGAGACGATGTCCCCCAGCGCCTGCGTGAGGCCATGGACCGGCTCCCCCAGCGGCAGAGGGAGGTCCTGCACCTGGTGTTCTATCAGGAGATGAGTGTCCGGGAGGCGGCGGATGTGATGGAGATCTCGCTCGGCTCGGCCAGGGTACACTACGATCGAGGCAAGAAGCGCCTGAGGAGCCTGCTGGGGCTGCACCCGGCGGATACGGGAGCTGGAGAGGAGGGGGAGCACCGATGACGGATCGCCACGACAGGGAGGACGAACTGCTCCGGGAGGGCTTCCGGAGGGTGCGGGAGGAGGAGGAGGCTACGGCCCCCTCCTTCGCCGCCCTGATGGCCCGGGCCCGGAGCGGGATCACCGCCGGCGAGACCGCTGCCGGATTGCACCCCCCCGTGGGAGCCCCCGGCACCGCGAGCGCGGGTGAGATCCCCCACCTCCAGGGTCCGGCGGTTCCCGGGACCGGGATCCGCTGGCGGCGCTGGCTCCCCCCCCTCCTGGCCGCCGCCGCACTGTCCGCGGTGCTGATCCAGGGGAGTGGGAGGGCGGACCGGGAGTTCGACCGCGTGGTGAACGAGTGGTCGGAGACGGCCCGGGTCGCCCTTCATTCCCCCACGGACCGGCTCCTGGCGGTTCCGGGATCCCAGTACCTGCGGTCGGTGCCCAGCGTGGGAGCCGATCGCCCTGCATCCACCTCCCCACTGCGGAGTCGCCCATGATTCGCGCCCACCTCGGCACCACCCTCCTGGTGGCGCTCCTGCTGGGGATTCCGGCAGCCGCGTCCCCGCTGGCAGGTCAGGCGACGGCCTCCAGCGACGACCCCCTGGCCGAGATGCTCTTCGAGCCGGAGCTCATCATGCAGCACCGGAGGGCCATCGACCTCACCGACCGGCAGCGGGACGAGATCAGCGCCCTGATCCAGCAACTGCAGGGGCAGGTGGTGGAGCTGCAGTGGGAGCTGCTGGAGCAGGTGGAAGAGCTGTCCGCCTCACTGGCGGGCCCCCGGGTGGACCTGGACCGGTCGCTGGACCGGATGGATGCGGTGCTGCGCACGGAGCAGCGGATCAAGCGGGCCCACCTCTCCCTCCTGGTGCGGATCAAGAACCTCCTGCGCCCCGAACAGCAGGAGATCCTCCGGAGACTCCGGAACGACTCCTAGAATGACGGTTCCGGAGTCCCGGGAGCACCGGGGCGAGTGAGGCCTCGCTCCGTCAGGGCCACCACACCACCCCCACCCCGAACCGGGACGAGGTGGCCTCGATGTCCAACTGCCGCACCGCCACCTCCCCCAGATCCACCTCGGTGAACTGTCCCCCGCTCCACTTCAGCGAGATGTCCAGCGCCAGCGTCTCCGACAGGTAGGCGGAGAGGCCACCTCCCAGCGTCACGGCTCCCCCGTTGAAGCTCACCCGGTCGAACTGGTTTCCGTCCAGTTCGGCATCGTCCACCTGGACGGCCCGGGTCCCCGCGGCCACCTCCAGCCAGGGCACCCATCGACGGAGGGCGTTGGCGAAGTGGAAGCGGGCTCCGATCTCGGCCTGCGCCATCCCCCACTCCCCCCGGAGGCTCCCCCCCTCCTCGATATCGATCTGCGAGCCGTCCAGCTGGAGGAAGGCGGTGACAATGCGGTTGATGCCGTAGCCCACCCGGAGCCCCAGCCCCCCGCCCCCGGCGGGGTCACCGTCCTCCACCGCCAGGGAGATCCCCTGCACCTGCACCCCCAGGGAGAACCCCCGGGTGGTGGACTCCTGCGCTGCGGTCACGGCGGGGAGGAGGAGAAGGCCTCCCACCACCGACACCAGCGAGGCGACGGACACGCCGGAACGCCTGCGCACAGGGATCACACGACGGGTCGATGAGAGCGTGGAAACCATGGAAGGACCTCGGAGAAGAAGAACGGGTGGAGGGCACACACGGACCCCCGGTGCACCAGGCACCGGGGGTCCGCCCGAATATGGACCGTGGGCCGGAGGCCGGCCACAGGGGGAAACACATCCGCTACAGGATCCAACCCAGCGCCAGGAGGTTGTGGACCGGCTCCACCAGATCCTCCACCAGGGTGAAGACGTCATCGACGATCTGGACCACGGCCAGGACCACCATGGCCTCCTCCGCCGTCACCGGTCCACCCGAGGCACCCTTCACGTCGGGGTGGTCCGGATCGCCGGAGATGGTGGCGAAGAGCTCGCCGTCCACCGCAATGGACCCGTTCACCGCCCCGGGGGTCCCGTCCAGCTCCAGCCGGAGGGAGTGGGCCTGGTGCTTCACCGCCACCACCACGCTCCCGCTCCCCTTCCCATCCCCGTCTTCCACTCCCCGGACCTCACCGGTGACCCGGAACTCCCGGCTGTCCACCCGGAGGTCGAAGTCCATGTCCAGGAGCTCCTTCCCTCCGGACCGGCGACCCCGGACGTCCACCGAGAAATCCAGGCGGGCACTGTCGTCCACCACGAAGCCATCCACGGTGATCCGGCCATCGCCCTCGGACTCATCCACACTGGTCCGGTAGTCCAGGACGGTCTTCCCCGCTTCCACCGCCACCCAGCGGAGCTTCACATCGGCGGCGCTCCCCGCACCCTCGTCCAGGAGGTCGGCATAGCCGATCTCCCTCCCCGCCCGGGGCCGGTCCTGGGCGTCCACCTGGTACAGGATGAAGCGCACCCCGTTGGCCGGCGCCCCGGTCCGATCCGGGTCCACCACATACTCGTCCAGCGCCGGGTCATAGACGAAGGTCTTTCCCAGGAACTGCCCCGAGAGGAGGGGAGCCGCAGCGGGTCCCCCGGAGGAGGCGTCCGACTGCCGGAGGGTCTCCATGAGTCGAAGGGCAAAGCCCCGGGGCGAGTCGCCGGCCCGGGGATCCAGCCCCGCCACCGCAGAGACCCCTGCCCGCTCCCCGAACGGCGTACGCCCCTCCAGCGCCAGGAAGCCGGCAAACCCCTGGGTGGAAAGGACCCGGGCCAGCGTCCCGTAGTCCGCCAGCGCCCCCTCCGTGTCCAGCTCCACCAGGCTCCGGGGGGAGGTGGTGGTGGACTCACAGGCGGCCACCCCGGCCAGGAGCACCAGCGTTGCGAGGCGCTGCAGACCCCTGCGGGCTCCCCCTCCTGCTCTCTTCGTGGACACCACGATGCGCTCCATCTCCTCTCCTCCCCGCCCGGACGGCGGGCCTGCAGGTTGCACGGTACCAGAACTCGTGCATGGGTGTCCGGAGAGGCCCCGATGTATGACAGGGGGGTTCAGCGGGCCAGCACCTCCGCCAGGGCGGCGGCAAGCACCTGGTTGCCGGCAGGCGTGTAGTGCACCCCGTCCTCCAGGAAGAGCTCCACCCCCGGCACCCGGTGGTCCACGAAGGCCCGGCCCCCGTCCACCACCTGGAAACCGGCAGCCCTCCATCGCTGGACGCGGGAGCGGACCATCTCCAGCTCCGGCCGGGTGGCACTCCGTCTGGGGGGGGTGGCCAGCAGCACCAGCCGCACCCCATCCGCATCCAGCGTGCTCTGGAGCTCCTCCAGGATCCGGTCCAGCAGGAGGTCCTCCCGGGGGTCCCCGGTGGGGAGGACCACACGGCTCCGGATCCCCCTGTACACCCTGAGCCCCAGCGCCATGAGGGGGGTCTGGCGGTAGCGCACGAACGCGTGGAACTGGTCCACCAGGCCATCCTCCCCCCGGATGAAGCGGAGGAGCCCCTCCCGCTCCTCCAGGGGGAGCAGCTCCCACGGGTCCGCCTGCACCAGTTCCAGGGAACCCCCGGCCAGCCGGAACCGGGGCTTCACGAAGGGCATCTGGATCTCGTCGGAACGGCGGAGGGGCACCCAGACGTTCTGGATGGGGGCCATGGCATCCAGGTCCACCCCCACCACCAGGACATCCGGGCGGAAGGCCCGGAGGCGGGTCCGGTAGTCCAGGAGGGTCTGGTCCACCCCGTAGAGCATGGTCCCGAAGTTCAGCGTACGGATCCAGGGACCTTCCAGGGCGGCGGAGATGGTCTCGTCGTTGGAGATGGTGGTGCCCCCGTTGATCAGGGAGCTCCCGGAGAACAGTACGTTGAGGGCAGCCGGGTCCCCCCACTCCCAGCGTCCGGTGGCACGGGCCCCCCGGGAATCGGTCTGCCAGGGCCCCTCCCGCCCCAGCGGTGCAGAGCGCCATCCCACCAGGGTGTCCGGAAGGAGGGCGCGCTCCCCTCGGAGGAACGCCGTCACCGAACTGTCCGCCTGGGGAGGCTGGAACCAGTCCAGGTACCGCTCGCCAGGCACCACCAGGGGGAGGAGGAAGGCGGCCCCCAGCTCCGCCCCCACCCAGAGGATCAGGAACCAGACGAGGGAGGGCGCCTGGCGCAGGATCCGGGGGGGGGTAGAAGACTCCAGGGCCATGGATCAGAACTGGAAGTAGATGAAGGGGTTGGCCTCCCGGGGCATGGCGTGCCACGCAAAGACCACAAGGAAGACGAACCAGCCTCCCCGGAGGACCGGGGGAACCCGCTGCAGGACCCCCGGCCTCCGCTCCTCCACCCATCCGGCCAGGTGGTCCACCACCACGGCAGCCAGACCGAAGAGCACCAGCCCACCGGGAACGATCACCAGCCCCGTCTGCCCCCACAGTCCCTGCAGGTAGACCGCCGCCACCTGGAAGGACGGGGCACGGAAGAGGATCCAGGCCAGGAGGACCCCGGTGAAGGTCACCCCCCACCCCAGGAGTCCCGCCACCGGA
>CAYQVI010000227.1:0-5878 GCA_964420725.1 uncultured Gemmatimonadaceae bacterium | reverse complement strand
CGACGTGGAAGCCGCGGTGGACCGGCTCGATGCCGTCTACCTGCTGGAGAGCCGCTTCATCCCCGCAGCGGAGATCCGGGCCATCGCCGGCCTGCTGACCACGGCGGGCGTCCCCTCCTTCTCCGGCAGCCGCCGGGAAGACGTGGAGCTGGGGATCATGGCCTCGAACCAGCCCCGGGGCGGCCTGGACTCCTTCCTTCGTCGCATCGCCCTGCGGGTCGAGTCGGTGGTGAACGGGGAAGAGCTCGCTGACCAACCGGTCCACTTCGAGGTCACGTCCACCCTCACCGTGAACTTCAATACGGCCCGGGCCGTGGGCGTGCCGATCCGGTATTCACTGATCGCCACGACCGACTTCGTCGGCGACTTCAACAACCCCGTGGCGGAGCGTCGCTACACCCTCACGGACCTGTTGGAGGAGGTCCTCGGCGCCAATCCTGGCCTGGAGGCGGCCCGCCAGGGCGTCCGGATCGCACAGCAGGACCGGCGCTCGGCGTTCAGCAACTACCTGCCGGCCCTCAGCGCCAACCTGACCCAGACCGTACTGGACGAGGACCTCGCGGCGGCCTCCTCGGGACGGAATCCGCAATACACCACGTCCGGGCTCCTCTCCGTGACGCAGGTCGCGTTCTCCCCCCAGGCGAACGCCGCCATCTCGGTCCAGGGCAGCCTGCTCGATGCAGAGCGGGCCGCGCTCACCGCCGACGAGTGGGACCTGGTACTGGAGGCGGCCTCCGCCTACTTCACGGCCCTCATCCTGAAGGCGAACGTGGAGATCCAGGCGCGGAACCTGGACGCCACCAAACGGAGCCTGAGGATCGCACGGGAGAGCTTCGAGGCCGGCCAGTCCGGTCGGGGCGACATCCTGCGGCTGGAGAGTGAGGCCGCAAGGGACATGCAGTCGCTGGTGGACGCGGTCAATGCCCTGGACCAGGGGTTCCACGCCATCAACCAGCTGGTGGACCAGCCGGTGGATCGAGAGATCGACGTCCTGGACGCCTCGGCCACGGACGGCGCGTTCACGGATGCGGATTTCGAGGTGATCCGTGGCATACTGGACGACCCATCGCTCCGGGAGCCCTTTGAGGACTGGCTGGCCCTCGAAGCCATGGCCAATGCCCCTGAGCTCAGGATCTTCGATCACAACATCGACGCCGTGAATCGGAACGTCCGGGTGAACGGCCTGGAACGCTTCCTCCCCACCGTGGCCGCCGGGCTCGATCTCAACCGGATCTTCGCCCAGGAGGGTGCCGGGGCTCCTCCGGCCGGTTTCACGGTGGACGAGTACTTCACCCTCGGTATATCCGCGTCCGTTCCGCTCTTCGACTCCAACCAGCGCCGGATCGCCCGGCAGACAGGCCTGTTCCAGCGGAACCAGCTCGAGGCGGAACGGCAGGACACCCGGAACGCCATCGAGCGCGCCGTGCGCGATGTCGTCCTCGACCTGACCGGCGAGATCGCCGGCATCCAGTTGTCCTCGGTGTCTGAAGCGGCCGCACAGGAGAGCCTGGAGCTGGCCCAGGCCTCCTTCGCCAGTGGTGCCATTACCGTCGTGCAGCTCCTGGACGCCCAGTCCAACTACCTGAGCGCGCAGCTCGCTCGGGCCTCGGCGACGCACAGCTTCCTGGCCACCACCGTGGCGCTCCAACGCCTGGTGGGACACTTCTCCATGCTGCGCACCCCCGAAGAGAACGCCGCCTTCCAGCAGCGTTTCCAGACATTCCTCCAGGCCCGCTCCCAGGGAGGCCGGCCATGACAACGTTGCATCGGAATCCGCGTTGGTTGCTCGCCTTGCTCGGACTGGCCGCCGCCTGCGGCGGGGAGGGCGCCGCGCCCGAGCCCCCGCTCCGACCCATCGTCTATGAACCGGTAGGCTCCGCGGGCGGGGAGAGCGAACGGACGTTCAGCGGCACCGCGGTCTCCGGACGGTCGGTGGCTCTGAGCTTCCGCAGCAGCGGTGTGGTCGCCGAGGTCGACATGGAGGTGGGGCAGCGGGTGCGCGCCGGCCAGTTGCTGGCCAGGCTGGACAACGTGGCCGCCCGGCTGGCCTACGAGCAGGCGATCCTCGGCCTCAACGGAGCGGCGTCCCAGATGAACACCGCCCAGCTCGCCCTGGACCGGACCCGAGCCCTGTACGAGTCGGGGACCGCCTCCCTCAGTGACTACGAGAGCGCACGGAACGCCTTCCGCACCGCCGAGGCCAGCCACGAGTCCGGCGTTCGGAGCGTGCAGATCCAGGAGGAGCAGGTGGAGTACGGTTTCATCTACGCGCCTGTGGAGGGGACCATCGCCCTGGTGAACGCGGACGTCGACGAGAACGTGCAGGCTGGACAGCTGGTGGCCGTCCTCAATGCCGGCTCCGACCTGGAGATCGCGGTGGGGCTCCCCGAGGCCGTCATCGCTCGCGCCGCCCGCGGCATGCCCGCGACCATCACCTTCTCCGCGGTCCCGGGCCGCTCCTTCGCCGGGCGTGTGACCGAGGTGTCTCCCTCGGTGGACGCGGCGACGGCCACCTATCCCATTCGAGTGGCTCTCGAGGACGAATCGGAGGCCGTGCGTGCCGGGATGGCGGCCAGCGTGACCTTTGCCTTCGGCCGGGACACCAGGGAGGGGGCGCTCTTCGTACCGGCCAGGGCGGTGGGTGAAGACGGGAACGGCCGCTTCGTCTTCGTGGTGGAGGGCGGGGGTGCGGCCGTGGGGACCGTCCGGAAGCAGCGGGTGGAGGTCGGGGAGCTGACCCCCGGCGGGTTCGAGATCCTGTCCGGCCTCACGGCCGGGGACAACGTGGCCACCGCAGGGCTGCAGACGCTGCTCGATGGTCAGCGGGTCAGGCTGAGGCAGGGCTCATGAACCTCGCCCGCCTCGCCATCGAACGGAGCCGTGTCACCTGGGTCCTGCTCGCCGTGGTGGTGTTCGCAGGGCTGGGCACCTTCCGTGGACTGGCCCGTGACAGCATGCCGTCCTACACGGTTCGTGTGGCCCCCATCGTGACGCGTTTTCCCGGTGCCAGCCCCGAGCGTGTGGAGCTTCTCGTGACGGACAAGATCGAGAAGGTCGCCCAGGAGCTGCCGGAGCTCAGTGAAGTGACCAGCACCTCCCGCACCGGCCTCTCCGTCGTGAGGGTCACCCTTCGGGACGACATCGATCCGAACGAACTCCAGTCCGTGTGGAGTCGCCTGCGGCTCAAGCTGGAGCAGATGGAGGACCTGCCCTCCGGGGTGGTTCCCTCGCTGGAGGACGAGAGCATCGGGGAGGTCTTCGGCATCGTGGTCGGCCTCACCAGCGACGGATTCTCCTACGCGGAGATGAAGGAGGTCGCCGACGACCTCCGGAACGATCTCATCCGGTTGCCAGACGCGGCCAAGGTCGAGTTCGGGGGCGTGCAGGAGGAGCGCATCTTTGTCGAGTTCGACAACGCTCGGCTCCGGGAATACAACCTGACGGCGAGCATGCTCCAGAACGTGCTCAGCCAGACGAATATCCTCACCCCGGGCGGCTCCTTGAACGTGGAGGATGAGCGGATCGTCCTGGAGCCCACCGGGAACCTGGACGAACTGGCGGACATCCGGTCCCTGCTGATCCCGGTGGGTGGCGGACAGCTCGTCCAGCTGGAGGACATCGCCTCGGTTCGCAGGGGGTACATCGACCCCCCCAGGCAGTTGGTCCGTGTGGACGGCGTGGAGGCCATCACCCTCCACATCAGCTTGAAGGACGGTGCGAACATCATCATGCTGGGAGAGGAGGTCGACGCCGTCGTTGCCGACTGGCAGAGCCGCCTTCCCATGGGCCTGGATGTCCAGCGGGTTTCGTCGCTGGATACCTACATCCAGACGAAGATCGACGGCTTTGTGGGCAACCTGGTGCAGGCCGTCCTGGTCGTGTTGGTGGTCATGCTCTTCTTCATGGGCCTGAGGACCGGGCTGGTCATCGCGAGCCTCATCCCCATCGTCACGATCATGACTCTCCTGCTCATGGGCCTGGTGGGGCAGGGGCTCAATCAGGTCACGTTGGCGGCGCTCATCATGGCCCTGGGCATGATGGTGGACAACGCCATCGTGGTGGCCGAAGCCATCGTCGTGAAGATCGAGGCTGGGATCGATGCCATGACGGCGGCCACGAAGGCGTGTGGAGAGCTCCTGGTGCCGCTGCTGATCTCCACGCTCACGACGTCCGTGGCCTTCCTGGCCTTCTTCCTGGCCGAAACCACCATGGGCGACATCGTGGGCCCGATCTTCGTGGTGATCTCCCTGGCCCTGCTCTCGTCGTGGCTCGTGGCCCTGACGGTGACCACCATGCTCTCCTTCTTCTTCCTGGGCCGCTCGAAGAATCGGTCGCCGGGACTCGTTGATCGGGTCATCGCATGGCTCCTTGAACGCTACCGGGACGCCATGAGCGTGGCGCTTGGCCGCCGGGGGGCCGTGGTGGGTGGGATCGTCGTGGCGCTCGTGCTGGCACTCGTGGGCTTCGGCCAGATCCCCTTCGTGTTCTTCTCGGACAGCGACCGGAACACCATCGCGGTGGACATCGACCTGCCCCTGGGAACCCGGATCGAGCGGACGGACGCGGTCGTGGCCGAGTTCGAGGCGTTCCTCCGGGATTCACTGCTCGTCTCGAGCAGCGATCAGGCCGGGGTCCTGGGCTGGTCCAGCTACGTGGGGGAGGGGCCCGAGTCGTACGACCTGGGCTATTCGCCGGATCAGCCCAACTCGGGGTACGCGCACCTGCTGGTGACGACCTCCAGCTTCGAGTACAACGCGCAGATGATCGCGCGACTCTACCAGTTCGGATTCGACAGCTTCCCCGATGCGGACATCCGGGTCGGGTCGCTCGCAGCCGGCGGTGGTGGGGTTCCCATCGAGATCAGGGTGTCCGGTGACGACCCGGACGAGCTCGCGCGCATCGCCGAGCGTATCAAGCTCGAGCTCGCGGCGATTCCAGGGACCCGAAGTGTCCAGGACGACTGGGGCCCCATGAGCAAGAAGTTCGTCGTGGACATCGATCAGTCACGGGCTCAGGCGGCGGGGGTGACCAGCCAGGACATCGCCGTCTCGCTCCGGACGGTGCTCGAGGGGTTCGAGACCGGCGAGTTCCGGGAGGGCGACACGTCCATCCCCATCCTCATGCGGAGCGAGTCCGGCCAGCAGCAGTCCCTGGCATCCCTGGAGACCATGGACGTGTTCAGCCAGAGCACGGGCCGAAGCGTCCCGCTGCTCCAGGTCGCCACCGTGATTCCAGAATGGCAGTACTCCCGGATCCGGCGGCGCGATCTGGAACGAACCGTGAACATCACCAGCGAACTCAGCGAGACGGGCAACGCGCAGGAGGTCACGGAGGCCATCACGCCGATCCTCGAGGCGCAGGCCGAGACGTGGCCAGAGGGCTATGCCTATCAACTGGGCGGTGACGCGCAGACGACCGCCGAGAACATGGGCGCCGTCTACAGGTACCTGCCCCTCTCCGGGATGATCATCATCCTCCTTCTGGTGCTGCAGTTCAACTCGATCCGGAAGACCTTCATGGTCCTGGCCACCATCCCCCTGGGGGTGATCGGGGTCGTCATCGGGCTTCTGCTGTTCCGGGAGGAGTTCGGATTCATGCCCTTCCTGGGCATGATCTCGCTGGCCGGGATCGTGATCAACAACGCCATCGTGCTCCTGGACCGGATCGAGATCGAACAGACGGAGTTGGGACACACGCCGCAGGACGCAGTGATCCGCGCGTGCCTCCAGCGCTTCCGACCCATTCTGCTTGCCACCCTCACCACCGTATTGGGCTTGCTCCCCCTCTATCTCGGCGGCGGGGCGATGTGGGAGGGGATGGCCGTGGCCATCATGGTGGGTCTCCTCTTCGGGACCGTGATCACGCTGGTCTTCATTCC
>CAYQVI010000226.1:0-5920 GCA_964420725.1 uncultured Gemmatimonadaceae bacterium | reverse complement strand
ACGTGGACAACAACGTGGGCGCCGCCGGCTCCACCGGCCGGGGGGAGGCCAACCTCTTCAACCTCTCGTCGTTCCTCTGCGTGGAGTTCATGCGCCAGGGGATGCACCCCAGGGATGCCGGGATGGCTGTGCTGGAGCGGATCCGCTCCAACACCGTGGAAGGGCGGCTGCTCCGGGAGGACGGCACCCCGGACTTCGACGTCCGCTTCTTCCTGGTGAACAAGGCCGGGGAGTATGCCGGCGTGGCGCTGCGGGGCACCGGGGAGACCCACTTCGGGGTGTGCGACGAGAACGGCCTCCGGGAGGAGCCGCTGGAGGGGCTGCTGGGAGAGTGAGGCACAGGAGGCGACGCTCCGGGGAACCGGGCGTCGCCTCCCTCACTCCGCCCGGGTGAGTCGGCTCAGGTACCCCTCCTCCTGGTTCCGCGCCAGGATCTCCACCTTCCACCCTCCCTCCCCCGCCACCCGCTCCAGCGCCTCCGGGTCCACGAAGAGGAAGGTGTAGGGCTCCCCCTTCATCCCCCCGAACTCCATGCGGTAGCCGATGTCGCCGGGGTACTCCTCCTCGGCGGTCTCCCAGTCCTCGTCGCCGTCGGGATCCAGGAGGGGGCGGAGGTCCGTGGAGTCCGCCAGCACCTGTCCTCCCGGAGCCAGGATCGCCGCCAGCTCGTCCAGGAACCCCGGAAGCTCCGACAGCGTCCCCGCCAGCCCCCAGCCGTTCATCAGGAGGAGGAGGGTGTCGTAGCGCTCCCCCCCCGCCAGCGACTCCGGCGTCCCCTCCAACACCTTCCGGACCCCCCGCTCCCGGAGGATCTCCACCAGCCCCGGATCCGACTCCAGCGCCGTCACCTCCACCCCCCGCTCCTGCAGGGCGAGGGCATGGGCCCCCGCTCCGGCTCCGATGTCCAGGACATGCCCCCGACAGGCCTCCAGCGCCGCCCGCTCCAGCTCCAGCAGGGGGTCGTCGTCCCGCTCCTCCATACTCCGGAAGAAGTAGGCGGCGGGGAGGGGCTCCCGGTTCCCCAGGCTGTCCCGGACTGTGACCGCCGCCCCCTCATCCCCCTGCAGCCAGGCCCGGAGCGCCGCCGTCAGGGGAGCCCACGAGGGCGACAGGTCCAGGGAGTTTCGCCCCTCCGATGCATCAGCGCCCCCACCCGATTCATCCTCCTCCTGCATCCCCCCATCCCCTGCATCCTCCATTCCGTCCTCCCTGTCGTCGTTCATTCCCCCTCCACGGCCGGCGTCCTCCATATCCTGGTTCAATCCCCCTCCATGGCCAGCTCCCTGGCCTCCAGCACCGCCCCGGGGGCCTTGGCCCCCATCCACGTCTGGAAGCGGGCCTCCAGGGTGGCCAGCGCAGGCACCAGCAGCATCAGGATACCGGTTGCAAAGAGGATACCGAACCCCAGGGAGGCGGCCATGGGGATGAGGAACTGGGCCTGGAGACTCCGCTCGAACACCAGCGGGGCAATCCCCAGGAAGGTGGTGAGGGAGGTGAGGAGGATGGGGCGGAAGCGCTTCTTCGCCCCGATGAGGATGGCCTCCCGGGTCGGCGTCCCCTTCCCCCGCTCCTCGTTGATGAAGTCGATCATCACCAGGGAGCCGTTCACCACCACGCCACTGAGCCCGATGATCCCGAAGAGGGAGAGGAGCCCCACCGGCAGCCCCAGCAGCAGGTGCCCGATCACCGCCCCGATGATTCCGAAGGGGATGGCCACCATGATGATGATTGGCTGCACGTAGGAGCCGAAGGGGATGGCCAGGAGGGCATACATGACGAGCAACGCCAGGAGGAAGTTCGTCCCCAGCGACCCGAAGGACTCCTGCTGCTCCTCCTGCTCTCCACCGAAGCTGTAGTCCAGGAGCGGGGCATCGGCCCGGAGCCCCGGAAGCACCTCGGCCTGCAGGAGCAGGTTCACCTCCTGCCCCGTCACCACCGTGGGATCCACCTCGGCGGTCACCGTGAGGACCCGCTCCCCGTCCCTCCGACGAATGGTGGTGGGAGACGTGCCGAAGCTCACCTCCGCCACCTCGGCGAGGGGGACCACGCCCCCGTCGGGGGTCCGGATCCGGTAGCGCTCCACATCGGTGATGGCATCCCGCTGCTCCTCCGGAAGCCGCACATAGACCCGCAGGTCCTCCCGTCCCCGCTGGACCCTCAGCGCCTCCTCTCCGAAGAAGGCCGCCCGTACCTGCCGGGCCAGGTCGTCCAGGGTGAGCCCCAGGCTGCGGGCCGAGGGCTTGAGCCGGAGCTGGATCTCCCTCAGCCCCTGATCCTGATCCGTCTGCACGTCGAACACGCCGTTGAAGCGGCCCAGCTCCTCGGAGAGGCGGGCCCCCATGAGGCTCAGGACCTCGGGGTCGGGGTGGGTGAGTTCGGCCTGCACCGCCGAGCCGAAGCCGATGAGGCTGGAGGTGAAGGTCAGCGCCCGGACCTCCGGGAGGGGCCCCACCTCCTCCCGCCACACCTGTTCGAAGCGCTGCGACGAGATGTCGCGCTCCTCGGCGTTCAGGAGCTTGATGTCGATTCCTGCGATGCTCCCCTGGGGGCGTCCGGCGGGACCGGCCCCTCCAGGCCCTCCCCCGGACGGGCGCTGCCCCACCACCTGGTAGATCCCCTCCACCAGCGGGGGGCTCCCCGGGGCCCGCTCCTCCTCCAGGCGGAGGGCGGCCCGCTCCCCCGCCTCCCGGATGTGGTTGGCCACCTCCTGGGTGCGGGAGGCCGGCGTCCCCTCCGGCATCTCCAGGGTCACCACCACATTGTCCCCCTCCACGGCGGGGAAGAACTGGACCCGGAGGATCCCCGCAGGGATCATGGCGACGCACAGGATGATGAGGGCCGCTCCACCGGCCACCACCACCCCGGGGGACCCCGTGGCGAAGCGGAGCCCCCGGTCCAGGGGCCCCTCCACGAAGGCCCGGAGCCCGGCATCCACCCGCTCCTGGACCCGCTGCAGCGCCCGGGCCGCGGGATTGGTGGCCCTCCGGTGCGGGGGAGGGAGGTGCGACAGATGGTGCGGAAGGATGAGGAGCGACTCCACCAGCGACAGGGCCAGCACCGCGATGACGATCACGGGGATGGCGCTGAGGATGTTGCCGATGGTTCCCGGCACCACCAGGAGGGGACTGAAGGCCACCACGGTGGTGAGGACCGCGAAGATCACGGGCCCGGTGATCCGCTTCGCCCCCCGGACGGCTGCCAGCTCCGGGGGCGTCCCCTTCTCCCGCTCGGCGTAGATGTTCTCCCCCACCATGATGGCGTCATCCACCACGATCCCCACCGCCAGGATGAACCCGAACAGCGAGAGCACGTTGATGGACACGCCCAGGAGGAGCATCACCACCAGGGTGCCGATGAAGGCGATTCCGATCCCCACGGCCGTCCAGAAGGCCAGTCGGATCTCCAGGAACAGGGTGAGGGCGATGAGCACCAGCATCAGCCCCAGGGCCGCATTCCGGAGAAGGAGGCTCAAGCGCCCCTGCAGGATCTCCGCCTCGTTGGCCCAGATGTCCAGCGACACTCCGGCGGGGAGGGTGGGGATGACCTCCGCCTCCAGGTGGGCCTGCACGGCCTCCACGATCTCCAGCACCTTCTCGTCGGAGGTGCGGAAGACCTCCACCAGCGCCGAGCGGTTGCCATTGAAGCTGGTGATGAGGTCCGCGTCCTCGAATCCGTCCACGATGGTGGCGATCTCCCCCAGACGGATCACGGTCCCGTCGGGGCGGGAGATCACCACGATCTGCTCGAAGTCCTGCTGGGTGTAGGCCTGCCCCATGGTCCGGATCCGGACCTCCTCCTCGGCGGTCTCGATGGTCCCGCCGGAGAGGTCCAGGCTCCCCGCCCGCACCCGGGCCGCCACCTCCGGCAGGGTCAGGCCGAGTGCCAGCAGTTGCTCTTCCCGGACCTCGATGGAGATCTCGTACTGCCGGATCCCGGAGGTCTCCACGAACGACACCTCCGGGAGCCCCGCCAGGGCGTCCTCCACCCGGTAGGCCACCTCCTTCACCACCCGCTCCGGGACGTCCCCGTGGATGGCCAGGCGCATGACGCTCTGCCGGTTGGTGAGTTCCCGGACCTCCGGGCGTTCCGCGGAGGCCGGGAAGGTGTTGATCTGGTCCACCTCCGCCTTGAGGTCGTCCAGCGCCTGGCTGATGTCGGTGCCCAGCCTGAGCTCCACCACCACGGTACCCAGTCCCTCGGCTGCCGTGGCCGTGATCTCCTTCACCCCCTCCACCGACTGCACCTGCTCCTCGATCTTCCGGATGACCGACTCCTCCACCTCCTCGGGGGTGGCCCCGGGATAGAGGACGGAGATGGTGATCTGGTCGAGGCTGAACTCCGGGAAGACCTCCTGTACGATCCCCCGGAGGGAGAACAGACCGGCGGCCACCAGGAACACCATGAGGAGGTTGGCGGCCACACGGTTCCGGGCCATGAAGGCCACCGGGCCGCGGAATTCGTCCGGGGGAAGGGGATCGTTGGCCTTCATCTCACCCTCCCCCGCTGCCGGGTGCGGAGGTGGTGGCCGCAGACCCGGGGGCAGACGGGGCCTCCGGGGACCCGGGGGCGGCTGGGGCCGCTGCCGACCCCACGCCTCCGGTGGCGGCGCCAGGGGTGGCGGGCCTTACCCGCATGCCGTCGGTGGCCAGGGAGATCCCTGCCACGATGACCCGCTCCCCGGGGCGGACGTCACCGGTGACAAAGACCGAGTCGCCGGCCTGCTGCAACACCTCCACCGGGACCCGTCGAACGGTGGAATCCGCCACCATCCACACCTCGTTCCCCGGCTGGAGGGCCCGCCGGGGAAGGACGTGGAAGTCCCCGCTCCGCCCCTGGATCTGGACCTCCACGAACTGCCCCACCAGGAGGGGCGGGGGATCCTCACCCGGTTCAGCCGCGCCCAGGGGCGTCCCCGGTCGGAACGGGTTCTCCACCCGGACCACCACATCGATGGTGCGACTCCGCTCGTCCAGCGCCGCCGGCGCCCGGTCCACATACCCATCCCAGGCGTAGCGCCGGCCTCCGTAGTCCGCGATCACCGTGGCGGGAACCCGTCCGCCGGAGGACCCGGCCCGGAAGCCCCAGAGTCCGGGGATCACAGCGGCGTCCCGGGCGGAGAGGGAGACCACCACTTCCACCATGTCCGACGCGTAGATCCGGGCCAGGCCCTGTCCCGGGGCGGCGAAGCTTCCGGCATCCACATTCTCCGACCGCACCCGGCCGGTGAAGGGGGCCCGGAGGCGGGTGCGCTCCAGCGCCAGCTCCGCGTCGGCCAACTGGGCGGAGGAGCGGGCCAGGACGGCCCGGGCGGCCTGGAGCTGGGGCTCCCGGAGGACCAGGGGGCCGGGGGCGCCGGCACCGCCCTCACGGGCCTGGAAGCGCTCGTACTCGTCCCGGGCAATACGGGCCTCCTCGGCGGCCTGGAGCACCGCCACGGAGTCCTGGGCCACCTGGGCCCGGGCCTGCTCCACCGCGTTGGCGAAGTCCGCCTCCTCGATCCGCACCAGCACCTCTCCCGCGGCGAACTGCCCGCCGCTCTGGAGGGAGGGGCTCACCCACTCCACCCGTCCCCCCACCTGGGGGGCCAACTCCACCTCCGTCCGGGGCATGACGGTTCCATTCCCTACCACCGGGAGGGGGCCGTTCCCGGGGGCCACCGCCACGGTGGTCACCGAGGGGATCCTCTCCGGCGGAGGAGACCGGGGAGGCTCCGGGCGCATCCGGATCAGGAGGGCGGCCAGGAGGATGGCTCCCACGGGGAGGGCCACAACGAGGATGCGATTCCGGCGGCTGCTCATCGGTTGGAACCCGTGGGGTCGGAAGGGAGTGCTGCAGCATCGATGGCGGGGAGGTCCACCCCCGCCAGCTCCTGGATCCAGGTGCCCCCCAGGGCGCGGTGCACCCCCAGGCGGGCCAGGGC
>CAYQVI010000225.1:0-5939 GCA_964420725.1 uncultured Gemmatimonadaceae bacterium | reverse complement strand
GCCCCCCCATGAAGAGGACCGGCTCCCCGAAGAGCTCTCCCACCTTCATGACAGGGCCGCCGAACCCCCCGTTGCTGGTCCGGCCTCCCACAAGCGTCTCGGTGCGCTGGGCGGCCGCCGGAGTTGCGCTGAGTGCCGCGGCCGCCAGCAGCAGCCCCAGCACGAGGGCCGTCCGCCGACCCTGAACCCCCACCGTTCCCTCCCCGCCTTCCCGTCGTGACCCGTCCGTCCTCATCGTCATCCCTCCGTCGTCATCCCAGGTGGACAGAATGGACGGGTGCGGCCCGTCCTCCACCCCCTTCAGGGAAGATCCATGCCGGAGCCCGGGCTTCATCGGGGCGTCCGGAACCATTGGAGGTGGGGGTGTACTGCCGAGGTCCGATCCGCGAGAGGGGCGAGACACGGAGTCGAGACCCGGCCGGCGGCGTGGAGGGAGAAGGGTAGACGAACCGGGGGACAGGGGGGGGCGGCCAGGGGGCGCTCCCGCCGCCTCCCACGATCCGGAGGGAGCGGGTGGCGGAGCGACGACGACGGGAGGGGTGGGAACGGTGGCTCTGGACCGCCCCGGTATGGCTGCTCCTCCTGGCGGCCTGCGGAGACGGTTCACCCAGCCAGCCCGACCCCGACCCGGAGCCCGGGGCCTTCCCCCGGGACACGGTCTTCGCCGATGTCCCCACCTGCCCGGGGGGGAGTGCCGCCTCCCTCATCGACATCCGGTTCCCCGCTTCCGGGGCGGGGGACGGGGCACCCATGGCCCTCCACCTCCATGGGGGTGCCTGGGTGGCCGGAGACAAGGGGGATGGACCCTGGTACGAGGAGGTGGCCACGGGGCTCCTGGCCCGGGGCTTCATCGTGGCCACCGCGTCCTACCGGCTTGCTCCCCTCCACCCCTGGCCCGCCCAGATCCATGATGCCAAGTGCGCCGTGCGGCACCTCCGGGCGAATGCGGCTGCGTACGGCGGCGACCCGGACCGGATCGTGGCATGGGGGCACAGCGCCGGAGGCCATCTTGTCTCCATGCTGGGGGTCACCGCCCCGGACGCCGGCTTTGAGGGGTCAGGCTTTCCCGGGGTCTCGTCTGCGGTGAGGGGTGTGGTGAGTGTGGCCGGGGTCTCCAACCTCCCCCCGCTCTCGTCCAACTTCCTCCTGGCGTTTGCCCTCAACGCCACCTTCGGCACCAGCAACCCGGCCAGTCCGGTGCTCCGGGACGGCAGCCCCATCACCTGGGTGTCGCCGGGAGATGCCCCCCACCTCCTGGTCCATGGGGAGCGGGACCCTCTCATCCCCCTCTCCCAGGCCACCAGCATGCAGGATCGGCTGGCGGGGGCGTCTGTGCGGGGGGAACTGGTGCGGGTGGTGAATGGCGGCCACTCCCTGGAGCCCACGGGAGGTTCTCCATCCCCCGGGGCGGCGGAGACGCTCCAGCGGATCCTGACCTTCATGTCCGACGTGACATCATCGAACTGAAGTATATGTTATAAAATACCTTGAGACTAATCATGAAACGTCTTCCGCGAGGGCTGCCTCCACCCGGATCCGGTGCTCGTCCGACATGGGATCGAAGGCTCCCACCCATCGGTGGAGGAGGATGCCGTCCCTCCCGATGAGGAAGGTCTCGGGGACCCCCATGGTCGTGAAGCTCCGCACCACCCGCTCCTCCGGATCCCGGAGGATCCGGAAGGTGACCCCCACCTCCTCCAGGAAGCCGGGGATCATGTCGGCGGAACTCCGCCCGTCGATGCTGACCCCCACCACATGGAGCCCCTGGTCCTGGAAGGCCTCGTGGAGCGCCTGAAGCGCCGGCATCTCCTCCCGGCACGGGTGGCACCAGGTGGCCCACAGGTTCAGGAGGACCACCTCCCCGTCAAAGTCGGAGAGTCGGACGGAATCCCCTGCCATGTCCACGGCGGCGTAGGCCGGAGCCAGTGAGCCCGTGCGGAGGGGAGAGAAGCGCCTCCCTCCGTCGGCTCCGGCATCGCCCCCGTCTCCGCACGCAGCCAGTGCCATCGCCAGCGGCGTCCACAGCAGCGCCGCCGAAAGGCCTCTCCCCTTCCGTCTCATCTTCCCCCCTCGATGCGCAGGTGCACGGCCTCCCCGTCCAGCCATGCCAGGACCCGGCGATCGTCTGCCGAGGCCACCATGGGGAAGGTGCCGGGGATGAGGACCTCCCGTCCAGTATCGGGGGCGCCGCCGGCGGGGATCTCCACCACGCCGAAGACCGGGGGCTCCTGGCGCCGGTCCTCCCATACCGCCATCACGCTCCCGGCAGGGGTGGTGACGAGGTCCACCCGGGAGGGGGGGACCCACTCCCCCTGCACCAGGGGGGTGGCCGGCGAGAAGTGCTCTCCCCGGTCGGTGGATCGGGTGTGGAAGATCCCCGGACCGTCGGGGGTTCCGGTGTACCAGAGGGCGTGGAGGGCCCCCACTCCGTCCACAGCCAGCGCCGGGCCGGCATGGGGGCACCCATCGTGGACCCAGTCGTCTGCATGGATCCGGATGGGGGGACCGAAGCTCATCCCGCCGTCATCGGAGCGGGCCACCGCCGGGTCCCGGATCTCCCGGCCGTCGGGAGTGGGCCAGATGTTCCTCCAGGCGGCGTAGATGGCGCCGTCGGGCCCCAGCGCCAGAGAGGTCCGACAGCACGGGCAGACCCCGGAAGCCAGCACCACGCTGGCCCCGAAGCTCCGCCCCCCGTCCTGGGAGACCGCCACCCTCATCTCGGTCCCCGGGTCCGGGCCCTCGATCCCCGCAGCCTGCATCACCCAGGGGGCCCGGCCGTCCAGCCAGGACGCGATCACCCCCCCAGCCGGGTCCACCACCAGGTTGTGGAAGGTGTGGGAGGCGGGGATGGGGCCGTCGTAGTCGGCCACATCGATGGCGGGCTCGAAGCTCCGTCCGCCGTCGGAGGACCGGGCCATCCGCAGCGTGCTGGCTCCGAAGCGTCGACCCTCGATGGCCGTGCGCCGCTGCCACATGACGAACACCTCCCCCTCCGGCCCCACCGCCACCTGGGCCGGGGCCTGCTCGTGGGGGGTGGCGTCCCCCTGGACGGTGTTCACCCGCACCGGTGGCTCCGGCTCCCCTCCTGGAGGAATGCGCACCAGGCGCACATCCTGGGCGTCCCCCTCCCCGGTGAGATGGACCCAGGCCACGTAGGTGGTCCCGTCCCGGAGGTCCACCGCCACGGTGGGATGGGTGCCCCCGCTGGTGGTGAGGGTGAAGTCCCGGAGGGGGGGAGCGTCCCCCCCTCCGGTGCCGCACGCCGGGATCCCCGCCAGAAGGAGGAGGGTGAGCCCCCCTCCCAGGGCGCTTCCCCTCCAGCCCCGCGCGTCTCTCCTGCCCCCCCGCCTCATCGGAGCTGCACTCCGGCGTAGAGGGTCCGGGGCATCCCCGGGGCCAGCTCCTGCCCCCGGGCCTCCGTCCACGCGGCCCGCTCGGCATAGCGGGTATCCAGGACGTTGTTCAGCCGCAGGAAGAGCTGGACCCGGTCTCCCACCGGGGCGGAGCCCCGGAGATTCAGGAGATCGTGTCCCCCGTACCGGTCGGCGTTGGTGGGGTCGGTGTAGTAGCTCCCCAGGTGGACCCACTCGGCGGCGATTCCGGCTCCCGAGAGCCGTCGGGGAGCCCAGTTCAGCAACACGTTGCCCATGGTGTTGGGTGCCGACTCCTGGACGTTCCCCGAGAGGTTCACATCCGGTCGGGGAGACCACTCCTCGTAGGTGTGCTCTGCCAGCGAGAAGGCGGCTTCCGCCCGGAGTCCCGGTGCCAGCTGGACCCCGAGTCCCACCTCCACCCCCCGGTGCAGCGTCTCACCGGCGTTCACCGTCTCCCGGCTGCCATCCGGGTTCTGGAAGGTGAGGATGTCATCGGTCTTGGTCATGTGGTAGGCGGAGAGCTCGTAGCGGAGGCTCCCGCCGAACACGCCCCTCACTCCCGCCTCCCAACTGTCCGCCCGCACCGGGTCCAGGGCCAGGGTGTTCACCGCGGACCCCTGGCGGAAGATCTGCCCCTCGGAGGGAGCCCTGAAACCCCGGCGCCAGGCCCCGAAGAGGTTCAGGGTGGGAGCCAGCTGCCAGGTGGCCCCCAGCTTCGGGCTCACCGCGTTGTAGCTGGGAGAGGCATCGGCAGGGCGACGGTGGCGACCGGTCTCCACGGGGTCCAGCCTCGTGGTATAGTCGTAGCCCAGGAGGTCCGCACGGAGCCCCGCCTGGAGGCGGAAGCCCGGGGCCACATCCATCTCCCCGTGGAGATAGGGGGCCACCTGGGTGAAGACGACATCGTAGTCGTAGAGGGGATTCCCCGGGGCAAACCCGGTGAAGATCCCGTCCTCCCGGACCGGAGCCACACTCTCCTCGAACCGGCTTCCGGGGCTCCGGTCCAGGTCCACCCCAGCCACCAGTTCCCCGTCCCCCACCCCCAGGGCGTAGCGGGCCCGGGCCACCAGCCCCAGGGAGCTGTTCTCGGTGGTGGAGATGGCGGGATCGAAGGCCAGCGTCCAGTTCGGGAGCATCTCCATGCTGTTGAAGCGGGCGAAGGGGGTGAGGTTGAACCCCCACGACCCCCTCTGTGCCTCGAGAGCCGTGGAGATCCTCAGCGCCTCCACCTTCCGGAAGGAGACCGGGGTGTAGTTCCGGGTGGGGTTGTCCCGGAAGTCCTCAGCATTGAGGGCCGAGCTCCCCGCCGTGCTCTGGTCGATGCGGGAGAAGGTCACCACCGTCTTCATGGTGGCGTCCTCCCCCAGGGACCGGTCCCAGCGCAGGGTTCCCGCCTGCCGGTCGTACCCCGTTCCATCCCGCCAACCATCGGTCCGGGTGAGGTTGAGTTCACCCCGGAGGCCGTTCTCCCCCAGGCGACCGCTCACGGAGCCCAGCGCCCGGGCGAAGCCGTATGCACCCCCTTCCAGGGAGAGCTCGGCGCCGGGGAGCTCCGCCGGAGGACGGGTGGAGACGGAGATCACCCCGCCGATGGCGTCGCTCCCGTGGAGGGCGGTCCCGGGTCCCTTCAGCACCTCGATCCGGTCCGCCTGCGGGACGTTCACCTCGTACAGGGCGTTGTGGTTGAAGAAGCCGGTGGAGCGGGTGGGGACTCCGTCCTCCAGGAACAGGTAGACCGGCTGGGTCCCCAGCGGCTGGCGGATGGCGGTCATGTGACCCTCTCCGCCGGTGACGTTCACCCAGACCCCGGGGATCCGTCCCATGATCTCCGACGGGTGGGCCGGCCTGGCCTCCCGGATGGAGCTTCCCTCCACCACCCCCACCGAGGCCGCGGTGGCCATGGCGTCCCTGGATCCCCGGGTGGCGGAGATCACCACCCCCTCCACATCCACGGCAGAGATGGCCAGGAGGAACCGCACGCTGGTGGTCTCCCCGGCCCGGATGGTCACCGTCTGACGGGTCTCCTCATGCCCCAGCCGACGCACCTGGACCACATGGCTCCCCACCGGCAGGCCGGGGAGGAGGAATCGCCCACGGGCGTCGGTGGTGGTGGAGGCGGTGCCCCCCTGGATCGAGACCTCGGCGGCGGCCAGAGGCTCCCCGGAGCCCGCCACGGCCACCGAGCCGGAGAGGGCCCCGGTGCCGGACTGGGGGTGGGCCTCCCCGGGAAGGGTGAGGGCCAGGAGCAGGGGGAGGGTCAGGGACCAGAAGGCCGGACCCCGGGAACGGGCGGGGCGGGGAGAGGAACTCCCACAGGTTGCAGCACGAAGACGGAACATGGACACACTCCACGTGACAGGTCGGTGCAAGAAGGGAAACCACCTGACCGTGGGTCACAGCAGCCCCGCTGCGAGGCGGAACTGGATCTCCGGGCACCGTGGAGCCGACGCCGCAGGGCGTGGTGTCAGGGAAACCGGAGGTTCAGGAGAAGGCTGTGACCCGGAGTGTGGAGGGAGGGGCCGTGGCCGGGGGGCGGTCCCACCGCACCAGGCGGGGGTCCACCAG
>CAYQVI010000224.1:0-5974 GCA_964420725.1 uncultured Gemmatimonadaceae bacterium | reverse complement strand
TCCGCCACCGTCTTCTCCCGCTCCAGGAAGAGGAGGATGGCCCGGGCGATCTCCTCCTCCCCCACCAGCACCACGTCGTCCACGTAGGTCTGGATCAGGGGGAAGGTCACGTCCCCGATGCGCTTGATGGCGATCCCGTCCGCCAGGGTCCGGGCGCTCTCCACCGAGACGATCTCCCCGGCGTCCAGGGAGCGCCGGGCGGAGGGGGCGGCCTCCGCCTCCACGCCGATGATCCGCACTCCGGGCTTCAGGCTCTTCACCGCGGTGGCAATTCCTCCAATGACCCCCCCACCCCCCACCGGCACCACGATGGTGTCCACGTCGGGGACCTGCTCCAGGATCTCCAGGCCGATGGTCCCCTGCCCCGCCACCACCTGCTCGTCGTCGTAGGCGTGGATGAGGATCTGACCCTCCCCATCCCGGATCCGGAGGGCCTCCTCCAGAGCGGCTGCAAAGGAAGCGCCGTGGAGGATGACCCTGGCCCCGTAGCGACGGGTGTTGGCGGCCTTGATCAGGGGGGACGCCTCGGGCATGACGATGGTGGCGGGGATCCCAAGGCGGCCTGCGTGGAAGGCCACGGCCTGGGCGTGGTTCCCCGCACTGGCCGTCACCACCCCCCGGGCCCGTTCCTCCCGGTTCAGGTGCCGGAGTCGGTTCAGCGCTCCCCGGTCCTTGAACGAACCGGTGCGCTGGAGGTTCTCGAACTTGAAGTGGAGCTCGCAGGGGACGAGGTCGTCGAAGGCCAGGGAGCGGGTGCAGGGGGTCAGGACCACCTCACCCCGGATGCGCTCCCTGGCCGCCCGGATATCCGCAAGGGTGATCATGGGCGTATCCCGGCTGGAGGAGGGAAGGAGCGGTGCAGGTGCCGGATCCGCCACTCTCCGTCCCGGCGTACCATCACGATGGTCTCCAGGGCTCCTGGTTCCCCGGAGGGGGCTCCTGTCTCCACATAGCGGTTGAGGACCAGCGCGGTCCCGGGCCCGGGGAACTCCATCTTGGATTCCACCAGCTCGAAGCGTGTGGCGGAGACATCCTGCTCCAGCGCCGCCCCGGGGGGAAGCCAGTCGCTTTCAGCCCCTGCGCCGGGAAACGAGGGGCGGATGGAGACCCGTGCGTCGGCGTCGAAAAGGCCGGCGGCTGCAGCCAGATCCCCATCCTGCCGGGCGGCATCCAGGGAGGATACCACCGCCAGCACCGCATCCTCGGTGGAGAGGGCGGGGGAGCCCCCGTTGCCGGGGTCGGCACGCCGCTCGAAGGTGCATGCCGCCAGGGACAGGAGGAGGACGCATCCCGCCAACGCTGGAAGGACAGACGATCCGGCGCCGCCCCCTGCCCACGTCCCCCGGGCCTTCACGAGTTCTTCCGGAAGACCCCCAGGCGAAGCGCAGGCTCCACACGCCACTCGAAGTACAGCCTGTTCACCCCCTCCACCACGACGTTCTTCTTCTCATCCCGGGTCTTGGGGTAGTCGGTCCCCTGCTCGCTCTCCACCAGCAGGACCTCCCCCTCCCCCAGCCCCGCCAGCAGCGCCTCGATCTGCGCGGCCAGGACCCGGAGCAGCTCCTGTTCGGCCTCGTCCTGCACCCACCCCTCGGCGGTGGCGGTCAGCTCATGGCCGCCGGTGCGAGTGTAGCCCTCCTCGAACTCCTCCCACGGAAGCGAGAAGCTCCTGTCCCTCCGGAACGCCACTTCGCTGAGGGCCCGGGCGTCGAAGTTCATCTCCACACCCTGGACGGTGGTTCCATACCGGCGGAGCAGCATGAAGTCGATCTCCTGACGATGCGATGCGGTGGATGCGGCACCCCTGGGGGGATGCCGGTGCGGTCACTCGTGTCCCAGGATCCGGGCCAACTGCTCGGGGGTCAGCTCCTCCGTGAGCCGGGACCCCACCCTCCGGTCCGTCCGTGCGTGCTTCTCCACCGGGGCCTTCTCCTGCGGCGTTCCGGCGTAGTCGAATTCCCGGAGGTGGATCCTCTCCAGGCGACGACCCAGCCGGTGTTCGATGGAGCGAAGGTGCCCCAGCTCCGTACCCGTGACGAAGGTCACCGCGGTGCCCACGGCTCCGGCCCGCCCGGTCCGTCCGATGCGGTGCACATAGTCCTCCGGATCCAGTGGGATGTCGTAGTTCACCACGTGGGAAATCCCCTCCACGTCCAGCCCCCGCTGTGCCACATCGGTGGCCACCAGCACCCTGACCTCTCCGGTGGTGAACCGGTCCAGGGCCCGCTGCCGATGGGCCATCTGCCGGTTGGAGTGCATGGCGTCGGTGCTGATGCCCCCCCGTTCAAGCAGGACCTGAAGGGCGTCGGCCCCGGCCTTGGTCCGGACGAAGACCAGGACCTGGTTCCATTCCGGCTCCTCCAGAAGGTTCAGGAGCAGGGGGGTCTTCTTGTCCGGCTTCACCGAGTAGATCCGCTCGGTGATTCCCACCGCCGTGCTCCCCTCGGGGGTGGCCTCGACCCACTCCGCATCCCGGGTCACCTGCAGCGCCAGGGCATGGACGCCGTGGGGCATGGTGGCCGAGAAGAGCATGGTCTGCCTCTCCCGGGGCATCCGGCGCAGGATCTCCTCGATCTGCGGCCGGAACCCCATGTCCAGCATCCGGTCGGCCTCATCCAGGATCAGCGCCGAGACGTTGCCCAGCTTGGCGTTCCCCCGCTCCACATGGTCGATCATCCGCCCCGGCGTGGCCGCGATGATCTCGAACCCCTGGGCCAGGGCATCGTTCTGGGGACCATATCCGACACCGCCATAGATGGCAGCCACCCGGATGGTACTCCCCTTCACGAAGGTCTCGGCATCCTCGGAGACCTGCTGGGCCAGCTCCCGGGTGGGACAGAGCACCAGCACCTGGAGACCGCCACCGGCCTTCAGTCGCTCGATGGTGGGAAGGAGGAAGGCCCCGGTCTTCCCGGTGCCCGTCTGGGCAATGCCCACCACATCCTTCCCCTGGAGCACTGCGGGGATCGCCCGTTGCTGGATGGGGGTAGGTTCCTCCCAGCCCAGTGCCTCCACCGCGGCCACTCTCTCGGGGGAGAGACCGAGCTCTCCAAAACTCTTCATTTCCTGCACGTACCGCTCCTTCCTGCGTGATTCCATGTCCTCACCAAACAGACCAGTAAACGTATCAGGTTCCCCTGGGGCACCACAGGGGAGCCATTCCTCCGGCTCCGCCTCGGTCCTCTTCGTCTGCCTGGGAAACATCTGCAGGTCACCCCTGGCGGAGGGGATGCTGGCGCATCTCCTGATGGAGGAGGGGATGGAGGCCCACCTGGAGGTGGACTCCGCGGGGACGGGGGCCTGGCACGCCGGCGAGGCCCCGGATCCCCGCTCTGTGGAGGTGGCGCGCCGCAACGGGGTACGGCTCCGGGGAACGGCTCGACAGGTGCGCCCCGACGACTTCTCCCGCTTCACCCACATCATCGCCATGGACCTGGAGAATCTCCGGAATCTTGAGGTCCTGAGGGAGCGGAGTGGCGGCCCGGCCCGGCTGGCCCTCCTCCGGGAGTGGGATCCCGAGGGAGGTGCCGGGGCGGAGGTCCCGGATCCCTACTACGGCGGACCCGAGGGATTCGATGATGTCTTTCGCATGGTGGAACGGTCCTGCCGGGCGCTCCTGAAGGAGCTCAGGGACACCGGCGGGACGGGTGGGCCCGCAGGGACGGGGGGCTGATGGCTGCGGGGGGGGCGGCGGAGCATGGGCTTCCCCCCGGGGTGGCGGACGGGGTGGGACGGGCTCTTGGCTCGCCGGGCTCCCCTGCCCGGATCCGGGGGGTCTCTCCCGTGGGTGGGGGGTGCATCCACCGGGCGCTGAAGGTGGAGACCGATGGGGGAGCCGCCTTCCTGAAGTGGAGTCCCGATGCCTCATCCATCCTCTTCCAGGAGGAGGCGGAGGGGCTGGAGGCGCTGAGGGAGGTGGCGGCCGGCGGCGAGGCGGGGGGATTCCGGATTCCCCGGGTCCTGGGGACCGGGGGAGGGGAGGGCTCCGGTGGTGGATGGCTGGCTCTGGAGTGGCTGGAGGCGGGATCCCCCGCCGCCCAGGCAGGAGAGCGGATGGGGCGGGCGCTGGCCCTGCTTCATCGGCCCGCCTCGGGAGGGTGGGGATGGCGGGGGGACAACCACATCGCCACCCTGCCACAGCCGAATCCCTCCCCTCTCGCCTGGGGGGAGTTCTGGCGGGATGCCCGTCTGGAGCCCCTTCTCCGCCGGGCCCGCGACCGGGGGGCCTTCTCCGGCGCCGGGAGGGGCTGGGAGCGGGTCCTGGAGGGGGTGGAGGATTGGTTGGCCCCGGTGGAGGCGGAGGGGCCGGTCCTCCTCCACGGGGATCTCTGGAGCGGAAACGTGTTCTTCACACGGAGTGGGGATCCTGCGCTGGTGGATCCCGCGGTCTACCGGGGGCACCGGGAGGTGGATCTGGCGATGATGGAGCTCTTCGGCGGCTTCCCCCGGGGCACCCTGGAGGCCTATGCCCACCTCCGCCCACTGGATGGAGGATATGCCGGAACCCGGCGGGACCTCTACCAGCTCTACCCCCTCCTGGTGCATGTCCTCCTCTTCGGAGGGAGCTACGAAGCCTCCGCCCTGGAGCGGGTCAGGCGGCTGGCCGCCCTGCGCAACTCCTGATCACCCTCCCGGGGCCAGCATGCCCGCCAACCGACGGATGGACTCCGCCAGGATCCCGTCCGAGGTGGCATAGCTCATCCTGACATAGCGGTCGTCGCCGAAGGCCACCCCGGGAACCAGCGCCACCCCGGTCTCCTCCAGGAGACGGCTGCAGAAGGCGGAGGAGTCCATGATGCGCCCGCCGAAGGCCGAGTCCACCCTCAGGAAGACGTAGAAGGCCCCCCGGGGCTGGATGTACTGGAAGCCCGGGAGGTGCTCCCGGATCATCTCCACCACCAGGTCCCGCCGCCGACGGAAGGCGGTGCACATCTCAGCCACCGCCGCCGCCGTCCGCTCCGGGTCCAGATAGGCCTCCAGCGCCGCCACCTGCGAGGGGGTGGCGGGGTTCGATGTGATGTGGCTCTGCAGGGCGGTGAAGGCCTTCGCCGTCTCGGGGCTGGAGATGGAGAAGCCGATCCGCCACCCGGTCATGGCGAAGCTCTTCGAGGCCCCGTCAATCACCACATGCGGCCCCACCGATTCCGCCGGAAGGTCGTGGAGGCCGGTGGCTGCCGAGCCATCGTCCGAGAAGTTGATCTGCCGGTAGATCTCGTCGGAGATGAGCCAGATATTGTGGTCCCGGGCCCACTCTGCGATGGCCTTGAGCTCCTCGGCCTGGTACACCGCTCCGGTGGGATTCGAAGGGGTGCAGAGGATCAGCCCCCGGGTCCCGGGGGTGCGGGCCCGCTCCAGGTCCTCCACCCGCAGGAGGAAGTCGTTCTCCTCGGGCCCCGCCACGAAGACCGACTCGGCCCGGGCCAGCGTCACGATCTCCGGATAGCTGGTCCAGTAGGGGGATGCGATGAGGACCTGGTCACCGGGGCCGAAGAGGGTGAAGCAGGCGTTGAAGAGGGACTGTTTGGCCCCTGCGGACACGACCACACCGTTCCAGTCCACCGGCGTTCCGGTCCGGCGGGTCACCTCGGCTGCGATGGCCTTCCGGAGCTCAGGCATCCCCCCTGCCGGGGTGTAGCGGGTCCTCCCCTCCCGGATCCCCTGGATCCCGGCCTCCGCAATGAAGTCCGGGGTGTCGAAATCCGGCTCCCCGGCACTCAGGTCCAGGATGTCCCGCCCCTCGCTCCGGAGCTTCTTCGCCAGGGTGCTGACGGCAATGGTGGCGGAGGGCTGGAGCTTCTCGACGTTGGCGCTGAACCGCATGGGGCGTCCCGGAGAAGGGTAGAGGTTTCGCGGGGAAGGGAATATCGGGATGACGCGGGGGGCGGAGCAACCCGCACGGCGGTCCGGGAGCCCTCCGGTTGCTCCTTCTCGGGGCCCCGGGCGACATTCAGGGCATGGATCCATCCACCCCCAC
>CAYQVI010000223.1:0-6005 GCA_964420725.1 uncultured Gemmatimonadaceae bacterium | reverse complement strand
TGTCCGGCCTGGCCCTGTCCGGAGGCACCTTCCCCCTGCCCCTGTCCCTGGCCCTGGCCCTGCTGCTGGCCCTGGCCCTGGCCCTCCTGCCCCTCACCCTGCTCCCCCTGCCCCTGGCCTTCGCCCTGGCCCTGCTGCCCCTGACCCTGCTCTCCTCCCTGTCCGGGCTGACCCTGCTCGCCAGCCTGCTCACCCAGGCGGCGGCCGGCGGCGGCCTCCTGCCGCTCCCGCACCCGCTCCTCCATGGACTCGGCCCCCCGCACCAGGTCCCGGGTCCGGTCCAGGGCCCGGGCCGCCACGTCATCCGGAGCCGCCGCCCCTGCCTGGCGATCCGCCTCGGCGATGCGGTCCCTCAGGGACTCCAGCGTCCGGGCGATCTCCTCCTCGAAGGCCTCGGCGAACTCCCGCTCCCGGCTGTCCATGAGCCCCCTGGAGAAACGCAGGCGATCGGCGATCCGGTCCTCACGGATCCCGTCGGCGGCCTCGGTCAGCGCCCGGGCCACCTCCCTGCGCTCCTCCCGGCGTGCGTCGGCCGCCATGTTGTCCAGTCGCCGCTCCAGGTCCAGAACGTCCCGGGACATGGCCTCCTTCCCGGAACCCAGGCGCTGCAATTCGGACATCCGCTCCGACCCCGAAGAGGTGGGCAGTCCACGGATCTCCTCCTGCATCTCCCGCTGCTGCGCCGCCAGTTCTTCCGCCTGACGAAGGGCATCCCGTGTATCCCGGCGGATCCGGTCGGACTGGGCCTGTTCCAGCCGACGCTGTGCCTCCTGGAGACGGTCCCGGGCGGCCTGTGCCTCCCCGGCTCCCGTGCCCCCCTGCCCGGCGGCGGCCCGGCGCATGGCGTCGGCGGCCTGCTGGAGCTGACGGGCCGTCTCCTGCAGCTCCGGCTGGGACCGCTCCCGGGCCAGCCGCTCCAGTTGCCGAGCCGCCTCCTCCGTCTCGTCCGCCAGCGACCGCTGGTTGGCCCCCGTGCTCCCTCCCTGTGCCCCCTGGGCCCGGGCCATGGCCCGCTGCCGCTCCGCTTCCTGCTCCTGTCGGCGGGCCAGCTCCTTCAGCCGCTCCAGCGTCTCGTCCACCTCGGCGTCCATGGACTGCTGCTGGCTCTGCTGCACCGTCTCGTACTGGTTGCGGAGCTGGTCCAGCTCCAGTTCGAAGAGGTTGGCCAGGTCCTCGGCGGCACCGCCACCCCCTCCGCCCCCACCTCCACCACCTTGCTGCTGCACCGTCACCTCCCGGTAGGCCTCCTCCGCCCGCACCAGGTGCTGCAGCGCCCGCTGTCCCGGTCCCAGAGCGCCGGAGAGGTCGTCCCGTCCCAGCGCCTCCACCACGGCATCCATCTCCTCCATGGCCTTCGGCAGCGACTCCGCCACCTTCTCGAAGGCCTCGTCCATGGCCACCACCCCCCGGTTCCCCATCCGCTCCAGGAGGGTGGCCACCTGTTCCTTCAGCCGCCCCTGGGAGAGGGAGATGGTGGTCCGTCCCTGGTCCAGCGCCTCCTGTGAGTAGCGGGTGCGATCCCGCCGGAGGTTGAAGGTGGCCGAGATGACCTGGCGCTGCTGCTCGGAGAGCTCCGCGTCGGCCCCCTGCTCACCGCCCCCGCCACCACCGCCCCCTCCCTGCTGCTCCCCCTCCCGGAACTCCATCCCGAAGGGGCGCATCTGGAGGAAGTACATGTCCGAAAGGACCTCGTCCGTGGTGCCGTCCCGGGCCACCGCGTAGTAGGACACCACGTCCCCCGGCTCGAGCTGGAACTCCTCCAGGTACATCGTGTGTCCCGCCACCACCTCGGCGAGGGGCCGGGTGCCCCCCCCGAAGAGGGGGACCGTCACGTTCTCCCCCCCGTTCACGGAGTAGACCAGCTCCAGCTGCCGCACCCCGAAGTCGTCCTGGGCCTTCACCTCGAGGAACACCTCCTCGATGGGGCTGGGGCGGGTGTCCCGACCGGGGCGGGTGAAGCTCACCAGCGGCTGCTGGTCGGAGAGGGCGTCGATGATGTAACGGGGGGATCCGGGCACAGGAGCACCAGGACCGCTCCGGTCCAGCTCCACCTGGTAGGTCCCATCCTCCTCCACCACAAAACTCCCGGTGAGGCCTCCCTCGGCATCCGCGGTGAGCTCCAGCACCGTGCCGTCCCCGAGCTTCAGCCGCCCCCCCGGCGTGGGAAGGGTGGTGGTGGCCCTCAGCTCCACCCGGGTGCCCTTCAGAACGGCGATGTCTCCTCCGCTCTCGATCGTGCGGGAGGGTAGACCGGTGAAGGCGGGGAAGTGATAGGTGAGTTCCAGCCCGTCCACGTAGGGGAGGTCCTCCACCTGGATCCGGAAGACCGGCGAGCGGATCCCCTGGGATTCCACGAAGTACTGGGTGGCCTCCGGAACGGCGAAGAGAAGGAGCTCGAAGCCGGACGCGGTATCCGCCGGGATCATCCCCAGGCTGGTGAAGCCCACCTCGTCCCCCAACCGCTGGTGGAGCACCACCTCCTCAGCGCCGAAGCCCAGGAGCCGGGCCGTGACCAACTGGTCCGCCCCACGGGCGATCGTGACGTCGCCGGGCTGGACATCGATGGCGTAGGGATTGGCGGCCTCCGGGGCCACGGCGGGGTTCAGCAGCACACCGGCGCCGTGGCGGATGCCGGCGGGGCCGAAGAGGAGGATGGCCAGGGTGGCCAGCGCCGAGGCCGCCAGGATCCCCGAGGAGCGACTGAGGCTGGACGCCTCGATCCGACGCCCCTCCCGGGCTGCCCGGGCCCGCTCCAGCGCCGATGCCAGCACCGCCCCGGAGAGGGCGGAGGAGGTCCCTCCGCTCTTCTCCGACTCCAGCGCCGCCAGCACGGCCCCGTCCAGCGCCGGCTCGTGCTCCTCCAGATACAGGGCGATCCGCTCGTCGCTCACCTCGCTGCGGAGGGGGCGCACCACCAGGAACCACCCGATGGCCAGGAGCGCAATCCCAACCGTCCACCGTAGCAGGACCACGGCGGTGGGATCGAAGCGGGCGGCGTCCAGCCCCCAGGCGGAGGCCAGCACCACCACCAGCCCCAGGGCGGCGGCAGCGGCCAGTCCCCGGAGGAGGACCCGCAGCCTCCACCGATTGCGGACCCGGGACAGGATCCGCTTCAGCTCCGCCTGCGGTGCGCGCTCCGATCCCCTGCGGCGTCCGCTCCTGCCTCCGACACCAGCCATACCTGCCTCCTTGGGTCCCGCCTTCGTTCAGTGCGCCGCCGTCCGTGAGAGGCGATTCCCCAGCATCGCCTCGACTCCCAGGATGACCAGCGCCAGTACCATCAGGTACCACCACAGGGATTGACGTCGTTCCCGGTCCTCCCGGGTGAGTTGCCCCTCACCGGCCGCCGAGATGGCGTCTCCCCCCCGGGGGAGCACCGAGGCCGCCAGCTCCGCCGGGTCCAGGGAGTCCAGATCGGACTCCGCCGGATCGACATTCACCGCGATCGCCCAGGGGCGCTCCTCGTTCTCCCCCGGGGTGCGCACCAGGTAGAAGCCCGCCGACTCAAGAGGGAGAACCGCCGTTCCATCCCGGGGCTCCAGGGGGATGGGTGCGCCCCCTGCCGGCGGAGCGGCCACCCGTTCCGGATAGGGTGCGGTGATCCCGTCCCCCCCCAGCGCCTCCTCCCCCTCGAGCTGCGCCACATCCCCTGCCACCCAGGCCGGGGGGGAGGGTCGATACGCGGCAAGGTGGGCTGCGGTGCGCCGCACCAGGGGGAGGTAGACGGGCTGCAGCGGCAGATCCGTCCAGTGTGTGTCGAAGGTCCCCCCCCAGAGGATGACCCGCCCCCTCCCCACCCGACGCTCCACCATGGCGGCACTCCCATCGTCGAAGCGGGCCAGCACCTGGGTGCTGTCCCCCGGGGTGATGGCCCGGGTCCGGAAGAAGCGGGGAGAGGTGAGGTCCCCACTCCGGGGCGCGGCGAAGAGCTCCAGGATGGGGTGGTCGTAGTCCAGGAAGCCCAGGGTGCCGCCACGGCTCCCGGGGCGGTTGGCCACCGCACCGATAGCACCCGGCAGGAGCCCCGGGGGGGAGCCCTCGGAGGCCCCTCCACGTTCCCCGGGAGCCATCAGGATCCCGCCCCCCCGCTCCACCCACTCCACCACGCGGGTCCCCAGCTCCCCACCCGGGAGCGGGGCATCCAGAAAGACCACCAGGCGCCGCCCCGACAGGTCCTCCACCCGGAAGGCCTCGGCCCGCTTCACCTCCACCCGGAAGAGGGGGTCATCCCCGATCCCCAGCGCCCGGGACAGGTAGAGCGCTCCCCCGGGCCTCCCGGTGCCGTCCAGCACCAGGACCGGGATCCCGGACCCAGGGGAAAGGACCAGATGGTGCACATCGTCCGCCGGGAGCCGGTCCCCGGGGATCCGTACCGTCACCCGGCTATTGGGGGTGGTGAGGGTGAAGGGGGGGAGCGTCGCAACGGCCGCCCCCCGGGGAGGGAGGTCCACCGTGGTGCTGGACAGCTCGCGACCGTCCACCTCCAGCGTCACCGGCAGCCCCTGGGCTCCCTGCTCCCCGGTACTGGTGATCCGGGGGGAGAGGGTGACCCGCTCCACCCCCCCGGTGACCTCCCGGAGCACCGTGACCCCGGCCACGGCGATGTTCTCCACCGGACCATCCCCCGCCACGGAGACCGGGACCAGCTCGGCCCCCGCCGGGAAGCGGATCCCCTCGTCCCCCTGCCAGCCGCTCCGCTGGAAGTCGCTCACCAGGACGGCGGAGAGGACCGGAAGCCCCGAGTCCTCCAGGATCCCCGCCGCCGCCTGCAGCGCCGGACCATAGCGGGTGGCCCGGGAGCCCGGCTTCACCGTATCCAGCACCGAGAGGAGCCTGGCCCGGTCGGTGGTGGAGGGAACCGCCACCGTCACCGCCCCGGAGAAGAGGACGAGGCTGGCCCGGTCCTCGGGCCCCAGCGCCTCCACGGTCCGACGGGCGGCAGATACGGCGGCATCCCAGCGCTCCCCGTAGCCCATGGAGTGGGATCGATCCAGGAGGATCACCACCTCCCGGGCCTGCTCGGTGGGAGCCGCCAGCGCCACCCGCTCCAGGACGGGGCGGGCAAAGGCCAGCGCAAGGAGGAGGAGCGCCAGCGCCCGAAGGGCCAGGAGGAGGGGGTGTCGGATCCGCTGGCGACGGGAGGTCTTGTAGGGGATCCGCTCCAGGAACATGAGGGAGGGGAACTCCACCACCTCCTTCCGCTCCTTGTGGGTCAGGTGGAGCCAGATGGGGATCCCGATGGCCGCCACGGCGGCCAGGAAGATCGGGGCGAGGAAGCCGAGTCCCATGTCAGCGCACCCGGCTCATCCGCTCCCGGGCCGACAGGTACCGGAAGAGGGCGGCGTCCAGGGGGGCACCGGTGTTCAACTGGGCGTAGTCGATCCGGTGACCGGTGAACTTCGTCTGCAGGGTTTCGATGTGCTCCGCCACCAGCTCCCGATAGCGGTCCCGGAGGGTGGCGGGGACCACCGGGATCCGCTCCCCGGTCTCCAGGTCCTGGAAGGGGGAGGCCTCCTGGAAGGGGAAGTCCAGCTCCGCCGGATCCAGGACGTGGAAGACGATCACATCCTGCCCCTGGTAGCGGAGTCCCTTCACGGCATCCACCACCGAGAGGGCGTCTTCGTAGAAGTCCGAGATCAGCACCACGATCCCCCGGCGGCGGAAGCGCTCCCCCAGCACCTTCAGGGGAGCCGCCAGCGATCCGGGCTTCCCCGCCTCGGTGCGGTGCAGGGTGTGGAGGCAGACGTCCAGGTGCCGGGCCGACGCGGGGACGTAGTCCACGATGGCGCTGTCGAAGGTGGCCAGCCCCACCCGGTCCCGCTGCCGACTGGAGAAGTACAGGAGCGACGCCGCCAGGTACCGGGCGTAGTCCAGCTTCGAGATCCCCTCCATCCTGAACGACATGGACTTCGAGATGTCCATCAACACCATCAGGTTGGCGTTGGTGTCCGCCTCGAAGAGCTTCAGGTAGTGACGGTCGGTACGGGCGTAGAGCTTCCAGTCCA
>CAYQVI010000222.1:0-6051 GCA_964420725.1 uncultured Gemmatimonadaceae bacterium | reverse complement strand
CTCCGTGCTGGACCGCACCGGGAGCCCCCGGGCTTCACCCAGGCGATCCACCATGGAGGGGTGGGCGATGACCGTGACGGGATCCGAATCCTCCAGGATGTACGCCAGCTCCGGAGGCGGGTGGGAGACCGCCAGGGGGACCGCCATCCCTCCCGCCCGCCAGATCCCCCACTGCACCGCCACGTACTCGAATCCCGGGGGGACCAGGAAGGCCACCCGGGCGCCGGCCAGCTCCCCATGATCCGCCAGGAGCGCCCGGGCCACCCCCTCCGAGGCCCGGAGGAGGTCGGCGTAGCGGAAGGTCCCCTCGGGGGCCACGATTGCAGTCCGCTCCCCGTGTCCCCGGGCCCGCTCCACCAGCCGCAGCTCCCCCGGGGCGGCCGGAGCCCCACCCCCGACCCGTCCCTCTCCTGGAGTGGGGGTCATTCGACCGGGGGCACGGCCTGCAGGAGGAGCGCGAAGGCCTCCCGGAGGGCCTGTCCGCCGGCCCCTGCCCCGGTGTACTTCCCGATCCGTACCACCACCAGCTCGTGGGAGGGGATGATGGTGGTACTCTGACCCCCGGCCCCCCGCATGCTGTACGCCGTGGTGGGAAGCCCCTGCCCCCCCTCTCCGTTCACCCAGAAGAAGGCCCCTCCGTACTGGAGCCGCCCGTCCGCCTCCCACGCCGGCGCCACAGTGGAGGCGTACTCCACGTAACCCTCCGGGAGGATCCGCTCCCCCTCCCACACGCCGTCCTGGAGATACAGGTTCCCCAGCCGCGCCCAGTCCCGGGCCGGCATGAAGGCCAGCCCCTGCCCCAGGAAGTTCCCGTAGGGGTCGGTCTCGATGATGGCGTCCCGGATCCCGATGCGGTCGAAGAGGGCCCGCTGCGGGAAGGAGTGGTAGTCCTCGCCGCGCCCCTCCACCGCCAGCCGCACCAGGTAGCTGGTGAGGACCGGGTCGGTGTTCCGGTAGCGACCCACCGTGTTGGGAGGCCACTGCTGGGGCCGGGTGGCAGCCCACTCGTAAGCGTTGTCCGTGCCCGTGTACAGGTAGACGTGATCGGCGTACGTCGACTCGTCATGGTCCGGGTCCGACGGGGCGTTGATCCGGATTCCGCTGGACATCCGCATGATGTCGCCGATGCGGATCTCCTGACGGGGATCTCCCGCGTTCTGCCATTCGGGGATGGGAGCCGGATCCCAGAGTCCGTAGGCCCCCTGGTGGATGAGCACCCCCATGAGCGTCCCGGTGAGGCTCTTGGTCATGGACCAGCTCTCCAGGGGGGTGTGGATGTCCACCTCGTCGCTGTAGCGCTCCCCCAGGATCCGCCCCTGCCAGGTCACCACCAGCGCCAGCGTCCTGGCGTCCGCCCCCCCGAAGCCCGCGTCCAGCGCCTGCTCCACCAGCGCCATGTCCACGCCCTCGGGCCACGGCGCCTCCGAAAGGACATCCCCCATGGGCCAGGGGGTGGTGGCGGCGGGGGGAAGGCTCCGGGCCACGGCGCTGGGAGTGAAGTGGACCGAGTCCTCTCCGATGGCGTGGGGGACGCACCCCTGGTCGCCGTAGCGCTTCGCCGTGCGGGTGACCCCATCCGGGAGGGTCAGCGACACCATCTGCCGGTCGAAGTCCACCACCGTGTCCACCACGTGGTGCCGCTGGTCGAAGGGGGAGATGAAGCCCCCCACGTTGGCGGCGGCATCCTGGGCGTCGAGACCGGTGATGAAGACCGCCGAGCAGAGGATCTTGGCGAAGCCCGCGGTCTGGTGGTGGAGCGCCTCACCGGGGGGAGGCACGTACTCCGTGTCCAGCTCCAGGGCGTTGGCCCGGGCGATGAGCTGTTCCCGGGATCCGTCGCTGGTGGGGACTTCGCCGGTGGAGACCTCGGGAGCCGGCGCCTCACAGCCGCTCAGCCCCATGCATCCGAGGAGTACGAGGGTGGAGCGCGAAAGCCCGTTCATGGTGCCGTCCTGCCTGGGGGGACGCCCGCGGAAGAGGTGGAAGCGAAGCTAGGGAGGGGCCGGGGGGCGGGCAAGCAAGTCCGCCCGGGGGAGACGGGGCACGGCCCGGACCCACCCCCCGCCCCGGAACGCACCCGCTCCGGCGGTGTCTCTCCGGACATGATCCGTGACCCCGATTGGCTCCGCGAACACGCCCAGGCATCCCTTCGAAGGCTCCTTCCCCGCATCGAGGCCCGCTACGCTGGATCCGTCCCCCCGGCGGACTGGGAGGGGTATGTGGGGCGGCTGGAGCGCCACTTCCCGAGGCTCTTCGCCAACCTCCACCCCCTGTACGGCGACCAGTACGACTTCTTCTACCACCTGGAGGGGGTGCTGGCGTCGGCCACGGAGATGTGGATCCAGCGCCCGGCAGAGCTCAAGGCGCTGGACGGGCTCCGGGAGAGCACGCCGGCCTGGTACCAGTCCAACCGGATGGTGGGAGCGGTGGGCTACGTGGATCTCTTCGGGGGGAACCTGGCGGGGCTCCGGGAGCGGCTCCCCTACCTCTCGGAGCTGGGGGTCACCTACCTGCACCTCATGCCCCTGTTCGATGTCCCGGAAGGGGACAACGACGGAGGGTATGCAGTGCGGAGCTACCGCGCGGTGAACCCGGAGCTGGGGACCATGGAGGAGCTCCGGGAGCTGGCCACGGAGCTTCGGCACCGGGGGATCTCCCTCACCCTTGACTTCGTGTTCAACCACACCTCGGACGAACACGAGTGGGCGAAGCGGGCGCAGGAGGGGGACCGGGAGTACCAGGACTTCTACCGGATCTATCCGGATCGGACCATGCCCGACGCCTTCGAACGGAGCATGCCGGAGGTGTTCACCGACGACCACCCCGGGGCCTTCACCTGGCACCCCCGCCTCCGGCAGTGGGTCTGGACCACCTTCCACACCTACCAGTGGGATCTCAACTACGAGAACCCCGCCGTCTTCAACCGGATGGCGGAGGAGATGCTCTTCCTGGCCAATCAGGGGGTGGAGATCCTGCGGCTGGACGCGGTGGCCTTCATCTGGAAGCGGCTGGGGACCAACTGCCAGAACCTCCCGGAGGTCCACAACCTGATCCGGGCCTTCAACGCGGTGGCGGCCATCGCGGCCCCCGCCATGGTGCTGAAGTCCGAGGCCATCGTGCACCCGGACGAGGTGCGCCGCTACGTCTCGGTGGAGGAGTGCCCGCTCTCGTACAACCCCGAACTCATGGCGCTCCTCTGGGAGTCGCTGGCCACCCGGGACGTGAGGGTCCTGAAGGCCGCCCTGGCCCGACGCTACACTCTCCCGGAGGGGTGCGCCTGGGTGAACTACGTGCGCTGCCACGACGACATCGGGTGGGCCTTCGCCGACGAGGAGGTGGTAGGGGCGGGATTCGACCCGGACAAGCACCGGCGCTTCCTCACCGCCTTCTACACCGGGCGCTTCGAGGGGAGCTTCGCCCGGGGGCAGCCCTTCCAGGAGGACACCCTCACCGGCCACGCCCGGGTGTCCGGGACCAGTGCTTCCCTCAGCGGGGTGGAGCAGGCCCTGGAGGAGAACGACCCGGCGGCGCTGGAGCTGGCCATCGCCCGGATCCTCCTGGTGCACGGGGTGGCGGTGACCCTGGGGGGGATCCCCCTGATCTACCTGGGGGATGAGATCGCCATGCTGAACGACTACAACTACGAGAGTCACGCCGAGAAGACCGGGGACTCCCGGTGGCTGCACCGGGCCCCCTTCGATGTGGAGCGGGCCCAGCAGCGCCACGACCCCACCACCGTCCCCGGGCGGGTGTACCACGGCCTCCTGCGCCTCATTCGTCTGCGGACACAGAACCGGGCCTTCGCGGGGACCCGGATGGAGCTGGCGGATACCGGAAACGACCACGTCCTGGGGTTCGTCCGGAGCCACGGCGACTCGGTGGCCTTCATCTTCGCCAACTTCTCCGAGCGGGAGCAGCGGCTGGAAGCCCGGCGCCTCCGGCAGATCGGACTCCGGAAGAACGCGGTGGACCTGAATGCCGGACACGCGGTCACCGCCGCCCGGGAGCTGGTGGTGGCGCCCTGCCAGTTGCTGGTGCTCACCCGGGGGTCGGAGGGGTAGCCCCTCCCACCCCCCTCAGGCGTCCCGGAGGACCGCCTCCAGGCGGGGCAGATCCACCGGTTTGGTGAGATGGATGTCGAATCCCGCCTCTGCAGACCGGTGCTGGTCCCGCTCCTGTCCCCACCCGGTTACGGCGCAGATCACCACATCCCCTCCACGGGGCATGGCCCGGATCCGACGGGCCACCTCCAGCCCGTCCATCCGGGGAAGCCCGATGTCCAGCAGGATCACCTCCGGCACCTCCTCCTGGAACGCCTCCAGGGCGGCGGCCCCATGGTGGACCACACGCACCTGGTGCCCCTTCATCTCCAGCAGCATCCGGAGTGCCTCGGCGGCATCCATATTGTCGTCCACCAGGAGCACCCGGCGGGAGGCCCCCGGAAGGGACTCCTCCTGGGCCTGGGGCGCGGGCTGCTCCACCGCCCCCACCGGCAGGGGAAGCCGCACCACGAACTCGCTCCCCTCCCCCAGGCCGGCGCTCCGGGCGGTGAGGGTTCCTCCGTGCAATTCCGTGAGCTTCCGGGAGAGGGCCAGGCCGATCCCCAACCCCCCTCCCCCGGTCCACTGGCGGTGCTCCGGGACCTGAGTGAACATCTCGAACATGGTCTCCACCTGCTCCGGAGGGACGCCGAAGCCCCGGTCCCGGACCCGCACCTCCGCCCCACCGTCCCGGGTCTCCACCGAGAGGGTGATCTCACCCTCTTCGTGGCTGAACTTCGCCGCGTTGGCCAGCAGGTTTCCCACCACCTGCACCAGACGCTCGAAGTCCCCCATCACCGGGGGCGGTGTGGGGGATTGCTGGAGCACCAGCCGGTGCCCCCGGTGCTGAATGGAGGGGCCGACCAGCTCCACCGCCTCCTCCACAACCCGGCGCAGATCCACCGGCCCGTACTTGAGGCCGACTTCGCCCCGGCTCACCCGGGAGAGGTCCAGCAGATCATCCACCAGGCGGACCAGGTGGGCCAACTGCCGCCCCATCATCTCCCGGACCGGCTTCCCCTCATCGTCGCCGGCGAGCTCCTTCAGGACCGCCAGACCGTTCCGGAGGGCCGCCAGGGGATTCCTGAGCTCGTGCCCCAGCACGGCCAGGAACTCGTCCTTGCGACGGTCATTCTCCCGGAGGGCCGATAGGAGCTCCTCCCGCTCCTCCTCGGCCCTCCTCTGCTCGGTGACGTCCTCCACAATGCCGGCCAGCCCCAGGGTCTGACCGTCCAGGCGGATGGGATAGAAGCTCTCATTCCAGATGGAGGGCCCGGAGGCCGGGGTCTCTCCCCGGACCTCCACATCCAGCCAGGGCTCTCCGCTGTCGATCACCTCCTGCCATCGCTCCAGAATGGCGGCGAGGCCCTGGATCCCCGTGAAGAGTTCATCCGGACGCCGTCCCAGGTGGGCCTCCCTGGAGAGCCCGTTCATCTCGGCCAGACGCTGGTTGATCCGCTGGAAGCGCAGCTCCCGGTCCCAGAAGGCCAGCCCCACCGGGGCACTGGCGAAGATCGCGTCCAGCAGGGCGTTCATCTCGCCCTGCTGCTGGAGGGAGTTCTTCAACTCCTTCTCGGTGGACCTGCGCTCCGTGATGTCCAGGAAGGAACCGATGAGCAGGGGTCCCCCACCCCGGTCTCGCTCCATCCTCGAGTCCCGGGAATGGCACCAGATCCAGTCGCCTCCCGCAGTGCGGAAACGGTATTCCACCTCCCGGACCTGGCGCTGTTCCTGGGAGAGGACCTGGTCCATGTGCTCCCGGACCCGGTCCCGGTCATCGGGATGGAAGAGCTCCCTGAAGCCCTCCGCGTCCATCTCAGCGAAGTCCCTGGCGGTGAACCCGGTGAGGCGGGTGTACTCGGCGTTCACGTAGACGTTGACGCCCCGGGCCGGATCGAAGACGTAGATGCCATACATGGATTCCCCCAGCTCCCGCCACATCCAGCCCGGGTCGTAGGCCAGGGAATCCGTATCGTAGGGGCCGGCGGAGGTCAGGAGGGGGTCGGGAGGG
>CAYQVI010000221.1:0-6086 GCA_964420725.1 uncultured Gemmatimonadaceae bacterium | reverse complement strand
CGGAGCCCCCGGATGAACTCCTGGGAGGTCATGTCCAGGAGGAACATGGCGGTGACCAGCCCCGCCGCGATCCCCAGCGCCACCGCCAGCATGGTGACCACCGGAAACATCAGCGTCCCCGCCACGACCCGGGGCACCACCAGGTAGGCGGCGGGATCGTAGGCCAGCGTCTCCAGGGCGTCGATCTGCTCGGTGACCCGCATGGTCCCCAGCTCCGCCGCGATGTTCGCCCCCACCCGGCCGGAGAGGGCCAGGCCGGTGAGGACCGGGCCCAGCTCCATGATCATGGTCTTCCCCACAAGCGTCCCCACGAAGTACAGGGGTACCGCCCCTGTGAACGTGTAGGAGGCCTGCAGGGCCAGCACGATACCGGTGAACGTGGCGATGAACAGGGCGATGGGAACCGACTCCACGCCGATCCGGGCCATCTGACCCAGCAACTGGGGGCCCCACACATCCACCTGCCGGGCGGAGCGGAGGGTGTCCCTCATGAGGACGCCCCACCGGCCCACACCCGCTGCCGCATCCAGCACCGTCCGGCCCACCGCTGCGAAGGGGGTGGAGATCGGAGTGCTCATTCCGGAAGATAGTCCTGGCCGCTCCGGGCCGTCACCCCTGCCCCGGCCATGGCCAGGAGGGGAAGGGCCAGCACGAAACGGGCTCCGCCCCCCCGTCCGCTCCCGGCCCGGAGGGTGCCATCGTGGGCATGGGCCACATCCTGGCAGATGGGGAGGCCCAGCCCCATCCCCTTGCTCTTCGTGGTGTGGAAGGGCTCGAAGATGTCCAGCAACTGGTCCCCCGAGAGCCCCGGACCGTCGTCCTCCACCACCACCGTGGCCATCTCCCCCTCCCGGAGCGCCCCCACCCGCACCATCCCGGTCCGCCCGCTCTCCTCCATGGCCTCCTGGGCGTTCTTCACCAGGTTCTCCAGACACTGATCCAGAAGGTAGCTGTCGCCGGACACCATCAGCTCCATCTCCCCATGGAAGGAGACCGGAACCACGTCCCCTGCCAGTTCCTGGCGCCGCCGGGCCACCGCCGCCGCCAGTGCCGCCAGGTCCAGATCGTGGCGCTCCGGGCGACGGGCCGCTCCGGAGGCGTAGAGGCGGAGTTCGGTGAGGAAGGCCCCCACCCGCTCCGACTCCGCCAGGATGGAGGCCGTCACATCCCTCACCACTCCGGTGGGAGGATCTCCGGGGAAGCTGCTCAGCCGCTCGGCCTGGAGGAGGAGTCCATGGAGGGGGTTCTGGAGCTGGTGCAGGATCCGTCCAACCGCGGTTCCCATGGCGTTGAGGCGAGCGGCATGGATCCGGCGGCGGGCATCCCGCCGGACCAGGACCACCGCCACGATGGCGGCGGCGGCCAGCACCAGAAGGATCAGGAGTCCCGTCACAAGGAGGAGTTGGAGGACAGGATCCACGGAAGGGGTCGTCCTGGAAGGGGGGAGGGGAGACTGTGACGTGTGGGACAGTAGGTGAAGCCGGAACCCGCTGCAACGGACCGTGACATGGGGCGGGAGGTCAGACGCTGAGGGACGCCACCTTCCACGGGGTGCGCCGCTGGTCGCCCACGGTGAGGAGGTCCGGAGGGGATCCCCGGCGAAGCCTCCCCGCCAGGATGAGGCACACCAGGACGAGGATGGTGAAGTGCACCACCTGCAGCGACTGGTTCACGCCCCAGTAGACCTGTCCCGCCCCCAGTTCAAAGAAGGTGAACACCGTCTCCTGCAGGGGGAGAAGGAGGCTGAAGGAGGTCATCACCGCCATGAACACCAGGAGGAAGGGATCCACCGGGTGGAGTCGGCCCAGGACCAGGGCGATCCAGAAGGCCAGGTAGGCCACGCCCCGGAGGCCGCTGAGGAGTCGGTTCAGGTTGACCAGGAACTGCCAGTCTGCCGGAGCCCCCCCCACCGCCAGGCCGACCCCCAGCAGGAGGGCTCCCGCCGCCAGCACCACCCCTGCCACCCGGGCCGCCCGGGTGCGGGCCAGGACCGCCAGCGCCGTGGCCGGCACCAGCGCCCCCAGGCAGGACAGGAAGAGATAGAGGGGAGGGTAGGATTGGTCCCGGAGGGCCATGAACCCCGCGGCCTGCTCCGGCTGGAGTCGGGCTGCCAGGGCCAGCGCCTCCAGATAGGCGTTGGGCGGGAGGAGGGCAACCGCCTCGAAGAGGAGGGCCGTCCAGGCCAGCAGGAGGGGGCGGGGACCCCCTTCCCGCCAGAGCACCCGCAGGAGGAGGAGGGCGACAACGGTGAGCCCCGTCTTCCCTGCGAAGGCCAGGATCCGTGCGATGTCAACGAACCCCGCCTCCATGGACACCCCCCGGCCAGACGCTGTTCTTGTAAGGGCGCTTCCCCGTCAGCGGGGCTTCTCTTCAGGAGGGGGGAGCGAGTCTTCGATGGTGAACTCGATCTCGTCCCCGTCGCCATCCTTCCAGCGGCCCTCCAGGAGGCGTCCCTTCCCCTTCCCCCGCACCACCTTCCCCTCCTCGGGGGGAAGCTTGCAGGTGACCCGGATCCGGGTCACCACATGGTGGGGGTCATCCACGGTGATCTCGAAGTCCAGCTTCTGTGTCCTGGAGACGATGCGGGTCCGGACCCGGTTTCCGCAACGCTCCTTCGCCCGGGCCTCGGGGTTGCGGAACAGCGTCTTGGAGGACTGTCGGCCTGTTTCCAGTCCCCGGGTGACCTTCACCACCCTCAGCCAGTCGGGCTGGTAGCTCACATCGTACTCGAAGCCCCGCTGGTCGCTGCCGTGCCCTTCCCGGTTGTGCCGAGCCACACCCCGCCTCCGAGGATTGTAGAATCAGGAAGAACTGGAATCGAAAACGAATGTTTATCGCCAGGAGCAAACTGTCAAGCACGATCCGTATCGTTCCTGAGTAATCCCCTCCGGTTGGAGACATCACCGTCCACCCGCCCCCCTCCCGGGAGAGCACCCGCCGAAGACGTAATTCCTCAGATCTGGATGGGAATCGGGACAAAAGTGAGGAAGAACACCAGAATGGCCAGCCAGGCCAGCCGGGTGCGGACCGGCCCGAGGGGGACCCCCTCCTGGAGAACGGGGGGGTGGGCGATCCTCCGCCGACTCAGGGCCAGGATCACGAAGCCCCACACCCACCACCCGGCCCAGAGGAAGCCAAGGGGGAGGAGCACCAGGAGGCCCAGCCGCCCCATCCGGCGCTGCAGGGGAGCGGAGAGGGCGTGGAGGATGTGCCCACCATCCAACTGCCCCATGGGGAGGAGGTTGAGGGCGGTGACGAAGAGCCCCAGCCATCCGGCGAAGGCCACCGGGTGGAGGAGTACCGGGACCTCCCCCACGGCCGAACCCACCGTGAGCTCTGCCAGCAGACGGACCAGGAGCGAATCCCCGATCCAGATGGCCTGCCCCAGGAATCCCACCACATACGGGGTGAAGGGATCCACACGCCCCTCCAGCGGTTCCGACAGGAGGAGCCCCACCAGGAGCACGGGGATGGAGAGCACCAGCGAGACCACCGGCCCGGCGGCCCCCACGTCGAAGAGCTGGCTCCGGCGGGCCATGGGACTGCGGATCCGGATGAAGGCCCCCAGCGTCCCCACCACGCTGAAGGTGGGGATCATGGGGATGAAGAAGGGGAGGGTGACCCGGATTCCATGGCGCCGGGCGGCCAGGTAGTGCCCCATCTCGTGCCCCAGGAGGATCCCCAGGAAGGAGAGGGCGAAGGGGACGCCGTCCAGGAGCGCCCCCGGGTCCAGGGAGGTGGGGATGGGGACACCCCACCCGCCCCGCCCCACGATCCGGGTGCCGAGCGGATCCACCCCGGTGAGGAGGGCGCCAGCCGCCAGGGTCGTGAGCAGGGTGAGCAGGAGCAGCGAGAGGTGGAGCCACCAGCGGGGGGTGGGGTCCGCCCCGATGGGACGCACCAGCACCACCTCCATCTCTCCCCCGGGGAGCCGGGTGTGGTGCACCGACCCCCCGGCTGCCGCGGCACGGAGCCGGTCCCTCACCTCCGGGGCCTCGGGATCCAGGTGGGGATGCAGGATCCCCCGCACCACCTCCTCCCCCCCATACCGGCCGGAACGAACCTGCTGGAAGATGATGGGCCAAGCCGCTGCAGGAAGCTTGACCCCCTCCCCACCCCCGATTACACTATCCACAAATCCCCTTCGCGAACGAAGTCCCCGAGCGCTCGCTCGTCCCCGATTCCGGTTCGCATTCGTCGGTACCCATCGTCTTCGTCCGATTCTCCGTCCGGGACCCCCGGATCTTCCGCCCCCCTCCTGCGTCCCCCCCCGACCAGGTCATCGCACCGCCCAGGGAGCCCCGCCGTGGACATCGCGGAACTCAAGAGCAAGAACGTCCAGGAACTGCACGTACTGGCCGAGCAGCTGAACATCTCCAATTACTCGGGGCTGCGGAAGCAGGACCTGATCTTCCGCATCGAGCAGAACCTGCTGGATACAGATGTGGTCCTCAGGGGCGAGGGCGTCCTGGAGATCCTGGCGGAGGGCTACGGATTCCTCAGGTCCCAGGACTGGAACTACCTCTACGGACCCGACGACATCTACGTCTCCCCCTCCCAGATCAAGCGCTTCGACCTCCGCACCGGTGACACCATCCTGGGGCAGGTGCGCCCCCCGAAGGAGGGGGAGCGGTACCTGGCTCTCCTGAAGGTGGAACGGGTGAACGAGGAGGAGCCGGAGAAGGCGAAGCACCGCATCGCCTTCGACAACCTCCGCCCCCGGTATCCCGAGGAGCGACTCCGACTGGAAACTCCGGAGGCGGAGGATCTCTCCATGCGGGTGGTGGACCTCATGGCCCCCATCGGGATGGGCCAGAGAGGGCTGGTGGTGTCTCCGCCGAAGGCGGGGAAGACAATGCTCCTCCAGAAGATGGCCAACTCCATCGCCGAGAATCACCCGGACGTCTACCTCATCGTCCTCCTCATCGACGAGCGCCCCGAGGAGGTCACGGACATGGAGGAGAACGTCCGGGCGGAGGTGATCTCCTCCACCTTCGACGAACCGGCGGACCGGCACGTCCAGGTGGCGGAGATGGTCATCGAGAAGGCCAAGCGACTGGTAGAGCACGGCCGGGATGTGGTCATCCTGCTGGACTCCATCACCCGGTTGGCCCGGGCCTACAACGTCACCGTACCCCACTCGGGAAAGATCCTCTCCGGCGGCGTGGACGCCAACGCCCTGCACAAGCCGAAGCGCTTCTTCGGGGCGGCCCGGAACATCGACGAGGGGGGCTCCCTCACCATCATCGCCACGGCCCTGGTGGACACCGGGAGCCGGATGGACGAGGTGATCTTCGAGGAGTTCAAGGGGACCGGAAACATGGAGCTGGTGCTGGACCGGCACATCTCCGACAAGCGGATCTTCCCCGCCATCGATATCAACAAGTCAGGGACCCGGCGGGAGGAACTCCTCCTCACCGAGACCGAACTCAACCGGGTCTACCTGCTCCGGAACTTCCTCTCCGACATGCCCCCCACCGAGGCCATCAACTTCCTCCTGGAGCGGATGCGCCGGACCGAGACGAACCAGGAGTTCATGGACTCCATGCAGGCGGGATAGTCGCCCGGGCGGTGTGTCCGCGGCCCCGGTGGCGTCAGCCCCCCTCCCCCAGGTGGTCGTCGTACAGGGGGTTCACCACCAGGTCCTCCCCCTGGAAGATCTTCCGGTCCCAGGGATAGATGATGGTGGCCGCCGTCTCCAGGGCGAAATGGTCGGGGCGGTAGCTCCGGGGGCGGACGAACATCGTGGCGGTGCGCACCTCTGCCGGAGAGCGATCCCGGACCGCCGCCAACCCCAGGCGCAGGGTCTCGCCGCTGCTGCAGATCTGGTCCACCAGGAGGACCCGACGTCCCCGGGCCAGTTCGGGAGCGGCCGAGAGGATTTCCGGGCGCTCCCGGACGACCTCGTTGTTCTCCTTGCGGGTGATGAGCATCGAGTGGAAGTCGATCCGGAGGATGGAGGCCATCACCGCACCGGGGATGACGCCGGCCCGGGCGATCCCTACGATGAGTTCGGGGTTGTACTCGGCGCCCACCCGGAGGGCCAGGGCGCGACAGAGTTCCCCGAACATCTCCCAGGAGAGTTC
>CAYQVI010000220.1:0-6093 GCA_964420725.1 uncultured Gemmatimonadaceae bacterium | reverse complement strand
ACCCGGATGTCGTCGTGGCGCAGGTCGATCATCATGGCCTCGGTCATCCCCAGAAGGCCGAACTTACTGGCGTTGTAGCCGGCGCCGCCAGCGAACGAGTTGCGACTGGCCAGGGAGCCGATGTTGATGATCCACCCTTCCCGCCCCTTCAGGTGGGGGATGGCGGCCTTCGAGCAGTGGAAGACCCCGCCCAGATTCACATCGATCTGGGTCTGCCAGTCCTCGGCGGTCATCTCCTGGATGGGGGCGAAGTGGCCCACGCCAGCGTTGTTGATGAGGATGTCCAACTGGCCGAAGCGGTCGACGGCCCGGGCCACCAGCGCCTGGCACTGGAGGGCGTCCGCCACGTCGGTGACCATCCCAAGGGTGCCCCCCTTCCCCACCCGGTCCAGGTCGCCGGCCACCTGCTCCACCTCGGCGGCGGTACGGGCGGCCACCACCACCGAGGCCCCTGCCTCCGCCAGTGAGCGGGCCACCGCCAGTCCGATTCCCTTCGTCGCTCCGGTGACGATGGCCACCTTCCCGTCCAGATCCACGCCCATGATGTCCCCCTGCCTCCGCCGTTGGCCCCCACACCCGGGGGCCGTGTACCTTCCCCGTGGCCCGACGCCCGGGCCCTTGAGGGGCACCCCACGTCGGGCCCCCAGGTTCCTGATCCGGGAGGTCATGTGGCACGGGTGGCGGTGGTGACCGGCGGTGCGGTGCGGGTGGGGCGGGCCATCGTGCTGGGGCTGGCCGAGGCGGGGCTCGACCTGGTGGTGGGGTACCACGGCTCCGCCCGGGAGGCGGCGGGGGTGGCGGAACTGGTACAGGGCATGGGACGGCGCTGCGTCACGGTGCGGATGGATGTCTCCGCTCGCGAGGACGTGGAGCGCCTGGCCGCCACCGTCCGGGAGGAGTTCGGTCGCCTGGACCTCCTGGTGAACAGCGCGGCCCTCTTCCAGGAGACGCCACTGGGCCAGGTGGACGAAGACGAGTGGGACCGGGTGATGGGGGTGAACCTGAAGGGGCCCTTCCTGATGGTGCGGGCGCTCTCCGACGTGTTGACGACCAGCGGGGGGAACGTGGTGAACCTGGTGGACCTGGGGGCCTTCCAGCCCTGGCTCCGCTACCCCCACCACGCCGTGTCCAAGGCCGCCCTGCTGCACCTGACCCGGGTGCAGGCCCGGGCGCTGGCCCCCCGGGTCCGGGTGAACGCCATCGCCCCGGGGGCGGTGCTCCTCCCGGAGGGGGTGAGCGACGAGGAGCGGGAGCGCTCCCGGACCCGGGCCGCCCTGGAGGTGCTGGGCTCCCCGGAGGACGTGGTACGGACGGTCCTCTTCCTGGACCGCTCCCCCTTCATCACGGGGGAGGTGGTGGTGGTGGACGGGGGGGCGCTCCTCAGCGGCCGCTGAACGGGGCGCGCCCCCTGCCACCATCAAGACGTCGGCGCCGACTCCACCTCGTCCCCGGCGCCCACCGGCTCCGCCACACCCTCGTGGGCCAGCCAGCGCTCCGCCTCCAGCGCCGCCATGCACCCCGTGCCCGCCGCGGTGATGGCCTGCCGGTAGTAGCTGTCCATGACGTCCCCGGCGGCGAAGACCCCCTCCACCGTGGTGGCGGTGCGCCACGCCACCGGCGTCTTCACGTAGCCGGCGGCGTCCAGTTCCAATTGCCCCCCCAGGAAGCCGGTGTTGGGGGTGTGACCGATGGCCACGAAGAGCCCACCCACCTCCATCGAGCGGGTCTCCCCGGTGATGGTATCCTGCAGCGTGAGCCCGGTGATCTCGTCGTCCCCCAGCACGTCGGTGACCGTGGAATTCCACTCCACCCGGATCTTCGGATTGGCCAGCGCCCGCTCCGCCATGATGGGAGAGGCCCGGAAGGCGTCCCGGCGGTGGATGATCACCACCTCCTTCGCGAACTTCGTCAGGTAGGTGGCCTCCTCCATGGCGGTGTCCCCTCCTCCCACCACGGCCAGCACCCGGTTCCGGTAGAACGGGAGCGCCCCGTCGCACACGGCGCACGCCGATACACCACCGCCGCTCTGCGCCAGCCGCTCCTCATTGGAGAGCCCCAGCCAGTTGGCCCGGGCCCCGGTGGCCACGATCACCGAGTGGGCCTCGATGGGCTCGCTCCAGGTGGGCGTCAGCACGAAGGGACGGCGGGAGAAGTCCACCTCCTTCACCATCTCCCCCATGACCCGGGTGCCGAAGCGCACCGCCTGCTCCTTCATGCGGTCCATGAGGAGGGGGCCGGTGAGCCCTTCAGGGAAGCCGGGGTAGTTCTCCACCTCGGTGGTGATCATGAGCTGCCCTCCGGGGATCATCTCCCGGGTGGGTTCCCCCTCGATGACCAGCGGATCGAGGCTGGCCCGGGCGGCATACAGCGCGGCGGTCCAGGCCGCCGGGCCGGAGCCGATGATCACGACGTTCTCGGGGCCGTTCCTGGACATGGTCACTTCTCCTTGAAGGCCGCGTTGCTGGTGGAGTGCCCGGGATTCACCCGGGCGGTGGGGTCCACGTGGTGGACCGCGTTGTTCACGGCGATGGCGGCCTCGGAGAAGCCGGTGGCGATGAGGTCCAGCTTCCCGTCGTAGTCCACGATATCCCCGGCGCCATACACCCCCGGGAGGTTCGTCCGCATGAGATGGTCCACCAGGATCCGGTTCTTCTCCAGCGCCAGCCCCCAGTTCTTGATGGGGCCCAGGTCGGGCTTGAATCCCAGGAAGGTGAGGACCGCATCCGCCGGCATCTCGGTCTCGGCCTCGGTGCGGTTGTCGTAGAGAATGACCGCCTCGGTCTTCCCGTTCCCCATGATGCACTTCACCTCATGGAAGGTGCGGAGTTCCACCTCGCCGGCGGCCACCGCCTGGTGCAGCAGCTCCACCGACCGCTCGTGGGCCCGGAAGCCGTCCCGGCGGTGCACCAGCACCAGGTGCTCCGTGCGGTCCTTCAGGATCAGCGCCCAGTCCAGCGCCGAGTCGCCTCCCCCCACAACCACCACCCTCTTCCCCCGGTACACCTCCGGATCCTTCACCGCGTAGTGGACCCCTTTTCCCAGGAAGTCGTCGTACCCCTCGCACGGCAGCTTCATGGGCTCGAAGGCCCCCTTCCCCCCCGCCACCACCAGGGCCCGGGTGCGGTAGGTGCCGGTCCTCCCCACCAGGCGCAGCGTGCCATCCTCCTCGGTGATCAGCTCCCGGACCTCCTCGTCCAGGACCACCTCGGGGTCGAACTGCATGGCCTGTTCGATGAGGTTGTTGGCCAGATCCTTGGCCAGCACCCGGGGAAAGCCCCCCACGTCGAAGATGTGCTTCTCGGGGTAGAGGGCGGTGAGCTGCCCCCCCAGCTCCGGGAGGGAATCCACGATGCGGACCGTGCGGCCCCGCATCCCGGCGTAGAAGGCCGCGAAGAGCCCGGTGGGCCCCCCGCCGATGATGGTGATGTCGATGAGGTCGTCGGTCATGTCGAAGGTGCCAGGGCGGGAACAGCCAGGACGGTCACGGGCCCACAGGGGCCCCATCAGAGGTCAAAAGGATAACGCCGCTCCGGGCCCCTTCCAACCGCTCCAGGAGGGCAGGGCGCCGGCCCTCAGGCGGCCTTCCCGTTCACCCCGGGCCCAGCGCGTCCAACCCCGACTCCTCCAGGAGGCGCACCGCGATCCGGATCATCTCCCGGGCATTGTCGTAGGTGACGCTCCGGATGGCCTCGTCCAGGGGGAGCCAGCGGCACTCGGTGATCCCCTCCGCCTGCTGGGGCACGGTATCCCCGTCGTGGGACACCATGAGGAAGAAGTGGCAGTACTTGTGGATCAGCGTCCCCCGGATCCGGAAGTGCCAGTCGATGGTGCCCAGGTCGGGGCCCAGGACCAGTTGGGTGAGCCCCGTCTCCTCACGCACCTCTCTCAACGCCGCTTCGGGGGGCTGCTCGTCCCCCTCCACATGCCCCTTGGGGAGCCCCCAGTTCCGGTACGGGTCCCGGATGAGCAGCACGTGGGGTGCCCCGTCCACATCCCGGACCACCACCCCTCCGGCGCTCACCTCCTCCCTGGCCACCCGGCTCCGTTTCTGCATCACCCGGAAACCTCTCCCTCAGAAGATGGACAGACGCACATAACGCCGGGGATTCTCCCGGATATCCTGGAGCAGCATGTTCAACTGGTTCAGCGCCTCCTCGGTGCGAACCGCCACTCCATCGTCCGCCAGCAGCCTCCCCAGCGTACCCTCTCCCGCCTCGATCCGCACGGTGACCCGGGAAAGCCCCCCCAGCACCGTGTCCGCCCGGGCCATGGCGGTCCTGGCCGAGGCGTTGGTCTGCTCCAGACCCTCGGACACCTCCCGGAGGTTGGCCATGGTGGCCCGGGTGTCCATGAGGATGGAGTCCAGTTGCCGTCCCTCCATCATCCGCTCCAGCTCCTGGAACGAGACCCGGGCGGCGGCGGCGGCATCCCCTACCTCGGTGGCGGCCCGGGCCACCTGCTCCGTCACCGACTGGACGGCGATCCCCTGTTGGCCCACCAGGTCGGCGAGCTGCTGGCTGACCTGCTGGATGTTGTCGATGGCACCCCGGATGTTCTCCGCAGTTTCATCGGTGAAGGCCGTCTCCACCCGCTCGGTGAGAACCGTGATGTTCTGGGCGATCTCATCCGCCGTGGCGGTGAGGCGGCTCAGGTCCGGAAGGGCGTAGCCCGGGAGCACCACCGCCCCGTCCTCCGAGGCCTGCCGGATCTCCAGGAAGGCGTAGCGGGGGTAGGCTGCCCGTGAGACGATCTCCACCTGCCAGTCCCCGAAGAGCGACTCCGGGGCCACGATGACGCCGGGGTCCGCCGGAAAGGCCACCCCGGCGTCCACCTCCATGACGATCCGCACCGCATCCCCCGCAGGGTCGACCCGGATGTCCCTTACCCGGCCAATGGGCACCCCCCGCACCTTCACCGGATTGCCGTCCAGAAGCTGCCCTGCCTCGAGGACCACCGCCTCCACCCGGACGGTGTCACGACCGAAGCTGGACCCCTGGAGCCAGAGTGTCCCGGCGACAGTGACCAGGATCCCCAGGATGATCACCAGCCCCACCATCACCTCTCTGCTTCGGTTCACGTCGCACCCTCCAGCAGTTCCGGAATCCCCTCCACGAAGCCCTTCACCACCGGGTCCTCCGTGGCCCGGATCTCATCCGGGGTTCCGATGAATCGCACCCCTCCGTCGTAGAGCATCCCGATGCGGTCCGCCACCCGGAAGGCGCTGTTCATGTCGTGGGTCACCACGATGGAGGTGACCTTGAGTTCATCCCGGGCGCGGAGGATGAGCCGGTCGATGACCGTGGTGGTCACCGGGTCGAGCCCCGTGGTGGGCTCGTCGTAGAGCACGTACTGGGGCCGGGTGGCGATCCCCCGGGCCAGCCCCACCCGCTTCCGCTGCCCCCCGGAGATCTCCGATGGGAGCCGGTCCTGGAATCCCTCCAACTCCACCACCGCCAACGACTCCTCCACCCGCAGCCGGATCTCCTCCTCCGTCATCCCCGCCACCCTCCGTAATCCCATCCCCACATTCTCTCCGATGGTCATCGAGTCGAAGAGCGCCGCGAACTGGAAGACATACCCCACTTTCCTGCGAAGGTCGTAGAGCTCGTCCCTGGGGAGCCCCACCACTTCGGTCCCATCCACCACCACCCGTCCCCGGTCGGGGGTGATCAGCCCGACGATGTGTTTGAGCATCACCGACTTTCCGGAACCGGACGCGCCGATGAGGGCCACCGTCTCCCCCTCCTTCACCTCCAGGGTGAACCCCCGGAGGATCTGCTTGTCGCCGAAGGCCTTGTGGATGTCCTCCAGGAGGATGCTCACGCCGGCCTCATCACAGGAGGGTGGCCGCCCAGAAGGCGTCCAGGACCAGGATCACCATGGAGCTCACCACCACCGCCCGGGTGGTGGAGCGACCCACCCCCTCGGCCCCCCCCCGGGTGGTGAAGCCGAAGAAGCACCCCACGGAGGTGATGACGAAGCCGAAGCTCAGCGACTTGATCAGGGCGAACTGTACGTCCCACGGGAGGAAGAAGAGTCGGAGCCCCCGGATGAACTCCTGGGAGGTCATGTCCAGGAGGAACATGGCGGTGA
>CAYQVI010000219.1:0-6099 GCA_964420725.1 uncultured Gemmatimonadaceae bacterium | reverse complement strand
GCCTCAAGGCCTCCACCGACCTGAAGGCCGAGGGGCTGAATGTGACGTGCAAAGGGTCCGCAGGCTTCAAGGGGGAGGGGGGGGCTTCGGCGAGCCTTGAGGCAGGGGGATCGGCGGTGGTGAAGGGTGCCATGGTCATGATCAACTAGCTGCCAGGGAGACCGAGACATGCCACCAGCCGCCAGACTCACGGACATGCACGTGTGTCCCATGCAGACTCCCGGGGTGCCCCCCATCCCCCACGTGGGGGGGCCCATCGTGGGCCCCGGGGTGCCCACGGTCATGATCGGTGGGCTCCCCGCCGCCGTCCTGGGGGACATGGCCGTCTGCGTGGGCCCCCCGGACTCCATCGTGAAGGGCTCCAGTACGGTCATGATCGGGGGGAAGCCCGCCGCCCGGCTGGGGGACAGTTGCGCCCACGGCGGCACCATCGTCCTGGGCTTCCCCACCGTGATGATCGGCGGATGACCACGGAAGGAGGGGCGTGATGGAGGAGGGCAGGGCGTTCCTGGGACGGGGTTGGTCCTTTCCGCCGGAGTTCCACAGCCGGGGGAAGGGGGTGGTCATGTCCTCCGGCGAGGAGGATATCCGGCAGGCGCTGGTGATCCTCCTCTCCACGGTCCCCGGGGAGCGTGTGATGCGCCCCACCTTCGGGTGCGGGCTGAAGTCCATGGTTTTCGAGACGATGGACGAGGGCACGATGGCGGAGATCCGTGACCTGGTGGAGCGGGCCATCCTCTTCTTCGAGCCCCGCATCACCCTGAACCGTGTGGACGTCACCTTCCCCGACCCCCTGGGGGGCCGGCTGGATCTCCTCCTGGACTACACCATCCGGGAGACGAACGCCCGGTCCAACATGGTCTATCCGTTCTACCTCCTGGAGGGCACGAACCTGAGGCTCGAACCATGAAGGACGACGCCCTGCCCACCACCGCCCGGGGAACCTCCGCCACCGCTGACGTCTCGGATGGGACGGGGCAGGAGGAGCGTGCCCAGCCGGCGCTGGCTCCCGGGTACGTGGAGGTGGACGATCGGTCGCTGGAGGAGCTACTGCGCCTGCTCCGAGGCGTGGCTGCGAACCTCGCGTGGTTCGATCAGGAGAACCGGCGGATTCCGGAGGGGTGGGAGGACCTCTACCTGCAGAATGACCTGGGCGTCCTGGCGGACATGGCGAGTCTGGATGTTGCCGCGCTGAAGCGGGGAGCCCAGGCGGCGGCCCGCCGGGGCGACCGGGGGGGGCAGGCCGAAGAGGTGTTCCGGATCGCGGAGCGCATCGACGGGTGGTACCGGGTGCTGAGGCGGTCGGAGTATCCCACGGTGGCTGCGCTGGGCGCCTCGCTCCGCCGGATCATCGAAGCCGACCTGGGACCTGCCCTCCGTGTGGTCTGGGGGAGGGAGGGAGTGGGGGAGGCGGCGGGAGTGGGGACGTTGCCGCAGGGCGACCCGGTGGACTTCTCCGGGTTCGAGGGGATCTGGGGGATGGCACGGGGGGCGCTGGCGGCGCCCCGGGAAGAAGGTGATCCAGGACCCTCCCCGATGGATCCGGATGCAGCCCTCGCCCGGGCCCGGGAAATCCTCCTGAACACCTGCGCCTATCTGGCCTCTGCCGGCCGGGAGGGGCAGGAATCGGTCCTGCGCAGTGGCCGCAATGACCCCGCCTTCGGGCTCATCGTGGCATTCCTCCAGCTCTTCATCCGGGCTCGTGGGGAACTGAATGCGTTCCCCCGGCGACGCCTGGACTTCTACTACCGGGATGTGCTGGGGATGAAGCCCCGGGGGCGCGTCCCCGACCATGCCCACCTCCTCCTCCGGGCCGCCCCCGGGGTGGGGTTGCTTCAGCTTCCCGCCGGCACCGAGTTCTCGGCAGGGTCGGACCCGGACCAGCGGGAGATGGTCTACGCCACCCGGGAAGCAGTTGCCCTGACGGATGCACGGGTCGTGGCGCTGAGGGTCCTGGAGTACGAGCGGGATCCTCTCATCTCCCCGGAACGGGAGCTGGGCTTCGTCACCCGGGTCCTGGGGGCGTCGGCGGAGGACCCCGCCCCGGGGCTGGAGAGCGGGGAGCCATCCGGAGTCTTCGGGGGACCCGCAGGGGGGACGCACCTTTCCCCCGCCGGGGTTGCCATGGGCTTCGCAGTGGCCAGCCCCGTCCTGGCCCTGGCGTCAGGAACCCGTCGACTGACCTTCGACATCCTCCTGGGAGACCCGGTGGGGGAAGCAGGGTCCACGCTGGACAGTGCCATCGCGGCGCTGGGCGAGGTGGGACCAGGGGAGACGGACCGATTCTTCCGGCGCTTCGGTCGCATCGTGGTCCGGGCCCTCCTGCAGCGGCCCGGCCCCGGCCCCGGCCCCGGCATCCCGGAGGATTCGTGGTGCACCCTGGCCCAGCGGGATGGGATCCGCGCCCGGGCCCGGGTAGTGCTGGGGAAGGAACTGGACACCCTCATGGGGATGGCCGGTTCCCGGCTGACACCGGAGCAGAGGGAGGCGATCCGGACCGTGGCGACCTCCGTGGGGGAGTCGGAGCAGGAGGGACGTCTGGAGGCGGTCCGGCGGCGTTTCCCCGCCCCCTGGTCGGTGTCGGAGGAGGAGCATGACGGGCTCCTGGACGGGATCCTGGCGGCGTCCCCCGCCCGGATCTCCCGGGACCAGGAAGAGATGCTCCGCTTCACCGTGGGTGAGCTGCGTGCCTCCCTGGGGGTCCTGGAGCATGCCCTCACCGCCGACCCCCTCTCTCTCCTGGATCGGCTGTTCGCCGATGCCCTGACGGTGCGGTTCACCGGTGCCCGGGGGTGGGAAGAGGTGCAGGGGATCCATGTTGGCCTCCCGGAGGGAATGGAAGGAGGGGGGCTCCGGGTGGGGATGACGCTGGGACCCCAGGTGGGCCCGGTGGTGCCCTTCGACCCCGCACTCCACGGCACCCACTTCGATGGAACGACGCCCATCGTGGGCTTTCGTCTGAACCCCCAGGCCGTCTTCCACCCCTTCTCGTTCCTGGACTGCCTGGCCCTGCTCCGCATCGACGTGCAGGTGGAGGTGCAGGGGGCCGTCGATCTCGTGGTCCAGAACGGGCTGGGGCCTCTGGACCCGTCCCGCCCCTTCCTCCCCTTCGGCCCCCTTCCCACCCGGGAATCGTACCTGGTGGTGGGGAGCTTCGAGGCGGCTGCCAAATCGCTGGTGGATGCGTCCCTGGAGGTGGAGTGGGGGGGGCTCCCGGACCTCCCGGGGGGGCTGCGTCAGCACTACGCAGGGTACCACCAGGACATCACCAACGAGGCCTTCAGGACCCGGGTATCCCTCCTGCGGGACGGTCGCTGGGAGCCTGCCGACCCTGCGCTGGCCACGGTGGTGCCCCTCTTCGAGAACCGCGGAGATGGGGGCGCCACCGCGCACACGGTACGGATTCCCCTGGGCCCCATGACCCTCTTCAAGCCAGTGCCCCCCGGAACCCCCGGGGACCGGTTCGCGTCCATGCTCCACGCCCGTCAGGGGCTCTTCCGGCTCTCGCTGGAGGCCTCCGATGTGACGTTCGGGCACGCGGAGTACCCCCGCCTCCTCACGGAGGTGCTCTCCCGCAACGTGCGCAGCCGGAGGCCCGAGCCCCTTCCGAATCCGCCCTACACCCCCCTGGTGAACCGGATCACCCTGGACTACACCGCCCGGGCCACCCTCTTCCCCGAGAGGCGGGAAGGCGCGGCGGGTGCGGGGCCGGTGCTGGACCGCATCCTCCACGAGCACCCCTTCGGCGTGGAGGATCTGGCGGCTACGGTGGACGAGAAGGTCCACACCCTGATGCCCGGTCGACCCCTGGCACCCGGTGAGGCGGGAGAGCCCCGGGATCGGGAGGGGTACCTCTTCCTCGGAGTGAAGGCGAGTGCCCTTCCCGGTGCCCTGTCCCTCCTGTTCCACCTGCGTCACGACGCCCTGCAGGACCCCGTGGTGGAGGATCCGGGGGTCACCTGGTTCTACCTGCGTTCCAACCGGTGGCACCCCCTGGCCTCCTCCCGTGTGATGGGAGACACCACCAGCGGGTTCCAGCGGTCCGGGATCGTCACCCTGGACATCCCGGAGGACATCGATGCGGAGAGCACCATCCTCCCCCGGGGGCTCTTCTGGTTGGCCGTGGGGGTGAACCGGCGCATCCGGTCGCTGGTCTCCCGTCTTCTGGTGGCCTCCGCAGGAGGGGTGGAGGTGGTCTGGCAGGATCGGGGAAACCTGCGGCAGGTGGAGGTGGGGCTTCCGGCGGGCTCCATCAAGGAGGGCCGGACACGGGTGCCCGGGCTTGCCTCCGTCCTCCAGGTGGGGGGCACCTTCGGGGGACGGGGGGCGGAGGACGACGATGGGCTCGTCACGCGGACGGCGGAGCGGCTGAGACACCGGAAGCGGGCCGTGTCCGCCTGGGATTACGAGCGGCTGGTGCTGGACCGCTTTCCCGAGCTCTACCAGGTGAAGGTCCTCCCCCACACGGACACCCGGTACCACGGCCCCCGACCGGGAAGTGTGCTGGTGGTGGTGGTTCCCCGGCTGGACAGCCAGGAGGGGATCGGGACCCTCACCCCCCGGTTCTCGGGGGGGGATCTCATCGACATCCGGGATTACCTCCAGAGCCTCTCCCCCGGCTCCGCCCGGGTGTACGTGCAGAACCCCGTCTACGAGCAGATCCAGGTGCGGTGCACGGTGAAGCTGGCCCGGGGCACGCCGCCGGGGCTGAGCCTCCGCACCCTCGGCGAGATCCTGGTGGAGCACCTCTCCCCCTGGCGCCCGGGGGGGTACGGTCTCCGGTTCGGCTGGCGCATACGGCGAAAGGATGTGGAGGCCCGCATCCGTGCGGTCCCCTGGGTGGAGGCGGTGACAGGCTTCTCCATGCTCCAGATCACCCTGGATCCCAGGGGTCGCTACCGGCTGGACGATACGGCCCGACCGGGGGAGGCCGGCGGGGGGGATCGGGATGGCCGGGTCACCACCAGCACCCTGGAGCTCTCCGCCCGCTACCCCTGGAGTCTGGCGGTTCCCATGAACCGCCACGCCATCGAGACCACGGCCGGGGACGTGGAGATCGAGGCGCGGGTGACCGGTGTGGGTTCCCTGGAGGTCGGCACCAATTTCATCCTCGACGCCGGACACCGACATGGGTAGGAGAAACCGCGAGACCCTCCGGAACTTCTTCCGGAGGGGAGCCCTCCCCACGGAGGAGAGCTTCTTCGACCTCATCGATTCCACCCTCAACCTGAACGACGAGGGGTTCAACAAGTCGGAGCGGAATGGTCTGGAGATCCAGTCCCAGGCGCTGCGCCCGAGCCTGCTGAGCTTCTTCCGGGCCGGGGACCCTGCGGATCCGGTATGGCGCCTGGCCCTGGACGAGGTGGACCGCCGTCGGCTCCAATTCTGGGACGAGGACCCCGGGCTGGCACCCCTTCCGGGGGCGCCCCCCCGGGAGCCCACCCTCACGCTGGGCCCGGGAGCCCGGGTGGGGGTCAACACCGACCAGCCCCAGCGGGAACTGGATGTGAACGGGACCCTCCGGACCGTGGCCCGGGAGGGGGTGATGCCCCCCCGAGCCCCTGGAACGGATGGGAAGCCCGCCACTCCGGTCCTGGCCAACGGCGACTGGCATGTCATCGCCGGACCCTTCGACGGATGCCATGCCCTGGAGGTGGTGGTGGGGGTGGGGCTGAAGCGGACCGGGCGCTACGGGCTGCTTCACGCCATCGCCATCAATACCTACAACCCCACCGGCTTCTTCTTCGACTTCTTTCGACGGAAGCGGCCCATCCGGGTCACGCAGGGCTACTACCGCTACCGGAGCGATCGCCTGGCCCTCCGCTGGGCTCGAGCCGGGGAAGGGAAGGGGTACGCTCTGGAGGTCCGGACCCTCAGGGACTACGGCACCACTCCTGCCGGGGAGCCCATCCGGATCGGGTATCATGTGACGGAGCTCTGGGCGGATTCCGACATGTCCGGCTCCTGGAACCCCATGGCCCAAGGATGACCACCCCCATCCATTCCCGGGCCTGCAGCGCCCCTGCCTTCCGTCGGCCCTCCCCCCCGGGGAGGGTGTGATGTCCGGGGAGATGAGCATCCCCCGGCGGCCGGAGCAGA
>CAYQVI010000218.1:4533-6106 GCA_964420725.1 uncultured Gemmatimonadaceae bacterium | reverse complement strand
GCTGGCTCCTGGACAACATGTACCTCCTCCGGGAGCACATCCGGGAGGCCTTCGAAGGGCTTCCCCCGGGGTTCTACGCCGAGCTCCCGGAGGCGGTGGGCGGCGACCTGAGCGGCTATCCCCGGGTCTATGAACTCTGCATCGTCCTCATCGCCCACACCGAGGGGCGGGTGGATCGGGCCAACCTGGAGCTCTTCACCAGCGCCTTCCAGGAGCACGCCCCCCTCCGGATCGGGGAACTCTGGGCGCTTCCGGCGCTCCTCCGCCTGGCCCTTCTGGAGAGTGTGCGGAGGATGGCGCTCCGCACGGTGGCCCGGCTCGACGAGATGGACCGGGCGGATGCCTGGGTGGACCGCCTGGCGGAGGCGGAGGAGGAGGGAGGGCAGGCGATGGCCCGCATGCTGGAGGAGTTTACCCACGACCCCCCCGCTCTCACCCCGGTCTTCGTGTCCCGCTTCCTCCACCAGGTCCGCCTCCGGTGCGGAGCCCACCCGGCCATCGGGCGGCTGGAGCGCTGGATCTCCGAGGAGGGGGTGGGGGCGGAGGAGGCCGCAGGGCTGGCCACGCAGCAGATGGCGTTGACCCAGGTGATCATGGCCAACAGCATCACCAGCCTGCGCACCGTGGGGCACCTGGACTGGCAGGGGTTCGTGGAGGCGCAGAGCCACCTGGAGGCGGTGCTCCTGGAGGACCCTGCCGGGGTCCACGGTCAGATGACCTTCGAGACCCGGGATCGCTATCGGCACGTGGTGGAGCGGGTGGCCCGGCGCACGGACCGGACGGAGCCGGAGGTGGCCCGCCACGTTGTGGAGCTCTGCAGGGAGTCGCTGCAGCACGACGCCGGTAAGCCCACGTCCGCCGTGGGGTCCACCTCGCTGCGAGGGCACGTGGGCTACTGGCTCATGGACGACGGGCGTCGCCGGCTGGACCAGGCTCTGGGCTATCGCCCCTCTCCCCTGGAGGCCTTCCACCGCTGGGTCCTCACCCACCCTGACATGGTTCTGGGGGGAGGCCTCCTCATGGCCACCGCTGCGGTCCTGGCCCTCCTCCCCTGGCTGGTGGGGTCCGGGGGGTGGGGGATCCTCACCTTCCTGGTGGCGTTGATCCCTGCCAGCGACATCGCCGTCCGGGCGATGAACCAGGTGGTGACCACCTTCCTTCCGCCACGGCGCCTCCCGGAGCTGGACCTGGTCCGGGAGGGAGGGATCCCCCCCTCCCTGCGCACGGCCGTGGTGGTCCCCACCCTCCTGGAGGGTCCTGGTGCGGTGCGGGACGCTGTGGAGCACCTGGAGATCCAGTTCCTGGCAAACCAGGACCCGTCGCTGCACTTCGGGATCCTGGGGGACTTCACCGATGCCGATGCCGCCGGGATGCCCGGAGACCAGGCCGTCCTCGACGTGGCGGCCGAGGGGATCGACCGGCTGAACCGGACGTATGGTACCCCGGAGGGCGGCCCCTTCTTCCTCCTCTTCCGGCCCCGGCTCTGGAACCCGGGGGAGGAGAGGTGGATGGGGTGGGAGCGGAAGCGGGGGAAGCTGGTGGAGTTCAATCGCTTCATCCGGGGGGAGGAGGC
>CAYQVI010000218.1:0-4433 GCA_964420725.1 uncultured Gemmatimonadaceae bacterium | reverse complement strand
CCGGGGGTGGATCCCTACACCACGGCCGTCTCGGACTTCTACCAGGACCTCTACGGCGAGGGGAGCTTCACCGGGAAGGGGATCTACGACGTGGATGCCTTCCGGGCGGCCACCGAGGGGCGCTTCCCCGAGAATTCCCTCCTCTCCCACGACCTCATCGAGGGGAACTACGCCCGGGCCGGGCTCCTCACCTCGGTGTCGGTCTACGACGACTTCCCCGGGGGCTACCTGAGCTACACCCGGCGCAAGCACCGCTGGATCCGGGGAGACTGGCAGCTCCTTCCCTGGCTGGTGGGGCGCCGGGTCCGGGGGGTGGACGGGTGGGAGCGGAATCCGCTGACGGCCCTTTCCCGTTGGAAGATCCTGGACAATCTCCGGCGCAGCCTGGTGGAGATCGCGGTGGTGATCTTCCTGGTGGCGGGGTGGCTCGTCCTCCCGGGCTCTCCGGTGCGGTGGACCCTGGTGGGACTGGGGGCGCTGGCGGCGCCCTGGATCATCTCCCTTCTGCCTGGCCTCCTCCCTCCCCCCTCCGAGCGCTCCATCCGGGCCTACTATGGCACACTCCTCCGGGATGCCGGAGCGGGGATCCAGCAGTTCGGACTGGTCCTGGCCTTCCTCCCCCACCAGGCGCTGGTCTCTGCCGATGCGGTGCTCCGTACCCTCTGGCGGGTGCTGATCTCCCGGAGGCACCTCCTGGAATGGACCCCTTCCTCCACAACCGAGCGGACCACCGGAGGCGATCTCTGGACCATCGCCCGGGCCATGGCCCCGGCGTCGGTGCTGGGGGGGGGGCTGCTGGTCCTACTCCTTGGACTGGCGGGGGAGGGAGGGGTGCCCTGGCTGGTGTCGTTGGCCTCGGCGGGGCCCATCCTCCTCCTCTGGATCCTGGCCCCGGTGGTGGCCTGGCAGGCGGGACAGGAGCCCACCGTTCCCGATCGCCGACTCCCCCGTAGCCGGCGCCCCCAGGCCATGCGGTACGCCGTGCTTCATTGGCGCTTCTTCGAGCGCTTCGCCAACGAGCGGAGCGGATGGCTGGCTCCGGACAACTTCCAGGAGAATCCGCAGCCGGTGGTGGCGATGCGGACCTCCCCCACGAACATCGGGCTGCAGCTCCTCTCCACCATGAGCGCCTGGGACCTGGGGATCATCCCCCTCCCCGAGATGGTGGATCGCCTGGAGAAGGCCTTCGACTCGCTGGATGCCCTCCCCCGACACCGGGGTCACTTCTACAACTGGTACGGGTTGGATCCCCTCCGTAGGCTGGATCCCGCCTACGTCTCCACTGTGGACAGCGGGAACCTGGTGGGGCACCTGGTGGCGCTACGGCAGGGACTCCTCCGCACCGCCATGAGCCCCCTGATCTGGCGAACGGAGTGGGAGGCGACCCTGGCAGGGGTGGATGTGGCCAGCCAGCAGGCCAGCCGTCTCTCCGCCGGCCCCCGGAGGCAGCGGAGTCTGGCCGGGGAGCTGGAGGACCACCTGGCGGAGGCCCGGGGGGCCCTTCGGAAGGCGGTGGAGGGGGAGGTGACGCCGGACACCCCCCTCTGGATCTCCACCCCCCTGGAGGAGGCGCTTCGGGTGGTGTCCATGGCCCGCATGGACGAGGGACACCGGCGGGAGATCGAGGGGTGGATCCGCTGGAGCCTGGACCGGGTGCGAGGGTGGGAGGAGCGGAGCCGGGAGGAGGGGAGGAACTCCCGGGGGAATGGGCGAAGCCAGGAGGCCCACCTGGCGGCCAGGCTGGGGATGCTGGCCCGGCGCGCGGGGCGGTACGTGGAGGAGACGGACTTCACCTTCCTCTTCGATCAGGAGCGGAAGCTCTTCTCCATTGGCTGGAACGAGGAGCGGAGGATGCTGGATCCCTCCTACTACGACCTTCTGGCCTCGGAGGCCCGGCTGGCGGGCTTCATCGCCATCGCCCGGGACCAGGTGCCGCCGGAGCACTGGTTCCGCCTGGGGCGGACACTCACCCGTGCAGGAGGGGGGGGGAGCGCCCTCATCTCCTGGAGCGGGAGCATGTTCGAGTACCTCATGCCTCCGCTGGTGATGCGCTCCTACCGGGGCACGGTGCTGCACCGGGGGGAGGAGGGGGCTGTGCGGCGGCAGATCACCTACGGGGCGGAGCGTCGGGTCCCCTGGGGGATGAGCGAGGCGGCCTTCAACCTCCGGGACCGGGAGTTCACCTACCAGTACCGGGCCTTCGGCGTGCCGGACCTGGCGCTGAAGCGGGGGCTGGGACGGGACCTGGTCATCGCTCCGTACGCCTCGCTGCTGGCGCTGGAGGTGGCTCCCACCGCATCGCTGCGGAACCTCACGGCGCTGGAGAAGCTGGGGGCGCTGGGGCAGTACGGTTTCCGGGATTCGCTGGACTACACCCGCCCGGAAGGGTCCGGGAGCCATGCCGTCGTGGCCACCTTCATGGCCCATCACGTGGGAATGGGGCTGGTGGCCCTCACCAACGCCCTCACGGGGGGGGTGTGGCAGCGACGCTTCCACGCCGATCCCATGGTCCGGGCCGCGGAACTCCTTCTGCAGGAACGGCTTCCCAGAGGGCAGGTGTTCCAGCGGACGCAGCGGGCCCGGCCTGAGGACGCCCTTCCGGAGCCGGAGTTCGCCCGCCCGGTGGTGCGGGAGTTCACCGATCCCGACTCCCCACGTCCCCGGGTGGCCCTCCTGGGAAGGGCCTCGTTCACCGCCATGGTGACCCACGCCGGGGGGGGCTACACCCGTCACGGCGACATCGGCTTGACCCGTTGGCGGGCGGATGGGACCACCGACGACAGCGGCCAGTTCTGCTACGTACGGGATGTGGGGAGGAACCGGATCTGGTCGGCGGCCCACCAGCCCCTCTGCGTACCGGCGGACGAGTACCGGGCGCTCCTGGCCACCGACCGGGTGGAGTACCACCGGAGGGACGGGGAGATCGAGACCCGGACCGAGATCGTGGTGGTGCCGGAGGACATGGCGAAGGTCCGGAACGTGACCCTGACGAACCGGGGGCGGACCACGGCGGAGCTGGAGCTCACCACCTACGGTGAGGTGGTGCTGAACCGGGTGGATGCCGACCGGGCGCACCGGGCTTTCTCGAACCTCTTCGTCACCACGGAGTGGCACGACTGGTGTGCCTCCATCACCGCCACCCGGCGCCCCCGCTCGCAGCATGAGCCCCGTCTATGGGGGGTGCATGTGGTGAGCGCCGACCGGGGGGAGGTGGGCCCCCTGAGCTGGGAGACGGACCGGGCCCGATTCCTGGGGCGGGGTCGCACCACCCGGAACCCGGCGGCCATGGATGCGCCGGGCCCCCTGTCGGGGACGGTGGGGGCGGTGCTGGACCCCATCTTCTCGTTGCGGACCCGGATCCGGCTGGAGCCCGGGGAGTCCCGCTCCCTGGCCTTCACCACCCTGGTGGCGGACTCGGTGGAGCGCACCTTCGAACTGGCGGACCGCTACCACAACCAGCACGCCGGGCGCCGGGCGCTGGACCTGGCGTGGATCACGCAGCAGGCGGAGCTCCGGGAGCTGGACCTGACCCCGGCGGACGCCGCCGCCTTCCAGGAGCTGGCGGGCTTCCTCCTCTTCCCGCTGCACGGCGGGGGGAGCCTCCGACCCACCGCAGAACAGCGGAGGGAGGGGGCGGCCCCCCAGCCCCTCCTCTGGGCCCACGGCATCTCCGGGGACCACCCCATCCTCCTCACCACCATCGACTCCACCGACGGGCTCCCCACCCTGAGGCGGCTCTTTGCGGCCCACCAGTATCTCCGGCGCCGGGGGCTGGCGGTGGATCTGGTGGTGTTGAACCTCCAGTCGTCGTCCTACTTGCAGGAGCTCCAGGAGCGAATCGTGGAGAGCCGCCACACGGTGGGGGATGTGGGGGGTGGCGCCGGGCAGGGGGCGATCCACGCCCTCCGGGGGGATCAGATGAGCCGGGAGGAACGGCTCATGATCGAGGCCACCGCCCGGGTGCGGATCCCCTCCGACGGGCGGCCGCTGATCCGGCTGCTCCGGCAGGCGGAGGAGGGGCCGAGGGGGGCCCGGGAGCGGGTGGTGGCCCGGACCGGCGGGGGTGGAGTGATGAAGCCTCCGGTCCCAGGGAGCGGGGACGCTCTGGTGATCGGGGGGGGATCATCCCCGGTGGCAGGAGCGGACGGGGGGCGGGTCCCGGCCGGGGCCGCTGTGGCGGCAGTATCGCCCCCCACGAGCCCTCCCCTGGAGACGATGGACGATCCCCCCCTCCGCCTGGACAACGGGACCGGCGGATTCACCCCCGAGGGGGACTACCTCGTCCGGGTGAAGGGGCACGACCTCCCCCCGGCCCCCTGGTCCAACGTGGTGGCCAACGCCCGGGGCGGGTTCGTGGTCACCGAGCGGGGAGGGGGATTCACCTGGGCGGAGAGCAGCTTCTTCCACCGCCTCACCCCCTGGCGGAACGACCC
>CAYQVI010000217.1:0-6216 GCA_964420725.1 uncultured Gemmatimonadaceae bacterium | reverse complement strand
TCCACCACCACGTAGTCGATCCCGTGGGGGCGGAGGGATCGCTCCCACTCCAGGAGGGCGCTGCTCACCGCGTCGCGGTACTGGCTCCGGAGGTCTGCCACACTCACCAGCAGCTCCTCGTCGGTCTCGGGGTCGAAGAATCGGACGTCACCCCCGGCGGGGAGCTCCCGTTCCCCGGGATCCACAAGGTGCATCACCAGGACTTCATGGCCCCGGTGCCGGAGGAATCGCAGCGCCAGCCGGGTGGCCTCAGGGTCGGCCAGGAGGTCCGACAGCAGCACCACCAGCCCCCGGCGGCGCAGCCGGGTGGCGATCTCCCGGAGCGCATGGTGGGGTTCCGTCTGCCCCCCGGGGGCCGCGGCTTCCAGGTGCCGGAGGAGTTCACTCCACTGTTTCCGGCCGCCCCTTGGGGCCACCCGGTCCACCACCTTTCCGTGGAAGGTCACCAGCCCCACCGAGTCTCCCTGTCGGAGGAGGACCAGGGAGAGGGCCGCGGCCAGGTGCCGGGCGTACCACAGCTTCGAGGGAAGGTTTCCGGGAGACGAACTCCATCCCATCGAGCCGCTCACATCCATCAGGACGTAGGCCCGGAGGTTGGTCTCCTCCTCGAACTGCTTCACATAGTAGCGGTCCGAGCGCCCGAACATCCGCCAGTCGATGTAGCGGAGATCGTCGCCGGGCTGGTACATGCGAAGCTCCGCGAACTCGGCGGAGAAGCCCCGGTGAGGCGATCGGTGGAGCCCCATGAGGAACCCCTCCACCACTTTCCGGGCGATGAACTCGATGCCCCCGATCCGGGACAGCGAGGCAGGATCGAGGAGATCCGGGCGGGGTGGGGTGTCGTTGCGTTCTCGCATGGGAAGGAGGCAAGGTAGGGGAAGGCGGCGGGTTCCGGCAATGTGTCCCCCCCAGGGGCGGGGCTGTCCCCGGACAAGGACGGCGGGAGTGCCGGTCCGGGTGCGCCCTCCGGCGGCGGCCACGGGGGGATTCCCCCGTCCCACGGGAGGCTCGGCCCCTCCAGCCGGGGCTCCCGGAGTCTGGCACGGTTGATGTAACGTTCATCGGGTGCGAGATCCCCGTCCATTGCTCACCGAGGAGAGCACAGACCCATGCGTCACACCCCGGTCCCCCTGGTTCTCGCCTTCGTCACCCTCCTCGCGCCCCTCTTCGGGTCGGTCATGGGTGGAGATGTGGCGGGTCAGGAGCGGGAGCTGGAGGTGCGGGTCTGGATCGACCGGGGGGACGAACCGGTGCTGGAACGGGGGGACAGGGCTCGGATCTACTATCGGGTCTCGGACGATGCCTACGTGGCCATCTTCCACATCGATACCAACGGGACGGTGCAGCTCCTGAGCCCCGGAACCCCGGGAGAGGTGGACTGGGTGAGGGGCCGCAGGGACTACCGTCTCCTCTTCCCCCGCTCCACCTACTGGTTCGTTCAGGACGACCCGGGGATGGGGTACTTCTTCGCCATCGCCTCGCCGGAGCCCTTCGATTTCTCCCGGTTCCGCTATTCCCCGTACGAGGGCGGGTGGGATCTGTACCAGGTGGGGCGCCAGGTCTATCGGGATCCCTACCAGGCCATGGACGACTACGTGGTGGCGCTGATCCCGGACTGGGAATACGTCCCCTACGCACTGGACTTCACCAGCTACCACGTGGGGCGGGAGTATGAGTATCCCCGGTTCCTCTGCTACGACTGCCACGGTTTCAGGCCCTTCACGTCGTGGAATCCCTACCTGGCCGCCTGCTTGGACTTCCGGGTGGTGGTCTACAACGACCCGTATTACTACCCGGCCTACCGCTACCGGGGCGACCGGGTGGTCTTCGTGCGGCCCCCGGCCCCGGGGCTCAGCCGCTTTACCTTCAAGGAGAGGGGTCGCGGAGAGTCGTCGGTTCCACTGATCCGGGAGCGGGACCTCACCGGTCGGGCACTCCCCCCGCTGGAGCGACGGGTCACCCCTGGATCGGGAGACCCCCAGGCGCCGGTGCGGCGGAGTCCCGATGCGGCCCCCGGGGTGGGTGCCCCCTCCCGGCGTCCCTCGGAGATCCGGCCTCCGGGTCGGAGCGAGGGTGCGGCCCCCGGGTCCCGCCCCTCCAGCACCCGGGAGATGCCCAGCCTGGAACGGAGGCCGGCGACTCCGTCCACCCGGCAGAGCCCCCCGGCGAGCCCCTCCACCCGGGGAACCCCGTCCACGCGGACCCCTGCCACGCCCCCGGTGCGGAGCACGCCCTCCACCCGGGAGACCCCCTCCACGCGGAGTCCGTCCACGCCTCCGGCCCGGAGCACGCCCTCCACCCGGAGTTCCAGTCCGCCTCCGGCCCGGAGCACGCCCTCCACCCGGAGTTCCAGCCCGCCCCCGGCCCGGAGCACACCTCCGCCCCGGAGCTCCAGTCCGCCCCCGGCCCGGAGCACGCCGCCGCCCCGGAGTTCCAGCCCGCCGCCGGCCCGGAGTTCACCTCCGCCCCGGAGCAGTCCTCCCCCGGCGTCCCCGCCCCCCCGGAGGCCGCCCCCACCGGATCCGGGGTGAGCCGGGACTGAACTTCAGCGGCCGCCCACCTGGAGTCCCACCGACACCAGGGTGGCGCTCCCGGCGCTACCGCGCTGGATCATGGCCGCCCCCTGGAGTTCCACTGCGCCCAGCCTCAGTCCACCTCCTACCGATCCCCGCCAGCCATCCGTCACCCGGGCCACCCCCCCCCGCAGGGGGAGGATGGGGGTGGGGGCATACTGCACTCCAACTCCCACCACGCTCCGGGGAGCCAGGTGGATCCCCTCGCCGAACTGTTGCTGGATCGAGGCGGTGAGGACCGTGGCCGTTCCCTCCCCGTGGGACACCCCGACCCCCAGGCGGGGGCGGAAACGAAGCTCCTCCACCAGCGCTCCCAGCCCCGGGGGGGCTCCCTCCAGGGGCCTCGGGTCGAAGTCCGAGGTGGTGTCTCCAGCATCGAAGAGCGCCTCTCCGGGCCGGTAGATCAGCCCCTCCTGGTCCCACCGGAAGGTGTGGAAGAGGTTCTCCACCAGGAGTCCCGCGGACCAGGGTCCACCCTCCCACGCCACCCCCAGGTCCATCCCCACCCCCCCTCCGTTCCGCCCGGGGGCCAGTGTGGAGTCGCTCTGGATCACCGGGAAGCGGAGCTCCACCTCCACCGGCGTTCCCCGGAGGACGCTCCCACCGTCCCGTCCCACCAGGAGCACATTCCCCTCGGTGTATTTCACGGTGGCGGCCACCCCCATGGCCTGATCGCCCCATCGTCCCGGGGGGAGCGCCACCGGGAGGGCCAGGGTCGCCGCCACGGTGGTATAGACCCCCAGGTCCAGCGACGAGCCCGCCAACTGGAAGTCCCCCGCCTCCCCGGTGAGGCCGGCGTTCCCGAAGAGGAGGAGCTCTGCCGCGTCCGGACCCAGCCGGGTCAACCCCGCTGCGACGCTGCTGACCTGGAGTCCGAGGGAGCCCATGGCGAAGGACAGTGCGGTGAGCTCGGCCCCCACCTGCCCCCGCTGCCTCCCAGCCGCAGCGATCCGCTCCAGCCACTCCATCCGCTCCTCCCGGGAGAGCGTCTCGCCGGAGCGGCCCCCGAGATCCCCCCCGGTCACCGGGTCCAGCCCGGTGAGCAGGGAGGCGGAGGGAAGGATCAGCGACCACTCCCGTCCGGAGGGGAGGGCCAGGGCAGCGGGGTTGATGCCCAGCGCTGCGGCACCCCGTGCTGCGGCCATGGATGATCCTGCCATCCCCGCCGTGGCGGGAGACGCGGCTGGAAGCTGCCCCTGGAGGGGGGCGGACCCCGGGGGGGCGGCCGCAAGCAGGGCGCCCACCAGGGAAACACTTCGCAAGAGGTGCATCCTCAACCCCCCACGGCCAGGGTGAGGAGGAAGGATCCCCGGACCACGGCGGCGTCTCCGGGGCGCATCGAGACCGGGGCCGCCTGGGGGTCCACCACCCCCTGCACGGTCCACCGGGCTCCCTCCCGGCCCAGGAACCCACGGAGTTCCTCCCCCGAGTAGTCCAGCCCGGACGCCCCTCCCTCCGGCGCCACCCGGATCTCCCTCTGCACCGCCGCCCGCCCCGGGGCCTCCAGGCGCACCAGGAGGTCCGCTCCCACCCCGAAGGGATTGTCGATCAAGAGGCGGAGCCGCCCCCCTTGCATCCGGTCCATGATCCCCTGGTCGAGCTCTCCCGATCCCAGCGCCACCGAGGTGGGGTCCAGGGTCCTCCCCCGGGCATCCACCCGGGCTTCCGAGAGCCGCAGCGCCCCGGGGGCCACCTCCACCTGGAAGGCATCGGTTCCCCGGATGGGGGCAGGATTCCCGGCGGGGGAGTCGAACCCCACCTCGCCCACCACCCCGGATCCCACCTCGCCGGGCCGGAGGGGGATGGTCACCAGAAGCGACCCCCCGGGGGGGAGGGCATATCGGGCACCGGAGAGGAGGGTGTCCGCCAGGATCCGGCCGTCCGGGTGGCTCCGGAGCACCAGTCGAAGGCTCCCCCGGGCCGCTCCCCCCGGTCGGATCGGGTCGAAGCCCAGGCCGTTGGTCACCCGGAAGTCCACGGTTCCGGAACGCAGGGTGACCCCCAGCACGTCCCGGGGAAGGGCGCCGTGGCCCAGGAAGCTCCCCTGGATGGCCGGCTTCGGGACGACGATGCCCCCCAGCGCTGCACAGAAGGCGCAGAGGTCGGCGAGAGCCGCCCGCACCACGAAGGAGGGGGGGGTGACCACAAAGGTGGAGTCCCCCTCCTGGGAGACTCCTTCCGGGAGGAGCCCCGACATCTCGAGGCGGACACTGTCCCCCGGGATCTCCCAGGTGGAGTCCCATGCCGGCAGATCGGTGGGGATCTCGCACCCCCCCAGGGACAGGATCAGGGAGGCCCGACACACGACGTCCCGAATGCCCCGGGTCCTCCTGGTGAGCCTGTCACCCGGACTCCTCCGGACGGAGGGGGACAGACTGGAGGAACCGTGCGCCGCCGGGGTGCCGTACACCCCCACAAAGAATGGAATCACCTGGACCGCCTCCACTGATTGGTTCGATTGATCCGCCCAATGCCGCCGGTTAACTTCCCTCCTCCGCCGGCACCATCATCCGGGCAGGATCATCCGTCTCCGGGCAGGACCCCTCCGTGCTCACCTCGAACATCCGCAACTTCTGCATCGTCGCACACATCGACCACGGGAAGTCGACCCTCGCGGATCGACTCCTGGAGGCTACGGGTGCCCTGGATCGCAGGGACATGCGTGCCCAGGTGCTGGACAACAACGAACTCGAGCGCGAACGGGGAATCACGATCAAGCTCCATGCCATCCACATGGACTACCGGGCCCGGGATGGCCAGATGTACGAGGTGAACCTCATCGACACCCCGGGGCACGTGGATTTCACCTACGAGGTGTCCCGTTCACTCGCCGCATGTGAAGGGGCGATCCTGGTGGTGGATGCCAGTCAGGGGGTGCAGGCGCAGACCCTTTCGAACCTCTTCCTGGCAATGGATGCCGGTCTGGAGATCATTCCGGTCCTGAACAAGATCGACCTCCCCGGAGCCGAGCCCGACCGTCGGGCCGATGAACTGGGCGACCTGCTGGGCATCGATCCCGACTCCATCATCCGGGCCTCTGCCAAGGAGGGGCTGGGAATCGAGGACATCCTGGAGGCCATCATCGAGCGGGTGCCCCCTCCCATCGGCGATGCGGATGCACCTCTCCGGGCCCTGATCTTCGATTCGTACTACGACAAGTATCTGGGGGCGGTCCCCTCCATCCGGGTGGTGGACGGGGTGGTGACCCCCGGGACCCGGATCACCTTCGGTGCGGTGAATGCGGTCTACGATGTGACCGAGGTGGGGTACCGTCAGCTGGAGAAGGTGAAGACGAAGCAGCTGGGGCCGGGGGAGGTGGGGTACCTGGTGGCGGCCATCAAGGATGTGGCCCACACCCGTGTGGGGGACACGATCCTGGACGCCGACCGGAAGGCCACGGAGCTCCTCGCCGGGTACCAGGAGGTGCGGCCCATGGTCTTTGCCGGGCTCTACCCCACCGACTCGGACGACTACGAGGACCTCCGGGACGCCCTGGGGAAGCTCCGCCTGAACGATGCATCCCTCCAGTACGAGCCGGAGACCTCCACGGCGCTGGGGTTCGGCTTCCGGTGCGGCTTCCTGGGGCTCCTCCACATGGAGATCATCCAGGAGCGGCTGGACCGGGAGTTCGGGGTGGAGCTCA
>CAYQVI010000216.1:0-6233 GCA_964420725.1 uncultured Gemmatimonadaceae bacterium | reverse complement strand
GGAGAGGATGTCCAGGTGGTTGGTGGGCTCGTCCAGGAGGAGCACGTCCGGGTTGGCGGCCAGCACCTGGGCCAGCAGCACCCGGAGCTTGAAGCCCCCGGAGAGGGTCCGGATGGAGTTCCGGTGCTGCGCCTCGGGGATCCCAAGCCCCTCCAGGATGACGGCGGCCCGGGCCTCGGCGGTGTAGCCGTCCAGTCGCTGCACCGTCTCCTCCAGCTCCGAGAAGCGGTCGGAGTCGAAGTGCTCCGCCGCATTCGCCAGGATCTCCTCCTTCTCCACCATGGCGTTCCACAACTCGGGGTTCCCCATCAGGGTCACCCCCAGGATGGGCTCGTCGTCGTAGAGGAACTGGTCCTGGCGGAGCACCCCCAGGCGGAGGCGCTTCGGAATGGAGACCGATCCCTCCGTGGCCTCCATGTCGCCGCTGAGGATGCTCAGGAGGGTGGTCTTCCCGGAGCCGTTGGCCCCCACCAGTCCGTAACGCTCGCCGGCGTTCAGCTGGAAGGAGCCTCCCGCGAAGAGGACCCGGTCCCCGTAGGACTTGCCGATGTTGGATACAGAGATCATGGAGGAGAATGTAGGGAAACCCGGGCGGAGCGGTATGCCCCCCCCGGGTGCCGCCCCGCAGGCCCCTCCCGGAAGCGTCAGCGTGGACCTCCCCGGGAGCCCCGGGACGACCTCACGCATCGGTCCGATCAGAACACCAGGGTGAACCTCCCCTCCGTCACCGTCCGGGTGGTGCCGGTGGTGTTTCCGGTGGCAGCGGGGGCCACGAAGCTGAAGGTCCCGGTGGCCCCGCGGTCGGTGAAGGTGATGAAGGTGACGCTCCCGCTCCCCCGGGTAACCGCCGCCTGCCACACCGACCCGGTGCGGGCCACGTTCATGTTGGTGGGGAAGCCGGGCCCCACCGCATAGGTCCCGGGGCCGTCGGGGACGAGCCCGATGCTGATGGTGGTGCCCTCTGCGGCCACGCCGGCGAAGCCCATGGCGTTGGAGGCAAAGGTCACCGTGGGGGGGGTGAAGGAGCGCCACTCCGCCCCGTCGATGCGGGCGGTCATGAAGCCGCCGGTGGTGTCGCCTCCCTCCTGGCCGGGGTCCGTGGGGGAGTCTCCTCCGCACCCCCACAGGAGGAGGGTGGAGCCCAGGAGGAGGAGGGAGGTGAGCCGGGGGAGGGGTGAGCCGCCGTGGAACCGGGCCATGGTGTGTCTCTGCAGGGGGGCGCGAAGGTGGATGTGGACGCCTACGGTGCGCAGGATCCGGCTCCGGCCCGTCACCCACCGTCATGGAGGGACGGCCTGTCCTCGACTGGTTTGCGGAGTCCCGCACCGGAGGGGCAGCTTGGGAGAGTCCTTCCCCCCACGTCCGGAGTGCCGTCATGCCCCCCGAAGCGTCCCCTCCCGCCCCCGTCCCTTCCCCCCACGCCTGGCCACCCCTCCCCTGGGAGGCGTGGAAGGACACGGCCCACACCCTCCACCGGTGGACCCAGATCGTGGGAAAGGTCCGGACGGCCCGTGCCCCCTGGGTGAACCACTCCTGGCATGTGGCGCTGCACCTCACCTCCCGGGGGCTCACCACCCGCCCCATCCCCATGGCCGGGGGGACCTTCGAGCTCCTCTTCGACTTCCTGGCGCACCGACTGGTGATCCAGACCAGTGGAGGGGGAGAGGGGACGGTGGAACTCCGCCCCCGCTCCGTGGCGGACTTCCATCGGGATCTCATGGGGCACCTGGACGCCCTGGGGGCGGGAACCCGGATCCACCCCGCCCCCAATGAGGTGGAGGACGCCACCCCCTTTGCCCAGGACCATCATCACGCCAGCTACGACCCGGAGGCCGCCGAGGCCTTCTGGAGGGTACTGTCCTCGTCGGCCCGGGTCATGGAGGTCTTCCGGGCGGAGTTCACCGGGAAGTGCAGCCCGGTGCACTTCTTCTGGGGGAGTTTCGACCTGGCTGTGACCCGCTTCAGTGGCCGGACGGCGCCGACGCACCCGGGGGGGATCCCCAACCTCCCGGACGACGTGGCCCGGGAGGCATACTCCCACGAGGTGAGCAGCCTGGGTTTCTGGCCGGGAGGCGACGCCCATCCGGAGCCCATCTTCTACTCCTATGCCTATCCGGGACCGGAGGGGTTCGCCGAGGCCCGGGTGGAACCGGACGCCGCCTACTGGCTCCAGGGGCTGGGGGAGTTCGCCCTGCCGTACGAGGCGGTGCGCCACTCTCCGGATCCCGATGCGGAGATCCTCCGCTTTGCCCGGAGCAGCTATGCCGCCGCTGCGGATCGGGGGGGGTGGGACCGGCAGGGGGTGGAGTGGGGGCCCGACGGTCCCCCGGTGGAGGGTGCGGTGACCGGGCTTCCCGGGAGGGAGCGTTGAGTCCTCCTCGGGGGTCGGTGGGGGGGCTGCTGCTCCTGGCCGCCCTTGGGGCTTCCGCCCCCCTCTCCGCAGCGGCCCAGGAGGGAGCGGGAGAGCTTCCCCGGGTCCACGTCATCGCCACCGGCGGCACCATCGCCTCCCGGGGAGCCGGGGGGGCCCTCTCGGTGGAGCAACTGGTGGAGGGGGTTCCGGGGATCCAGGAGATCGCCACCCTCACGGTGGAGCAGTTCGCCAATGTGGGCTCCAGTCAGATCACCCCGGCGCACTGGCTGGCCCTTTCCAGGCGCATCACCGCCCTGTTCCGGGAGCGGCCGGAGCTGGATGGCATCGTGGTGACCCACGGGACCGATACCCTGGAGGAGACGGCTCTCTTCCTGCACCTCACCGTGGATGACCCCCGCCCCGTGGTCCTCACCGGGGCCATGCGTCCCCCCACGGTGGTGTCCCCCGAGGGGCCCGCCAACCTGAGGGCCGCCGTGAGGCTGGCCGCCTGGGACGCCGCCCGGGAGCGGGGTACGCTGGTGGCCATGAACGATCAGGTCTTCGGGGCAGGGGATGTGGTGAAGGCCCATACCTCCCGGCTGGACGCCTTCTCCGCTCCGGCCGGGGGACCGGTGGGCGTGGTGGAGGGAGATGAGATCCGCTTCCACCACACCGGGGATCCCCAGCGACTGCACGTGGATCTGGGGGGGGTGGAGGCACTGCCCCGGGTGGACATCGCCTACGCCTTCGGAGGCGCCGACGGCACCGCGGTGGACGCCTTCGTGGCGGCGGGGGCCCGTGGGATCGTCCTGGCCAGCGTGGGACGGGGGAACCTGCCGGCGGAGCTGGGGAGCGCCGCCCGTCGGGCGGCGGAGGGAGGGGTGGTGGTCCTGGTGAGCAGCCGGGCCGGCGCGGGGCGGGTCCCCGTGGGGACCACCCCGGTGGACCCCGGTCGCCCCTTCATCCCCGGGGCCGGTCCCCTGAACCCCCAGAGGGCCCGGGTGCTCCTCATGCTGGCCCTGGCCGTGGGGGGGGAGGCGGAGGAGGTGGCCCGGCTGGTGGCCCGGATGGAGAGGGTACCGGAGGGGTAGTGTCGCAGGGTCCGTCCAGATTGCGTGTCCACCCTGGAGAGGAGGTGCGCAATGATCGGGACCGGGCTCGAGATCGTAATGGCGGGACTGCGGATGATGCGGATGAAGGATCGCTCGGCACGGGGGCGCCATGTGCTGAACCACCTCTCCTGGCTGGAGCAGAGCGCACTCCCAGTGGAGTACCTGGGGACCCTCTTTCCGCAGGTGCACGGATCGGCGGTGGCCGTCACGCCGGATGTGGCCCACCACTTCGAACTCCCCTACGGCGAGCGCCTGGTTCTGGCGGCCATCTGCCGTTGGTTGCAGCCCCGTCGGATCTTCGAGTTCGGCACCTTCACGGGAACCACCACCCGGCTCCTGGCGGACCTGGTCCCGGAGGCCACCATCGAGACGGTGGATCTTCCTGCCGACGAGATGGTCCATGATCCGTGGGTGGACGAGGTCGTGGGTCTGGCCTTCGAAGGCCCGGAGTACGACCACCGGATCCGGCAGCACCGGGTGAACAGCCGCAGGCTGGACTACGCCACCCTGGACGGCCCCTGGGACCTGGTGTTCGTGGATGCATCCCACGAGTACGAGGACGTCCTCCACGACAGCCGGCGGGCGCTGGAGATGGTCTCGCCCACGGGGCTCATCATCTGGGACGACTACCAGCCTGCCGTCCCGGGGGTGGTCCGGGCGCTCAACGAGATGAGAGAGGGTGGCTGTCCCATCGTCCGGATCGCAGCCACCCGACTGGCGGTGCATCGTCCCGCCGGCCTCCCGGAGGTGGAACCCTCCAGGCCGTGGAGTCCGGCTCCCGACCGGGGGCGCCCCCGCCGGGGAGTGGGGGCCTACGGGTCCCCCAGCCCCGGGGGTGACGGAGCCCTTCCGGGGTAGATCCATGCGCCGGGGGGAGGCTCAAGCTGCGGTGTCCGATGCCCGACACTGGCAATCATGAGAGCATCCAACCTCCTGGCAACGGTTCTCCTGGGACTGGGGAAGGGGCGGGCCGAGGCGTCCATCGTGGCGGCCAGCGTCCTCGGCTCCCTCCTGCTCACCATCCTGGCGGTGACCTTCCTGGAGGGGGGAGACGAGATCTGGTTGGAATCGCTGGTCATCGCGTCCATCGTACCGGTGGCCGTGGCCACCCCGGTTTCGGTGGCGTTGATGACGCTCCTCCGGAACCTGGACTCCGCCCGGAGCGAGGCCCATCAACTGGCCAACACCGACCTGCTCACGGGGCTCTTCAATCGCCGTCGCTGGATCTCCCTGGCTGAGGCGGAGTTCCAGAGGGCGGCACACGGGGGCACGCCGTTGGCGCTGGTGATCCTGGATGTGGACAACTTCAAGCAGGTGAACGACGTGCACGGCCACCAGTTAGGAGATCGGGTCCTGTGCGCCGTGGCGGATGCCTGCTCCGCGGTCCTGCGTCCGCTGGATGCGGTGGCCCGCTGGGGCGGGGAGGAATTCGTGGTCCTGCTCCCCTCCTCGGGGGCGGTGGAGGCGGCTCGGTTGGCGGAGAGGGTCAGGGAGGCGGTGGCGGCGATCTCCCTGGACAACCACGGATGCCGGGTCCCGGTCACCGTGAGCTTGGGGGTGGCCTCGTCGGAGCATGACCCCCGCAACCCCGATCTGGAACGGCTCCTCCACGCCGCCGACTGCGCGATGTACAGCGCCAAGCAGGGGGGGAAGAACCGGGTCTGTATCGCAGAGTTTCCCGCTCCCCCCCAGGCGGCGAGACGGCTCCGGCTCTCCTGAGGAGCCGCACCCCCCGGGATACAGGGTCCCCGGGGGGGCGGGTGGCTCAGGTCGGGTGCATCCCTTCGATGATCCCGTTCAGGGTGGCGCTGGGACGCATGGCGGCGGCGGCCCGGGCCGGATCGGGCTTGTAGTAGCCTCCCAGCTCCTGGGGGGACCCCTGGGCTGCATCCAGCTCCGCCAGGATCCGGGCCTCGTTCTCCCCCAGGGCGGCGGCCACCGGGGCGAAGCGCTCCGCCAGGGCGGGATCCGCAGTCTGTCGGGCCAGCTCCTCCGCCCAGTAGAGGGTCAGGTAGAAGGTGCTTCCCCGGTTGTCCAGTTCGTGGACCCGGTAGGCCGGCGAGCGGGAGTTCTCCAGGTAACGGGCGGTGGCGGCGTCCAGGGCATCCCCCAGGACCAGCGCCCCGGGGTTGCCGAAGGTCTCTCCCAGGTGCTGCAGGGAGGCCGAGAGCGCCATGTACTCCCCCAGCGAGTCCCACCGCAGGTGCCCCTCCTTCTCGAACTGTTGCACGTGCTTGGGTGCCGACCCCCCGGCCCCGGTCTCGAAGAGCCCTCCGCCGTTGAGCAGCGGCACGATGGAGAGCATCCGGGCGCTGGTGCCGATCTCCAGGATGGGGAAGAGGTCGGTGAGGTAGTCCCGGAGCACATTCCCCGTCACGGAGATCGTGTCCTCGCCCCGGCGGATCCGCTCCAGGGAGACCCGCATGGCCTCCACCGGAGAGAGGATGTGGATCTCCAGCCCGCGGGTGTCGTGTTCCTCCAGGTAGAGCTCCACCTTCCGGATCAACTGGGCGTCGTGGGCCCGGTCCCGGTCCAGCCAGAAGACGGCGGGGGCCCCGGTGGCCCGGGCCCTGGCCACCGCCAGCTTCACCCAGTCCCGGATGGCCACGTCCTTCGTCTGGCAGGCCCGCCAGATGTCCCCCTCCTCCACCCGGTGCTCCAGGAGGACCGCTCCCCCCGCGTCGACGATCCGCACGGTGCCGGGGGCGGCGATCTCGAAGGTCTTGTCGTGGGAGCCGTACTCCTGGGCCTTCTGGGCCATGAGCCCC
>CAYQVI010000215.1:4375-6262 GCA_964420725.1 uncultured Gemmatimonadaceae bacterium | reverse complement strand
GAGGACATTCGGATCCCACCCGGAGCGATCAGGGACCCTCGTTGCGGCAGCGACTCCGCCTGATCAGCGGCATCCTGGTGCGGGACGGCGGAGCCGTGCGGATGCGGGAGACGAAGGGGGTGGTGCAGGTGGAGCTGGAGATCCCGGGGTTGACCCGGTAGCGGAAGAGGGGGTCAGGTGGCTTCGGGGGTCCCTTCCCCGGTGGCGGAGGGCGGGCGGGGCCCTCCCAGAGTCTCCAGCCAGGAGCGGTCCTGGGGGAGGGCGCCGGCCCGCTTGTTCTCCTCGGCGATCCGGGTGGCGATCTCCTCCCGGACGATTCCCAGTCCCCGGGGGGCCTCGATCCCGAGACGGACCGTTCCCCCCTCCACCCCCACGATGACCAGGCGGATCCCGCCATCGATGAGCACCGCGTCTCCTGGACGCCGGCTGAGGATCAACATCGTGGCCTCCCTGGGACGCGTGGGATCATGGTGGAAGACTACATACGGAGGATGGCCTCCATCATCTCGTCGGCCACCGTGACGATGCGGGCGGCGGCCGCGTAGGCTGCCTGGAACCGGATCAGGTTGGTCATCTCCTCGTCGGTGGAGACGCCGCTGATGCTGGCCCGCTGAAGTTCCGCCTGCTGACCCAGGGTGCGGTGCACCGAGGCCCGGTCGAGGGCTGAACGTAGTGAAACCCCCACCTCCGACACCAGCGTCCGCACGCTGGCGTCCGGCGTCATCCCCGTCCCTGTGAGGGTCCGATCCCGCATTCCGGCCAGGGAGAGGGCCACATCGTTGGCACCGGGGCGGGGATTCCCCAGCCCGTCAGCGGTGGACGTGGCAATGGCTCCAGCATCGGCCCGGATGGCGTCCGAGATCCGGAGCGAGGTGGAGGTGATCCCCGCCGGATCGAAGAAGTCCACGTTGGTGTCACCGGCGGCATTCGTCCCGGTGCGGTGGAGGGCGTTGACATCCTCCACCAGCGACCGGGCCAGCAGGTCCAGGGAAGCCCGGGCCTGGGGAAGATCGCCATTCGTCAGGTCCAGGAGGGCGCCGGTGCTCCCCCCGCTCTCCGGGAGGATTCCCGGGCGCCCCACCAGCGTCAGCCCTGCCTGTCCGCCCTGGATCCCCAGCCTCATCCGGCCATGGTTCGCCCCGTCCACCAGCGTCACCCCCGAGACCAGGACCCCCACGCTGCCGTTCTGGCGCTGGGTCACGGTGATGGGGGTGAGCCCGGAAAGCTCGTCCAGGAGCCGGTCCCGGGCATCCCGGAGGTCTCCAGCGGTGTTCCCGCCGCTCTCGGCGGCGACGATGTCCCGATTCAGTCCCGCCACACCCTCGGCGATGTCGTTGATCCGGGCGACAGAGAGCTCCAGGCGTTCCGTGGACTCCAGGCGGAGCTGCTCCAGCCCCTGACCCATCCGCTGGATGCGATCGGCCAGGTCCACTGTCTGGTCCCGGAGGACGGTGCGGGCGGCCCCGCTGGTGGGGTTGGTGGCCAGGTCGCTCCAGGCCGAGAAGAACCGGTCCAGTCCGGCGGCGATCCCCGTCTCGCCGGGCTCCGACAGGAGCGACTCCACCCGGTTCAGTACCTCGCTCCGGGTGCTGTACTGCTGCTGGAGGGAGGTCTCCCTCCGGACGGTGGTGTTCGTGTATTCGTCCCGGATCCTTGCAACATCCAGCACCCGCACCCCGGTGCCGTAGGCCCCTTCCGGGGTGTAGGTGGGGAACCCCTCGCCCATGACGGCGCGCTGGCGGGAATACCCCTCGGTCTCCGCATTGGCCAGGTTGTGGGCCGTCACCGAGACGGCCTGCTGGCTCGACCGGAGGGCCGTGTTCGCAATGGAGAGAATGCTTCCCAGGGAGGCCATATCAGATCTGCCGGTTCAGGACACTTCCGGAC
>CAYQVI010000215.1:0-4275 GCA_964420725.1 uncultured Gemmatimonadaceae bacterium | reverse complement strand
TCGGGGGCCGGTTCCGAGCCCATCATCCGGGCTCCGAAGCCCAGCCGCATGCGGTGCGAAGCCGCCTCGGCCAGGTGTTGGTCCATCATCCCCAGGAATCCGGCCGCGCTCTCTCCGGCACCCATGGCTCCTCCTTCTTCCACCGTGGAGCGAAGGGACCGGAAGAGCTCCTCCAGGAAGGTGGAGTCCACCAGCTTCGCCACGGCCTGCTTCCGCTCCTCGCCGGTGATCCGGCCACTCCTGAGCGCTTCCAGGAGGTCGGTGGGGGGGCGTCCCGGCCCCCCGATGGGGCCGGTCATCGGACCACCACCTCGGCCGACAGCGCTCCTGCCTGCTTCAACCCCTCCAGGATCGCCCCGATCTCCCGGGCGTTGGCGCCGAGTTCGTGGAGGGCGGTGGTGATGTCCTGGACCCGGGTTCCCGCGGCCAGATTCACCGACCCGGGGGTTTCCCCGGGATCCACCGTGCCTCCCACCGCCAGCGTGAAGCCGGCGTGACTCACCACCGCATTCCCCACCGTCAGGTCCCCCCCTCCCACCACCGTCCCGCTGGATCCGTTCACCACGATCCGGGCGGCGTTGTCCGGGGTGACCCGGAGCTCGGAGATCCGGGCCAACTGGATCGGCCGGGCGTCTCCGGCGGGATCCAGCGTCAACCGGATCGATCCCGGGTCCTCGACCTCCGCCGTTCCCTCACCCACGTCGGCGTTGATGGCCGCCGCGATCCGCACCGCCGTCACCAGGTCGGGCTGCCGCAGCATCAGCAGGTCCTGCTGCTGCGCGTTCCTGGGAAGGTCCGCCTCCAGGATCCCCCCCTCGGGGATGCGAGCGGATGTCTCCACCAGCGTCCGCCCCCGGAACTGCCCCCCCTCGTCGGCGATGAGCACCTGTCCCTGCGCCGTGGCCAGGAGCGGCCCTCCCACATCGGGGGTCAGCGGGGTCATCCACAGCACCCCTCCCCGGAGCGAGGTGGCGTCTCCCAGCGAGGCCACCTGTACCTCGAACCGTCCGCCGGGGCGGAGGTAGGGCGACAGCTCCGCCGTCACCAGCACCGCCGCGGCATTCCGGGTCCGGATCGCCTCCTCCGGCACCTCGATGTCGAACCGGCGGAGGAGGTTCACCACCGAACGCACCGTGGGTCCGCTCCCGGTTCCCGCCACGACCCGGTCTCCCGAGCCGTCCAGTCCAACCACCAGGCCGTACCCCACCATCCTCACCGGGACATCCCGATCCACCAGCGCCAGGTCCCGGATCCGGGTTTCCTGTGCCCCTGCCGGCGAGGCGATGCCAGATCCCAGTACGAGAAGCCCTGTCCACAGCATCGACCGCAGGAGGGGCGAATGTGAGCGGCACTCCATCGGATGCGTCCTCACGGCCAGAGCCGGTCGATGAGTCGTCCCAGGAGGCTGGGGTTCCGCCCCAACTGCCCGTTGGACTCATAGAGGATCTCTGCGTCCGCCAGGCGGAAGGAGGGGACGGTGTTTCCGGCTCCCACATCCGCGGCCCGGACCCATCCCTTCACCGAGAGCGTCTGGTCGTGCTTGTCGATGCGGAGCAGCCGCTGTCCTTCCAGCCGGAGGGAGCCGTCGGGCCCCACCTCCACCACCCGGGCGGTGACCTCGGCGGCCAGCCGGTCCCGGCGATAGGTGTCGGCCCGGAGGCGATCCAACTGGTCGTTCCGGCTCTGGAGGCCCACGTTCACCGCCGCCTCGCCGCCACTTCCCCCCACCAGCCCCAGGTTCCGGTCCCGGTCGAAGGAGCGCCTCTCGTCCCGGTCCGCCGTGGCCAGGGTGTACTCGTCCACCAGGATGGTGACCAGGTCGCCGGCCTGCAGACGGGTGCGGTCACCGGTCCACGACATCCGCCCGGCCTGGACCGGCGCCGCCGCAGGGGGAGCCCCTGCCTCGGGGCCGGCGGCGGGGGGCGTGGGCGGGTCCTGTGCCCGGACCGCTCCAGGGAGGACGGCCATCCCCAGGAGGGCTCCCAGGAGGAGGGCCATGCGAGACGTCTTCATCGGTCGTTCCTTCCCGGCGTGCCGGGGCGAATGAGCTCTACCATGCCGGAGCCCGTGATCCGGGCCCTGCGGCGTGTTCCCTGTCCCAGCCGGACATCCACCGTGTCACCGATGGCCCCCGTGCGCAGCGCGGTCCCCTCCCGGCGGGCCTGCACCGTCGTTCCGTTCCAGGTCACCTGCACCACCTCTCCCACCTTCACCGCCACGGGCGGGCGGATGGCGGGGGGGGTCAGGGCGTCGCCCGGGGTCAGGGGGCGGGCCACCGTCCATCCGGCGATCTCCTCCGGGGCCTCCCGGTCCACCGGCCCCGCCTGCACCCCCGGCTCCCACCGGATGTCCGATGGGTCCACCACCGCCCCCCGGGAGAGGCTGCGGGCCGCCACCGGCATCAGGACCCGTGCGCTGGTGCGGACCGGGACCCGCCGGGTCCGCCCCTCCAGGGGGAAGGCCACCGTCCAGAGACCGGCGGCACCGGATCCCTCCAGGGAGGCCTCTCCATCGAAGGCCTTCGGGGCCCCCACGGGCCACTCCACCACCACGCACCCCGCCTCCACATCCCAGGCCCGGGCCACTGCCGTCTGCACCCAGACATCTGCGGGGGAGGGGAGAGGTGTGGAACCGGCCTCCTCGCCACCTCCCGGCACGGGGCAGGGGGCCGCCGGGGCAGGGATGGCGGCACCCGTGTCGGCCACGAAGGCCGACGGGTCCACACCCTGCACCGCACCGGAAACGGCACCCCACAGCACCACCACCAGGAGGGGGATCATGGGAATCAGCGCACCAGGCCGTTGGCGATCTCCGCCAACCGCTCGCTGGACTGGACGGCCTTCGAGTTGATCTCGTAGGCCCGGAGCGCGCTGATCATGTCCACCATCTCCTGCACGATCTCCACGTTGCTCCCCTCCAGCGCCCCCTGGATCACCCGGCCGAAGTTGTCGTCCTGGGCGGTCCCCAGGGACGGCGAACCCGAGGCGGGGGTCTCCACGAAGAGGTTCTCCCCCATGGCCTTGAGCCCCGGGGCGTTGGCGAAGCGGGCCAGCTCGATCCGGCCGATCTCCAGCGGCTCCTCCCTCCCCCCCAGCGTCACGGCCACCACGCCGGAGCGGGATACGGTGAGGTTGGACGCCTCCTCCGGGATGGTGATGTTGGGCACCAGCGGGTAGCCCGACGAGGTGGTGAGCATCCCCCGGTCCGAGACCGAGAAGCTCCCATCCCGTGTGTAGGCCATCTGCCCGTTGGGGGTCTCCACCTGGAACCAGCCGTCTCCTTCCACCGCCAGGTCCAGGGGGCGGCCGGTCTGCTCCAGCGGCCCCTGCAACTCCACGCGCTGGACGCCGGCCAGCCGGGTCCCCCGTCCGATCTGCACGGCCTGGGTGGTGTCGCCCCCCTCGCCGTTCACCACGCCGGTCCCCTGCACCGTCTGGTACAGGAGGTCCTCGAAGTGGGCCCGGCTCCGCTTGAAGCCGGTGGTGTTCACGTTGGCCAGGTTGTGGGCGATGACATCCACCCGGGTCTGCTGCGCCACCATTCCGGAGGCTGCGGTCTTCAGTGACGGATCCATGGTGCCTTCAGTCCTTCAGAGGGTTCGTGGTCCACGTCACTCGACGCGGCCGATCTGGTTGCTCAGGGTGGAGAGGATCTCGTCCATCACCTGGACGGTGCGCTGGAGCTGCACGTAGTTCCTCTGGATCTCCATCATCTCCACCATGGCGGTGACGGGCTGCACGTTGCTCTCCTCCAGCGTGTGCCCCAGGACGCGGGAGTCCTCCAGGACGATCCGGTCGGCTGCGGCCGGGGGGATGAAGCGCCCCGCCGCCTCCCGCTCCACGACCTCTGGATCCCGGGGGGTTTCCACCCGGAGGCGGGCCACCAGCTCCCCCTCCACCCGGACCTCCCCATTCTGGGCGAACTCCACCTTCCCTTCCGGGAGGACCAGCGGCCCGTCCCGGGTCAGGAGGGGACTCCCCTGGCCGTCCATCACCCGCCCCTGGGCGTCCTGGGTGAAGGAGCCCCCACGGACCCACCGCTCGCCGTTCTCCGTCTGCACCACCAGGAACCCTTCGGCGCCCAGGGCCAGGTCCAGGGGGCGCCCGGTGTTGGTGAGGGCGCCGGCCCGGTTGTCGGTGCGGGCGAAGGCCTCCGGGGCCAGTCCCGCTCCCTCCAGGAGCTGGGCGAAGACCCGCTCTCCCCGGAACCCGGGGGTGGACGCGTTGGCCAGGTTGTGGGTCACCGACTCCTGCCGGCGCTCCAGGTAGCCCATGG
>CAYQVI010000214.1:0-6281 GCA_964420725.1 uncultured Gemmatimonadaceae bacterium | reverse complement strand
GGACCGGTTCCTGGAAACTCTGGACCCCCAGGCTCACCCGGTTCACCCCCGCCCGGCGCCACCCGACAGCCAGCGCCGGTGTAACGCTCTCCGGATTCGCCTCCACCGTCCACTCCAGTCCAGGGGACTCCAGTCGGTGGGGCCCCAGGATCCGGGCCAGTCCGGCCATGGCCTCCGTCCCCAGGAGCGACGGCGTGCCCCCCCCCACATAGAGGGTGTCCAGCGGCACCCCGGCCACCCAGCCATCCTCCTCCAGGAGCCGGAGCTCGGCCTCGATGGAGTGGAGCCAGGGGACCGGATCAGGGGCCCGGTCCACCGTCACGGCGAAGTCGCAGTAGAAGCAGCGACGGGCACAGAACGGGGCATGGATGTAGACCGACCGCACCGGCTCGTCCCCGGGGGGAGGGGGGGCTCTCCCGGGGTCCGGAAAGGGGTGGCCCGTGGTCATGGCTGGAGCCCCGGCAGCGACGGCTGCACCCACGGGGACGCCCCCACGGAACCCGATGTCCGTCCCGCGGGGTGGGGGGTGGAGGGCGGTCCCGGGGCCTGCAGGTACCTCCCCCCGGGGGCAGGGCGGACCCACCCGCCCACCTCCAGGACCCCCAGGGCGGCCAGCACCCGAACCGGCGGTGCCCCGGTGCCCCGGACCAGGTCATCGAGGAGGGTGGGCTCCGGCCCCAGCAGGCGCCACACCGCCGCCTCCACCCGCCCCAGCTCGGTGGGGGCCGCCACCGGCGCCCCGTGGGGACGGAGGGGACGCCACCCCATCGCCTCAAGGAGATCGGAGGCGGAGGAGAGGGGGATCGCCCCATCCCTGAGGAGGGCGAAGGTGCCCCGGCTCAGGGGGCTCTCCACCGAGCCGGGAACCGCGAAGACCGTGGCCGAGGAACTGGCACCTGCGGTGATGAGGGCGCCACTCCGCTCTCCTGCCTCCACCACCACCACCGCCTCCGCCAGCCCCGCCAGGATCCGGTTCCGCCGGGGGAAGTGATGCGGTCGGGCCTCGGTTCCAGGGGGGTGTTCGGAGAGCGCACCCCCGGACTCCAGGATCCGGCGATGGAGGGCGCGGTGCACGGCGGGGTAGGCGCGGTCCGGTCCCGAGCCCAGCACCGCCACCGTCACCCCCCCGGCCTCCAGCGCCCCTGTGTGGGCTTCGGCGTCCACACCGAGGGCCATCCCGGAGAGGACCGTGCACCCCTCCTCGGCCAACTCGCGTCCCAGCCGGCGTGCCACCCGGCGACCGTAGGCCGAGGCCCTCCGGGCTCCCACCACAGCCACCCGGCGAGGGCGATCCGCCACCAGGGCACCGGCCGAGAAGAGGACCGGCGGGGGGGGATCCAGCTCCTCCAGCGGTGTGGGGAAGCCCCTGAAACCGGGGCAGAGGATGGCGACCCCGGAGGCAGCGCACTCCTCCTCCAGTCGGATGGCCGCCCTCCGCTGCGCCTCCCAGTCCACCTCTCCCAGCGGACCGGAGCCCGCCACCACCCCGTCCAGGACCGTCGAGGCCGATCCGGCCCGTTCCACCAGCTCCCTGATCCGCCGGGGGCCCACCCCAGGGGTCAGGAAGAGCTGTAGCCTGGCCCGGCGCTCCCGGGTCGTCAGGTCAGGTCGACCGTCCACGCCCCGTCCCCACCCTTCTCGTCCGTCCCCGGAAGGGCCGAACTGGGGCGGGAGAGCGTCTCCTCCCCCTCGATCCCCTCGCTCCCCTCGTCGGCCTCCCGCTCGTCCCGGGCCCTCTTCCACAGCCCCTCCAGGAGGGGGTCGAGTCCGTGACCCGCCACGCCCGAGACGGCGAAGACCCCCCACGCCCCGGGCGCCTCCAGTTCAGGGGGACTCTCGTCCGGCGCCAGGAGGTCCGTCTTGGAGAGGATGACGCAGTAGGGCTTCCGCGCCAGCGCAGTGGAGTGGGCCCGGATCTCCTCCCGGAGACGCTCCAGGGTGGCCTGGGGATCCTCGTCGTCCACGGGGACCAGGAAGGCCAGGGTCCGGGTCCGGTCGATGTGCCGGAGGAACTGGAGCCCCAACCCCTTCCCCTCGTGGGCTCCTTCGATGATCCCCGGGATGTCGGCCATGACGAAGCTCCGGTAGTCCGAGAGCGTCACCACGCCCAGGTTTGGGGTCAGGGTGGTGAAGGGGTACGAGGCCACCTTGGGCCGGGCCCCGGAGATGGCGGCCAGGAGGGTGGACTTCCCTGCGTTGGGTTCCCCCACCAGCCCCACGTCGGCGATGAGCTTCAACTCCAGCTCCAGCCTCCGCTCCTCACCCTCGCCCCCGGGCTCCCAGCGGGTGGGGGCCTGGCGGGTGGCGGTGGCGAACCGGGCATTCCCCCGTCCTCCCCTGCCCCCCTTTGCCACAACCAGCCGGTCTCCCTCCGCCATGAGCTCCCCCAGGAGTTCACCGGTGTCGGCATCCCGGATCACCGTCCCAGGAGGCACCTTCAGCTCCAGCGTGCTCCCGCTCTTCCCCGTCTTGTTGCTCCCCTGGCCATGGCTCCCATGCTCGGCCCGGTACTCCGGTCGATAGCGGAAGTCCATGAGGGTGGTGAGGTTGGAGTCCACGGACACGACGACGTCACCCCCACGCCCCCCATCCCCTCCGGAGGGTCCCCCCAGCGGGACCTTGGATTCCCTGCGGAAGGCCTCCGCACCGGAGCCCCCATTTCCTGCCGATACCTGGATCACCGCGTGGTCGATGAACATCTGTCCCGCCCTTCCAATGGCCCCAGGGGGGCCGTTCAGGGATTTCCGCCGGAGGGAGCGACTGAAGCTCCTCCGCCCCGGTCCGGACCGTCGCGTGGAGCCCCTGAGGGATCTCCAGACGACGCCACGGCCCATCGTCCAAGCACTTCGTCCTTCAGCCCGACCGCCCAACGGGCCGCCTCAGGCTCCTGGAAGCGGGCTGCGATCTCCAGGACCGAACCCAGCGCAGCCCCGTTCCCCCCTGCGTGGAGGGCACCCCGCAGGTGGGAGTGGAGCTGCCGCTCCACCCCCTGCACCGCCAGGATGGCCACGATGCAGTACTCCCTGGTCACAAGGGGGAGACCGGGGCGACCCAGCACCTTGCCGTACCCCTCCAGCACCATCCATCGCTCCATGTCCGGATGCAGCATCCGGATGTTCTCCCGGAGGGAGGTATACCGGTGGCCGTAGACGGTGCCGCACACCCTCTCTCCGCGGTCCTCCCAGAGAGCGAGGTCATCCACCGTGGGCTCCGCCGGCGGACACCCGGAGATGGCGCGCCAGCGACCGAACCCGTTCAGCGCCGCCGGATACCCCAGGAAGAGGTAGCTCTGGAGGATGGTCTCCTCCACCGCCACGGGATCCAGGTGGCGGTCCACCGCGGCCCGCAATGCTTCCTCCACAGCCTCCCCATCCCGGGCCGACAGGGCGGCACTGATCTCCACAAGGATGCGGGCGGAGGGTTCCAGACCATCCCTGGGCTCCTGTGGCAACGACACCCTCAACTCCCCGGGGGGTGGGACTGGACCCGGACCCGGCCCACCACCTCCCCCAGCGTGTTCCGTACCGCGGGGGCCGAATGCCGACCCAGCGAGCCCGCCTCCGCCTGGGAGAGGAGGTCGTGTTCCTCCAGCAGGGCGAGAAGAGCCGCCTCCGCGCCACGACGAGCGCCATCCTCCACCTTCAGCGCCAACCCCAGCCGCCCATCGGTGGAGGCGGCCACGTAGACCCCCTCGGCCCCCACCTTCACCAGGATGCGCCCGGCCGTGGCCTCCATGATCTCGCTGCACAGCCGCCCGGTCCCCGCGGTGAGGACCGGGTGCCCCACCATCGCCGCCACCACGCTCCCGGGGGCCTCCCCCCGAACCCCCGCCGCCACGAAGTCCACCAGCCCCCGGGCCGCCGTCCGGAGCGGGAGGGCAAAGCAGAGTACGCCGCACCCGTCCACCGCTCTGCCGATCTCCTCCGGGAGACACCCGGTCCAGCGGGAGACCTCCCGGAGCATCCGCTGTTGCACCGGGTGCGACTCCTCCCGATACCCGCCGGTGGTCCATCCATGGTGGGCGGCCAGGGCGAGCATGCCTGCGTGCTTCCCGGAGCAGTTGTTGTGGACCCTCCGGGGATCCGTGCCCGACCGGGCCAGGGCCCGGGCCGCCACCGGCCCCATGGGCGGGTGCGCTCCACACTCCAGCGCATCCTCGGAGAGTCCGGCCTTCCGGAGGATGCTCCCCACCAGTTCCACATGCCTGGGCTCCCCACTGTGGGACGCGCAGATCACCGCCAGCTCCTCCTCGGTGATTTCGAGGGCCTCCACCACCCCGTCCTCCAAAAGGGGGAGGGCCTGGAACGGCTTCATCGTGGAGCGCATCCATGTGATCCGCTCCGGGTCCCCGTGGACCGCCACCGTTTGCCCCTCACCGTCGCAGACGACGGCATGCACCCGGTGCTGGGACTCCAGATGCCCACCCCTCTCCACGCACACCCACATCGTCACGTCGGGATCTCCTTGAAGTACGCCCCGGGGCTGGGGCGGAACCATGGCACGATGGGACAGGGGAGACCGTGCCCCGAAGCGGCTCCCCCGCTCACACCCCGGCGGAGCCCAGGGCGGCGATCCCCCCCCAGAGGAGCCTCCCCCCAAGGAGCAGAAAGAGGATTCCGAAGATGTACTGGAGCTGACGACCGTCCATCCGTTGATTCCAGCGGGCTCCCAGTCGGGCCATGACGATGGCGGTGGGAATCATCAGGAGCGCCGATGGAAGATGGACGAACCCCACGGTCCCGGGGGGAAGCCCCGGAACCCCCCAGCCCGACACTGCGTAGCTGAGAACCCCAGCCGGCGCCGCAAAGGCCACCACCCCGATGGAGGTCGCCGCCACCGAGTCCATGTCCATCCGGACGAGGTACAGCAGGAGGGGGATGGCCACCACTCCCCCCCCCACCCCAAGGACCGCCGAAAACGTCCCCACGGCCGCCCCGGCCACCACGAGCAGGGGCGTGCCCGTCCTCATCGGCCCGGGCACCCGTTTCCCCGCATCCCTCGACCTCCTCCGAGGCCACATGCGGAGCCCCACCGTCACCAGGAGGAGCCCGAAGAGGCCCCTGAGGAGTTCCGGGGGAAACCCTACCGCCCACCGGGCAGCCAGCGCCGCGGAGACGGCTGCGGCGATCCCCATGGGGAGAACCACCGGCCACCGCACCATCCCGGCGCTGCCGTACTCGCGGAGCCCCGAGAGCGCCGTGGGGAGGACCACGAAGAGAGAGGTGGCGTGGGCCACCACGGTGGCGGTGGCCGGATCGGCGGCCATCCCGCTCCACCCCGCACCGAAGAGAAGGTAGAGGAAGGGCACCACGAGAACCCCTCCTCCGATCCCCAACAGCCCAGAGGCCACCCCCACCACCCCACCCCACAGAAGGGCCAGGATCCAGGCAAGGATGGTCATGCGGCGCTAGAGGTCACCCAGCCACCCGCCCCCTCCGTGTCACCCGGCTCGGTGCCGGGGAGCCCGGGGGGTCCATCTCCCCGGGAACCAGGGAGGCGGCATCCTGCTCCTCCCCCGGAGCCGGGCGGACCCGCTCACCGGCCCGGGAGAAGAGCGACGCAGGGGAGTCCACACCCCGGAGGAACTCCAGCGCCTCCTGCAGGACCCGATCATCCGGTACTGCATGGAGGAACTGCCCGGACTCCCCCCACCCCTGGAGGGCGATCTCCTGCTCCACCAGATAGCGGAGGTGCCGGGACGCTTCGTCGAAGGTCTCCCGGTCCACCTCGATCTCCGCGGCCTGCAGTGCGGCGTAGAACCCGTTCAGCTCCGACTCCGGAAAGATGAAGTCCTCCTGGAGGTCGGGGTTCTCCTGGAGGTAGCGGACCGCATAGTTGAAGACCGCCGTGTAGAGGGCTCCCGCCTGCTGGTAGACCCGTCGGACCGCTCGCTGCTCATCGGTGGTGAGTGTGTCCGGGAGGACCACGAAGTCCGGGGTGATCCCGCCCCCTGCCACCAGGGTCCGACCGCCCATGGAGGTGACCCGATCCTTCCCGGTGGTGTCCGGCCGCTCCGCCAGGCGCCCGGACACGGCCAGCACGCCCCTCTCCCCCAGCGACATCTGCTCGTCGAAGGGCTTCTGGATGGAGCGTCCGGCAGGAGTGTACCAGCGGGCCGTCGTGAGGCGCAGGACGCTCCCGCCGGTGAGGCGGAAGAGGGTCTGCACCGAGCCCTTCCCGAAGGAGGTGGCCCCAAGCACCAGGGCCCTGTCATGATCCTGAAGAGCCCCTGCCACGATCTCGGAGGCGGAGGCGCTGGACTCGTCGATGATCACCACCAC
>CAYQVI010000213.1:0-6381 GCA_964420725.1 uncultured Gemmatimonadaceae bacterium | reverse complement strand
GATCCATGTTCGCCGCGGGCAGCTTCTTTGCCATCCCCGGGATCATCTTCGCCAACTGCTCCAGCGGACCCATCTTCTGCACCTGCCGCATGGCCGATAGGAAGTCCTCGAGGGTGAACTTCGCCCCCCCCATGACCTTCTTGGCCAGCTTCTCCTGGTCCTCCACATCCACCGCACGCTGGGCCCGCTCCACCAGGCCCACGATGTCCCCCATCTGGAGGATCCGACCGGCCAGCCGCTGTGGATCGGCGGCGTCCAGGTCGTCCATCGTCTCGCCCACACCCACGAACTTGATGGGCTTCCCCGTCACCCCCCGGATGGAGAGGGCCGCACCGCCGCGGGCGTCTCCGTCCATCTTCGTGAGGATGATCCCGGAGATGTCCAGCGCCTCGTCGAAGCCCTGGGCGATCTTCACCGCCTCCTGCCCCGTCATGGCATCGGCCACGAAGAGGATCTCCTGTGGATTCAGCTCGGCCTTGATCCGGCGGAGCTCATCCATCATCGGCTCGTCGATCTGGAGCCGACCGGCGGTGTCCACCAGCAGGACGTTCCGCTTGTCCCGGCGGGCGGCGTCCACGGCGGCCTTCGCCACCGCCACGGGATCACCACCCGGCTCCCCCGCATGCACCGGAACCCCCAACTGCTTCCCCAGCGTCACCAACTGGTCCACAGCGGCGGGGCGGTAGAGGTCACAGGCCGCCATCATGGGCTGCCGACCCTCCCGCACCAGGCGACGGGCCAGCTTGCCCGTCGTGGTGGTCTTCCCCGACCCCTGGAGACCCACCATGAGGATGACGGTGGGCGGATGACTCGCCCAGCGGATCCCCGGCCGCTCGTCTCCCATCAGGGTGGCCAGCTCGTCGTGGACGATCTTCACGATCTGCTGGCCGGGCGAGACCGACTTCACCACATCCTCGCCCAGCGCCCGCTCCTGCACCCGCCCCAGGAAGTCCCGGGTCACCTGGAAGTTCACGTCCGCTTCCAGCAGGACCCGGCGGACCTCCCTCAATCCATCCCGGATCATGGGCTCGGTGAGGACGCCCCTCTCCCGGAACTTCCCCAGGACCGTATCGAGTTTCTGACTCAACTCCTCGAACATCTACGGTCTCCGGTCCTCTTCCTGGGTCCTGTGCCACCTCCTCGCATGGTGGAGGAGGTAGAGCTTTCTAAGGTAATGGGGGGCCCGATGGATGCAAAGCGGCGGGCTGCACCCCCGTTCAGTCTGCGTGGATGATCTGGTCCCTGCGGGTCCCCACGGACACCATCCGGATGGGAGCCCCCATGACCTCTTCCACCCGGTCCAGATAGCGGCGGGCGGCGGAGGGGAGATCCGAGAGGCTCCGGGCCCCGGAGGTGGGGGCCTGCCACCCCGGCATCATCTCGTAGACGGGCTCCGCCGCCTCCAGTGAGGCCAGCTCCGCCGGGAACTCCTTCACCTCCCCACGGGGGGTGCGGTACGCCGTTGCGATGGCCACCTCCGGCAGGGTATCCAGCACGTCCAGCTTGGTGACGGCCAGCCCGGTGAGGCCGTTCACCCGGGCGGCGTAGCGGGCCAGGACCCCATCAAACCAGCCGCAGCGACGGGGCCGTCCCGTGGTGGCTCCGAACTCCCCGCCAAGCTGCCGGACATGTTCATCCATCTCCGGCTCGAAACCGGTGGGGAGGGGGCCGTTCCCCACCCGGGTGGTGTAGGCCTTCACCACGCCGATCACGGAGTCGATGACGGTGGGACCCACCCCCAGACCGGTGGCCGCCGCGGCGGCGGTGGTGTTGGAGGAGGTGACGAAGGGGTAGGTGCCATGGTCCAGATCCAGCGCCGTCCCCTGGGCCCCCTCCATGAGGACCCTCCGCCCCTCCCGGAGCCCTTCCACGATCTCCAGTCCGGTCTCGGTGGCCAGGGCGAAGAGACGCTCCCGGAGCTCCAGCGCCTCGTCCACCGCCCGGGCCAGCTCCAGGTCCGGCTTCTGCCCCAGCGCCGCCAGACGGTCCTGGGCCCGCTCCAGCCCCCGCTCCACCAGCCCACGGAGACGCTCCTCGTCCGCCAGGTCCGCCACCCGGATCCCCCGGCGGCCGGCCTTCTCCTCGTAGGCGGGGCCGATTCCCCTTCCAGTGGTGCCGATCTTCTCGGCAGCCTGGTCCTCCACGGCCCGGTCCAGGACCCGGTGGTAGGGAAGGATGATGTGGGCCCGGAGGCTCACCCCCACCCGCCCGTCCACATCGATCCCCCGCTTCACCAGCTTGTCCACCTCGGAGAAGAGCTGGAGGACATCCAGGACGACCCCATTCCCCAGGAGGCACCGCTTCCCGGGGTGGAGGATCCCCGAGGGGATCTGGTGGAGGATGAACTCCTCCTGGCCCACATGGACCGTGTGGCCGGCGTTGGCGCCGCCCTGGTAGCGGGCCACGATGTCGACGCCCTCCGCCAGGACGTCCACGATCTTCCCCTTCCCCTCGTCGCCCCACTGGCACCCGACGATGACCGTGCAACGTCCGCCCATGCGATCCCCTGTCACCCACGCCTCCTTCTCAGACCTTCAGACAACAAGAAACGCCCGCTCCCCGGGGGGGCGGGCGCCACAGGTGCATCCTCGGGGAAAAGCTAGTAGGGGGAGCGAGGGGGGGTCAAGATGCGCAGGGGCCAGGGGTGCGGATCGGGGCGCCCCACTGCACCTTTCAATGAGCCGCCCGTTCACCCAGTCCCGGTGCGCTCCATGCGAAACTCCTCCACGCCGTCCCTCCCGGGGATCCTCATCCTGGCTCTCGTCCTGGGGGCCGGACCCTTTCCCCTCTCCGCCTCCGGAGCATGGTGGGGGGGGCAGCAGGAGCCGCCGGACTCCGACTCTGTCCAGGTGGACACGGCGGCAGCCCTCCAGGAGGACACACTCCCTGCACCCCCCGAGGACATCGCCCCCTCCCGGGCGGAGCTGGACGAGGAGATCCGGTCGGAGTTGCAGGCCACCTTCGACCGGGTGACGGCCCTCCGGGGAATCGAGGTGGAGGTGGAGGCGGGGATCGTCCGACTCCAGGGCACGGTTCCCCTGGCCACCACCCGGGCCCGGGCGGACAGCCTGGCTCGACGCCTGGACGGCGTCGTGGTCGTGGAGGACCTGCTGGAGGTGGACCGCTCCCTCCAGCGCCGCTGGAACGCCACCTGGGACCAACTCCGGAATTGGCTACTGGATGCCCTGGGTTACCTCCCCCTCCTCCTGGCGGCGCTGGCCATCGTCCTGGTGACCATGCTGGCACAGCGGGGAGCGGGGGCGTGGCTGGAAGGTCGGTTCACGGGGGGGGAGAACCCGTACGTCCGGTCGCTGGTCCGACGGGGACTCCGGCTCCTCATCGTGGCCGCAGGGCTCCTTGTGGCGCTGAATCTGGTTGGGGCCACGTGGATCTTCGGGGCGCTGGTGGGAACGGCTGGGTTGGCGGGGCTGGCCATCGGCTTCGCCTTCAAGGACATCATCGAGAACTATCTGGCGGGGATCCTGCTGTCCCTGCGACACCCCTTCTCCCCCAACGACTTCGTCGCGGTGGCCGGGCACGAGGGGAAGATCGTGCGCCTCACCGCCCGGGAAACGATCCTGATGACCATGGACGGCAACCATGTGCGCATCCCCAACGCCATGGTCTTCGGGAGCGTGCTGGTGAACTTCACCCGGAACCCTTTGCGGCGCTTCGGCTTCAATATCGGGGTCGGAACCCAGGAGGATCTGGCGGAGGTGCAGGATCTGGGGATGAAGACCCTCCAGGAAATGAGGAATGTGCTGGACGATCCCCCTCCCCTCGTCCTGGTGAAGGAGATGGGGGATTCCTCGGTGCTGGTCGCCTTCTTCGGCTGGTTCGACCAGCGCACCACCAACCCGGATGTGGTGCGGAGCGAGGCCATCCGCCTGGTGAAAGGGGCGCTGGACGGGGCCAGGATCGCCATGCCCGCCCCGGAGCACCGGATCACCTGGGTGGCGGGGGAGGACGGGGTGGCCGTGGCTCACCCCCCGGAGGCCCCTCCCCAGCCGCCGAAATCCACCGCCCCGGAACGGTCTGCGGAGCCGGACCATACGCTGGACCGTCAGATCGCCCTGGATCGGGAGGTGGAGGGGGACGACCTGCTGGCTCCGCCCCCCCGGGGGAAGACGGGGGAGCCCCCCCGGACGACGTCCTGATCCCCCCTTCGCCATCCCGCCTGCATGACAGACGGCCCGCCCCCCGGGGAGGGGAACGGGCCGTCTGTCCAGGTCATCCCCCCACGAGAACGCTCTAGACCGCAGCCCCCAGGAGCCCCGCCGCATCCAGCAGCTCCCGGATCCGGTCCCGCCCAGCCTCCGGAAGCCGGGGGAGGGGGGGGCGGGGGGAGCCGCCCCGATAACCCAGGTGGTCCAGGGCGGCCTTCACCCCCGGAACCCCCTTCCCTGCCACGATCTCCCGGTGCAGCGGATCCAGCGTCTCCTGGAGCCTCCCCGCCTCCGGACCATTCCCTGCCCGCACGGCGTTGAAGACGCCCCCGGAGAGCCCCGGAGCCACATTGGCCACCCCCAGGATCCCCCCCACGGCCCCCACCTCCAGGGCGGCGAAGAAGCCCAGTCCGGAGCCGGAAAGCACCTGGAAGCCTGAGCGGCAGGACCGCACCAGGTCTCCCATGGCCTCCAGGTCACCCCGGGAATCCTTGATCCCCACGATGTTCTCGTGTCCGGACAGCTCCACCACCAGCCCGGACACCACCTCCACGGTGCTGAACCGCGGCGGCACCTGGTAGATGATCACCGGGACAGGCGAGGCGTCGGCCACGGCCCGGAAGTGGTCCCGCAGCACGGCCGAATCCATGGCGGGCTTGTAGAAGGCGGGGGGCTGCACCAGGACGGCATCCGCTCCCCGCTCCGCAGCCATGGCGCACAGCGCGATGGTGCCCCGGGTGGATTCCAGCCCGGTCCCCACCAGGAGGAGCCGATCCTCCGGCACCAGGTCCCTGGAGGCCTCCATCAGGGCGATGCGCTCTGCCGTATCGAGGTAGACCGCCTCTCCGGTGGAGCCGCAGAGGACGATCCCACGGATGGGATGCTCCAGCCACTTGCGGAGGTTCGACCGATGGCCCACCACATCCAGGTCGCCGGTGACGGGGTCGAAGGGGGTGGCCGCTGGAATGAAGACGCCGGACAGATCCATGGGTGGAGGACACTCCAGTTGTGGGTAGGGGAGCCGTGGCCCCCCGGGGAGGGAGGCGGGGTCAGCCTCCGAAGATGGACGCCATGTCGCCTTGACCCTGCGCCGAACCCCTTCCCCCGTCCCGGTCCACGGACTCGTTGGCGGGGCCCGGCTCGAAGACGTTCATCTTCAGGTCGAAGTCGCTGGGGTTGTTGGCGGCGGCCTTGGCCACCTCGAAGGAGACCTGCTCGGTGTTCACGAGGTCCATGAGGTGCTGGTCGAAGCTCTGCGATCCGTAATGATCCCGCCCCTCCTCGATGAGGTCCTGGATCTCGTCGGTGCGCCCCGGGTCCCGGATGCAGTCCCGGATGGTCCCGGTGACCAGCATGACTTCGCAGGCCACCACCCGTCCCCGGCCGTCCACCCTGGGGAGCAGCCGCTGGGAGATGGCCGCCTGCAGCGTCTCGGAGAGACGGACCCGGATCATGTCCTGCTCGCTGGGCTCGAAGACGGCGATGAGTCGGGAGATGGTCTGGACGGCGTTCTGGGTATGGACGGTGGAGAGCACCAGGTGTCCCGTCTCCGCCGCCTTCAGCGCGGTGTCGATGGTCTCCTTGTCCCGCATCTCCCCGATGAGGATGACGTCGGGGTCCTGCCGGAGCGCCGCCCGGAGTCCGGTCATGAAGGAGTCGGTGTCGGTGCCGATGTCCCGCTGGGTGATGGACGCCTTCTTGTCCCGGTGGAGGAACTCGATGGGGTTCTCCAGCGTCACGATGTGCCGCTGCCGGCTCCGGTTGATATGCTCGATCATGGCGGCCATCGTGGAGCTCTTCCCCGACCCGGTGACCCCGGTGACCAGGATCAGCCCCCGCTCGGCCTCGGCGATCTTCGCCAGCACCCGGGGGAGCTTCAGGTCCTCGAAGGTGGGGATGTCGATGGGGATGATCCGCATCACGATCATGAACGATCCCCTCTGCCGGAGGATGTTCACCCGGAAGCGCCCCAGCCCGGGGAGACCCCAGGAGCAGTCGTAGTCCAGGAGCTCGTCGATCCGGTCCCTGTGCCGCTCCATGGGGATGAGTCGGAGCGCCAGTTGGCGGACCTGGTCGTGGCTGAGCTTCTGCTCGGTGAGGGGGACCAGATTCCCGTGGATGCGGGCCCGGATCACGTCGCCGGACTTGATGTGGATATCACTGGCGCCACGGGTGATGGCGGCCCGGAAGATCTCGACCATGACGACTGGCTCCG
>CAYQVI010000212.1:0-6396 GCA_964420725.1 uncultured Gemmatimonadaceae bacterium | reverse complement strand
TACAGCCGGGTGAAGATGCACTTCCGGGTGGTGGGTCCGGGGGAGGAGCACGAGGCCCGGGTGGCCCGGGCGGTACAGCTCTCCAAGGACAAGTATTGCAGCGTGTTGCACACCCTGGATCCCGACCTTCCCATCGAGACCTCCATCGAGCGGAGCTGACGGCGATCCGGCCTTCCTCCCCCTGAACGGACCCCGCATCCCGGGAGCGAGTGCGCCGATGACGACCCGTGACTATGTGAAGACCCCCGGCACCCTGTTGCCGGGGACGCTCAACGAGCTCTTCCTGGACGGGGTGGACCAGTTCGGGGAATTGCCTGCGTACCGGGATCCAAAGGGTACCGAGTGGGTCTCCATCTCCCACCGGGAGGTGCTGGAGCGGGTGAGGCGGGCCTCCGCCGCACTCCGCTCACTGGAGGTGGAGAGCGGTCATCGAGCCGCCATCCTGGCTGAGAACCGGAGCGAATGGGCGCTGGCGGACTGGGCCTGTCTCTGTTCCGGGGTGGCGGACGTTCCCATCTATTCGACGCTCACCCCCCACCAGATCGCGTACATCCTCCGGAACTCCGGCGTCCGGCTGGTCTTCTGCTCCACACGGATCCAGTTGGACAAGCTCCTGGAGGTTCGTGATTCGTGCCCCGACCTCCGCTGGATCGTGGTGATGGATCCGCTGGAGGAGACCATCCCCGAGGGGGTGCTTCTCTGGGATGACTTCCTGGAGCGGGGGAGGGAAGGGGCGGCGGCGCTGGGCGAGGACCGTTTCCGGGAGCAGGCCCTCTCGGTGCAGCCCGACGACGTGGCCACGATCCTCTACACGTCCGGGACCACCGGAGACCCCAAGGGGGTGGTCCTCACCCACGGGAATCTCCGGGCCAACGTGGACCAGTCCGCCCGGGTCCTCCCGTTGAGCGAGAAGGATGAGACCCTCTCCTTCCTGCCGCTCTCCCACGTGTTCCAGCGGATGGTGGACTACCTGCTGTACTCGGTGGGGTGCACCATCAGCTACGCCCGCTCCATGGATCTGGTGGCCGAGGACCTCCGGCTGGTGAAGCCCACCATCGTGGTGTCGGTTCCCCGTCTCTACGAGAAGGTCTACGCCCGGGTCACCGGGGCCACCGGGGTGAAGGCGGCGCTGGTGCAGTGGGCCCGGGAGGTGGGGCTGGCCTGGTCCGAGGAGATGCTGGCAGGGCGCAGGCCGGGTCCGGTGCTCCGGCTGGTCTACGGCCTGGCGGATCGGCTGGTCTTCCGGAAGATCCGCGAGGCTGTGGGAGGGCGGCTCCGCTACTTCGTCAGCGGCGGGGCCCCCCTCTCGGCGGAGATCAACCGCTTCTTCTACTCCGCCGGAATCATGATCCTGGAGGGGTACGGCCTCACCGAGACCAGCCCGGTGACCAACGTGAATTCCCCGGAGGCGTTCCGGATCGGCACCGTGGGGAAGCCGGTCCCCGGCACCGAGATCCGGATTGCCGAGGACGGGGAGATCCTGGTCCGGGGCCCCCAGGTGATGCGGGGGTACCTGGACAACCCGGAGGCCACGGCGGAGGTCCTCACCGACGACGGCTGGTTCCTCACCGGGGACGTCGGCGAGATCGACCAGGACGGGTTCCTCCGCATCACCGACCGGAAGAAGGACCTCATCGTGACGGCGGGGGGGAAGAACATCGCCCCCCAGCCCATTGAGAACGTCATCAAGCGGAATGGCTACGTGGACCAGGTGGTGATGATCGGCGACCGGCGCCCCTTCTCCATCGTGCTGGTGGTCCCGGCCTTCGACCGCCTGGAGGAATGGGCCCGGGGGAAGGGGGTGACCACCGGGGACCGGAAGGCGCTGCTGGAGGACCCGCAGGTGCACCGGCTGATGGAGTCCGAGGTGCTGGGCTCGGTGTCAGACCTGCCCCGGTACGAGCAGCCCAAGAAGGTGGGGCTCCTGGCCGGGGAGTTCACCATCGAGAGCGGGGAGCTGACCCCCTCCCAGAAGGTCCGCCGGCGGATCGTGGAGCGGAACTACGCCGACTTCATCGACGCCTTCTATGCCCCGGAGGCCGTCGATCAGGCGGTCTTTTCGGCGTGACTCCCCGGGTGGGCCACCGGGGAGCCGGGGAGGAGGGGGCCCGGGTGGTTCTCATGACGGCCCCCCGGGTCGAGGTGGCGGAAGCGCTGGTCCGGACCCTGGTGGAGGAGGAGATGGCCACCTGTGGCACCCTGATTCCCGGAGTGGTGTCCATCTACCGGTGGATGGGAGAGGTGGAGCGGCAGGAGGAGGTGCAGGTGATCCTGAAGACCGGGGCCGAGCGGGTGCCGGCGCTTCTGGCCAGGGCGGCTGAGCTCCATCCCTATGACGTTCCCGAACTCCTTGTCCTCCCCGTGGTGGGGGGGCTTCCCGCCTATCTGGCCTGGGTGGAGGGTGGGGGGTGATGGGACGGAGACGCCGGAAGGGGAAGCTGGCGGAGGAGCTCACCCTGGAGGGCTTCGGGGCGTTGGAGGTCCAGCCGGATCCCCCGGAGGCTCCCCACGACAGGGTCGGGGAGGCCAGCGCACATAAGGTTCCCCACGATCCACCGGCGGCGGAGGCACCCGGCGAGGCCGGAGAGGTTTCTCTCCCGGACGCCCCAGGGGAGCCCCCTCCCGGCGAGGGCTCTCACCCGCCGGAACCGGCGCAGGAGGCGGCGGAACCGCAACAGGGGGAACCGGAAGAAGGTGCCTCCGATGCGTCCCTTTCTGCTCCCCCCGGGGAGCCCCAGCTGGAAGAGGACCTTCCCCCGGAGGCCAGGGTTCTGCAACGTTCCTTTCCCCCTCAGGGGGGGATCGACGCGGGTAGCCACGGCCCGGACCTTGCTGGATCCGGGGATTCCCAGGGGGAGTCCCCCCCGCCGGCACCGGCCGAAGCCTCCCCTCTGCCTGATTCTGCTGGACCGACCTCCGAGATGCCTGTGCAGGAAGCCCGAGCGGTACCCGTCCCCCCCTCCTCCGATGAACCGTCTCCAGAGCTGGAGCGGGACGAGGAGCTGTTCTCCGACCTGGAAGAGGCCCGGGCCCTCCAGCGGGAGGGGCGTGCCCATGCTGCAATGGATCTCCTCCGGGCCATGGTGGAGTCGGACCCCCGGAACGTGGAGGCCCGGGTGGAGTTGGGGGTGCTCCTGGATCGGACCGGTGCCCATGCTGCAGCAGTGGAGCACCTGGAGGCGGCGCACCGGGCGGTGCCCGACAGCGTCCAGATCCTCTCCGCCCTGGGGGCGGCCCTCACCTCGCTGGGGCGCTTCGAGGAGGCGGAGCGGGAGCTGAAGCGGGCCCAGCGGCTGGCTCCGGAGGACCTGCTGGTGCGGGCGAACCTGGCCATTGTCTCCTTCCGCCGGGGACTCTACGGCCATGCCGAGTCGGAGCTGCGCTGGATCTGCGACCGGGACGAGGGGAATGCCACCGCACACTTCTACCGGGGCGAGGCGCTGAACCGCCTGGGTCGGGTGGACGAGGCGCTGGACGCCATGAAGACGGTGACCCGGCTGGACCCTGGAAACTCCCGGGCCTTCTACACCATGGGAATCCTCTACGACAAGAAGCACCTCCCGACCGAGGCCGCCGCCATGTACCGGAAGGCCCGGGAGGTTGGACCCCGGTGATCCGGCTGGTTCGTGGGAGCCTGGCCGATGCCCGGGCCGAGGGGATCCTGCGTCCGGTGGGTTCCATGCTGGAGGCGGTCACCGTGTCCGGTCGGGAGGTGGAGCTCCGGGCCGGGGACTCGCTGCGCCGGCGTCTGGATGGGCTGGGGGAGGTTCCGGTGGGGGGTGCAGTGGTCACCCCCGGTGGAGGTGTGGAGGTCCCCTTCCTGATCCACGTGGTCATCCAGTCCAGGGACGAGGCGGCCACCGAGATCACGGTGCGTCAGGCCCTCACCAACGGCCTCCGACGGGCCGCCGAGTGGGAGATGTCGTCGCTGGCCCTCCCCCCCCTGGGAACCGGGGTGGGGCAGATGGATGTGGAGCGGGCCGCTGCCGCCATGGTGGGAGTGATCATGGAGCACCGGGGAGTGGCGGAGCATCCCTCCGAGGTCCTCCTGGTGGTCTCCGGGGACTTCGAGGAGGAGGTCTTCCGGGGAGCGCTGGCGGTGGCGGGGGTCCCGGCAGGAGGGCCCTCATGAGTTCCCGGGGTACCAGGGGTCGGTGGCTCCTGGCGTGGGGGATCCTGGCCTTCTGGTTGGCGACCGTGGGGTGGCAGGTCCGCCGGGAGTACTTCCAGCCCGAGCTGGCCCGGCTGGCGGAGGCGGCGGTGGCCGCCCTCGGGCCGGAGGCCCACTTCTACCGCATGTCGTTGGATGACCAGACCATCGGGCTGGCCTCCTCCCGCCTGGACACCATCCCCGATGGGTTCCTCCTGGAGGACCGGCTCTCCCTGGAACTCCCCGCCCTGGGGCAGACCGGAACCGCCTCGGCGGTGACCCGGGTCACCCTCGCCCCGGACCTCCGGACCCGCTCCTTCAGCTTCTTCCTGGACTCCCAGGGGGGGCGCTTCGAGGCCTCGGGGATCATCGAGGGGGATACGTTGCTCCGGGTGACGGTGAACTCCGCCGGCGACACCCGGGAGACGGAGTTCCGCCTGTCGCAGCCCCCGGTCCTGGCGTCCGTCGTCCCCATCCGGGTGGCCCTCGCCGAGGGGCTGAAGGTGGGCACCCGCCTGGACTTTCCCGTCTTCGATCCGTCCACCCTCTCCACCCGGTCGGTGGAGGTGGAGGTCCTGGCCCGGGACACCCTGGTGGTCCCCGACAGTGCGGCCGTGGACCCGTCCACCGGGCGCTGGGTGGCGGCGGGGCTCGATACCATCCCCGTCTGGCACCTGGCGGAGCGCTTCGGCGGCGTCCAGGTGGAGAGCTGGATCGACGACGGAGGGCGGGTGGTCCGCTCCTCCAGCGTCATGGGCTTCTCCATGGAGCGCACCACCTTCGAACTGGTGGATCAGGAGGAGACCACCGTGGCGGCCGGGGGGCGGAGGAATGCCCCGGACCTGATCCTGAACACCGCCATTGCCAGCAACGTGGATCTGGGAACCGCCACGGAGCACCGGGAGCTTCGCTTCGTCCTCCGGGGGGTGGACCTCCAGGGCTTCGAACTGGACGGCGGTCGCCAAGAACTCCGGGGGGACACCCTGATCATCCGCCGGGAGAACCTGGGGGCCATCGACGCAGGCTACACCCTCCCCTACCCGAGCATGGATCTCCGGTCGGCGCTGGAGCCCGAGCCGCTGATCCAGAGCGACCACCCCCGGATCCAGGAGGAGGCCCGTCGGGCCATCGGACGGGTCTGGCGTCCCGACCCCACCGAGATCGCCGAGCGGCTGAACCGATGGGTCCATCAGAAGCTGGACAAATCGGTGGCCTTCTCGGTCCCCAGCGCCCTGGCGGTGCTGGATGCCGGGGAAGGGGACTGCAACGAGCACACGGTGCTCTACGTGGCGCTGGCCCGGGCCCAGGGCCTCCCGGCCCGGATCGCCGTGGGGCTGGTCTATCTGGACGGGGTGTTCTTCTACCACGCGTGGCCGGAGGTCTGGCTGGGGGAATGGGTGGCCATGGACCCCACCTTCGGCGAGGCCCCGGCTTCGGCGGCCCACATCCGGTTTGTCACCGGAGGGCTGGCCCAGCAGGTGGAGATCCTCCGACTCCTGGGACGCCTCCGGATCGAGGTGGTCCTCCCCTCCACCACAGCCACCGGTGAAGCCGATGCTTGAGGATCTCGCACCCCCCCTGGACGGCGTGGTGGATTCCGCCCTGATGGCCCCCCGCCGCTCACCCTCCACCTCGGGGGAGCCCCTCCTCCACCTGGAGGGTGTGGTGAAGCGCTATGGCTCCTTCACCGCCGTGAAGGGGCTGGACCTGGCGGTGTATCCCGGCGAGATCTTCGGCTTCCTGGGCCCCAACGGCGCGGGGAAGACCACCACCATCCGCATGGTGGCGGGGATCCTGGAGCCCACCGCCGGGCGGATCCGGGTGGGGCCCGACGACCTGGCGGCCGAGCCCATGAAGGCCCGGGCCCGGATCGGCTACATTCCCGATCGCCCCTTCCTCTACGAGAAGCTCTCGGGGATCGAGTTCCTCCGCTTCGCCGCGGGGCTCTGGGGGGATGAGGGGCCCGAGGTGGAGGAGCGGATCACCCGACTCCTGGCCCTCTTCTCCCTGGAGGAGTGGGGCGACGAGCTCATCGGGAACTACTCCCATGGGATGCGGCAGAAGATCCTCATCAGTTCCGCACTGGTGCACCGCCCGGAGCTCATCGTGGTGGATGAGCCCATGGTGGGGCTGGATCCCCGCTCCGCCCGGCTGCTGAAGGACCTCCTCCGGGCCTTCGTGGCGGGAGGGGGAACGGTGTTCCTCTCCACCCACACGCTGGAGGTGGCGGAGGCGCTCTGCGACCG
>CAYQVI010000211.1:0-6502 GCA_964420725.1 uncultured Gemmatimonadaceae bacterium | reverse complement strand
CTGGCTCCCCAGGGTGGATGGGCGCAGGAGCGCTGGCCGCTGTCCGTGGAGCTGGGCGTCGGGCTGGGCACCGGGAGCACCTCCGGCCTCTACAAGTCCAGTCAGCAAGGCTTCACCGCCGATGCCCTGCTGGCCCTGCGGCTGCGGGAGGGGGGGTCGGGAGGTCTCGTGTCGGCAGCGGGCATCGCGATGCAGAGTGCCGGAGCTGTTAACGACGGGTGCATCTTGAAGCCCGACGGGGGCTGCGTCGAGGCCTTTCCCGACATCGCCGTGGCCTCAGCGATGCTGGGCTGGGAGACGGCAGGAACCGCACTCCGACTCCTTGCAGGCCCCGGCTACGTGGTGAACCGCGATGGGGCCTGGGCCCTCCAGGCACGAGCCGACGCCTTCCTCCCCCTGGTGGGGCGACTGGGGATCGGCCTGTCCGCCCGGGGGATGGTCATTCCCGACTACAACGGGGATTCGCTCCGCAGCTTCGGGGGTCAGGTAGGGCTGAGGGTGCGCTGAGGGGAAGGCGGGCGCCAGGAGGGGTGCGGACGCGCCACGGGGTCCGGGGCCCACCGGCCCTCGACGATCCTGCCTGCACGGGGGCAACTTGGGATATGCACCATCCATAGCCCTCCAGGTGAGGCAAGCGCATGGACAAGCCCGAGCTCCTATCCCGGATCACCATCGATCCGGACCAGTGCGGCGGTCGCCCCTGCATCCGGGGGATGCGGATTCGCGTGGTCGACATCCTCGGGCTTCTTGCTGCGGGTGAGTCCACCGAACAGATCCTGGCCGAATACCCCTACCTTGAAGCCGAGGACATCTCCGCGACTCTCCTCTACGCGGTGGACCAACTCAGTCATCCCGTGGTTGCGGCGTAGGCTAGGGTGGCTCCGGCGGATCAAGGAGGGCCAGGCGAGCCGGGCGCCGGCGCCTCCATCTGGATCGATGCCCAACTCCCCCCCGCAATGGTCAGGTGGTTCGGCAACGTCACCAATCCGGAGATGCGTAGGATTCTGCTTGACGCCTGGCCGCGAGTGGCGGATCTCCTTTCCTCGGGCGAACCCCTTGTTGAGCTTCGCCGCCGGGGGCCCAACCAGCCGTAAGGGCTCCGAGAGCCCGAGGTAGGGCTGAGGGTGCGCTGAGTGGAGGGAGGGTTCAACCCACGCCCGACCCCGGAAGGCGGTGCATGACCGCTCCACAGCCAGATCAGAAGACGCTCGTCTGGATCTTCGGGCCACCAGCGGTGGGGAAGATGACCGTTGGGCTCGAGCTCAGCCGCATCACCGGGTTACCACTCTTCCACAACCACCTCTCCATCGAGGCCGTGCTGCCGGTCTTCCCGTACGGGACACCCCCCTTCAACCGGCTCGTGGCGCGCTTCCGGGATCACATGTTCCAGGAAGCAGCCGCCAGCGAGCTTCCCGGGCTGATCTTCACGATGATGTGGGCCTTCGACCTGCCCAGCGATCTCCGGTTCGTGGAGAAGCAGAAGGCTGTCTTCGAGAACGAGGGGGGGCGGGTGGTGTTCGTGGAGTTGCAGGCGTCGCTGGCCACCCGGATCGCCCGGAACGAGTCGCAGCTTCGACTTTCGGCCAAGCCGTCGAAGCGAGATGTTGCGGCCTCCCGGGAGCGCCTTGTGGCGGCGGATTCCGCGTATCGGCTGGACTCCGGGGGCGATTTCCCCTTCGAGGCCTATCTCCGCGTTGACAACACGGACCTCGAGTCGGACGCTGTGGCCACACGAATAGCCCGCCACTTCGGCCTGCCGTCCAGGGGGGACAGCGGGGACCAGGCGTAGCCCGAGCCCCCGAACCCCCGCAACCCGACAAGGACCCGACCATGCCACCCACCCAGCGGCTGTTCTCGAACCCGAGATGGGTGGCGCTGGGGTGCGCCGTGGGGGCCGTCGGGCTGGGGCTCGCCTACATGTTGGCCGCCGGGGCCCCACTCTGGTATCTGGCCGTCAATGTGGGGGCCCTGGTTGTGGGGATCGCTCTGGCCAGCCTGCACCGGGCCCTCTTCCCCCCGGGGCGCTCCGGGGGTGGCGGGGGCACGCTCGCCCTGGGATCCCTGCTCCTGGCCACCACCCTCTTCGGGGTCACTGCGGAGGGGGCCACACGGTGGATCAGCATCGCCGGCTTCTCGCTCCAGCCCAGCCTGATCCTCATTCCGCCGATGCTGGTGGCGTTCGCCCGGAGCCGGAGCGGGTGGTCCGCGGGGGGCGTGGTGCTGGCCTGCGCCGCAGTGGCCCTGCAGCCCGACCGGGGGATGGCCGGGGCCCTGCTGGCGGGGCTCCTGGCGCTGGCGCTCCTGGAGAGGGACCGGTGGGTGTTCATTGCGCTGACCGCCTCTCTTGGGGCCTTCGCCGGGACCCTCCTCCAGGTCGACACCCAGGGGGCCATGCCCTTCGTGGACCAGATCTTCTTTTCCGCATTCGATGTGCATCCCCTGGCGGGGATGGCGGTCCTGGGAGGCGCGGCCCTGCTCCTGGCCCCCTCCGTCCTGGGGTCTTCCGGGGAGGCCAGGAGCCGGAACGCCCGGATCGTGTTCGGCGCCACCTGGCTGGGGGTGATCGTGGCCGCCGCCGTGGCCAACCATCCCACGCCCCTCGTCGGGTACGGGGGGAGCGCCATCATCGGATATGTGCTCAGCGCCTTTGCCCTGTCCCCGGCCGCAGAACTCCCGGTTGCCGCCGGGCAGGTGCTTCGGGCCAGGGCGGCGCGGGAGGGAAGGGAAGGCGGGGGCGGGGGGGGCCTGCAGCGACGGCTGGGGCTGGAGGGAGCAGCCACCCCTTGAGCCAGGCCGGAACCCTGGGCATCGCCCTCCTGATCCCCCTGACCTGGGTCACCCTGCTGGCCTTCCTGGTGGCCGCCGCCGCCGGCATGGCGTACCTGCGGCGGAGGGACGAGCGGGCCGATGCGTTGGCCCTGTCGGCGGCCCAGGGTGGGCTTGTCACCGGTGCGGGGGTGCTGATCGCCGGAGCGCTCTGGAGTCGGGTAGCCGGGGGGGTGTTCTGGAGCTGGGAGCCCTGGCTCACCTTCACGCTCCTCGTGTGGTTCATGTTCGCCGGGATGCTCCTGGTGCGGAGCTCGGCCAGGAGCCCGGAGCATGGGAAACGGCTGGGGGCCGTGGTGGCCGTCGTGGGGGCGCTCAACCTCCCCCTGATCCACTGGAGCGTGACCTGGTTCCGGGGGCTTCAGGGGGAGTCGGCGGAGCTGGCGGCAGGGGCTCCGGGCATCGCCTTCGAGCTCACGCCCCTGGGGGTGATCGCCCTTCTGGCGTACACCGGGGTGTTTGCCGGGCTTCTGGGGGTGCGATACCGGGTGGAGCGGGGGAGGAGGGGGCGGGGAACATCCCGGCCGACCACCGCGGGAGCGGGGTGATGGGCCACCCGCCATGCTGAGGAACTCGATGCGGCGAGGTCTTGCCGCCGTGATGATGGGGTGGGTCCTCACCGGCTGCGGCCAGGGGCGGCTCCCGCCGGTCATCGATCATGGCCTGGGCGTCATGGGCGTCGCCGGCGTGCATCGAGCATCTGAGGGGGTGCTGATCGAATACTGGATGGTGTTCGCGGAGCCCATCGAGATCCCGTTCTGTGATGGATCACCGATGCTGGACGTGGAGTCGCTCGCTGGGGCGAACTGGATCACGCGTCCCAGTGCCTGCACTCTGGAAGGTTGGTCTCAGGAGCGTGTGGCGGCTGACGACACGCTGCGCGGGGCCTTGTCGGTGCCAACCACCGAGACGGGGCGGCTCAGATTCGTTCTGACTGGCTCCATCGGGGACAGCGCCGTCACTCTCCGCGGCCCTGTGATCGAGCTGACACGGAGGTGGTGAGCCTCCCCATACGCACCGATGGAGATCCTCCACGAGGCCACGGTGATCTGCGCCATGGTGTGGGAGGCCCGGATCCAGGTGACCGGGAGTGAGGCGGCCGGTGGTTGTGGAGTAGCGACGGTGAATGTAGCGGGGTGTTGCCTGGACGATTTCCGTTGCACGAATCGTGCAACAGGAGTAGTTTGCGCAACACATGAACCTCTCCCCCTTCCTGAAACGCCTCCGCGAGCTGCTGCCGGACGATTGGCAGGTCACGTGGGCTGAAGAACCAGCGCCTCCTTCGGGCTCCGGCGCAGATGCCGTCCTCTGCATCCGCACGCCGGACGGATCCGAAGCGCGCCTGGCGGTTGAGGCCCGGAGCACGTTGTCGGCCCAGGGGGCCCGAGCTGTCGGGGCCAACCGGGGCCTCTCGGCGTTCGGGGACCCGATCGTCTTCACGCGCTACCTGAGCCCCATGGCCCGGACCCGCCTCCAGCAGGCGGGGGTCTCGTACCTGGACCTCACGGGGAACAGCTGGATCAGGTTCACCCGCCCGTACGTCGTGATCGATCGACAGGGGGCGGACCGGGATCCGGATCCGCCCAGGCGTGGGCTCCGCTCCCTCAAGGGGCCGAAGGCGGGCCGCATTGTGCGGGCACTCTGCGACGGACGCCCCCCCTTCGGCGTCCGCGAGCTGGCACGCCTCACGGGGGCGGATCCCGGCTATACCACCCGTGTGCTCGGTTTTCTGGGTGCCGAGGACCTGGTCACACGGGACGATGGGGGCGAAGTAGTGGAGGTCCGCTGGGCCGAGCTCCTTCGACGCTGGAGCCTGGACTACTCCGTTGTCGAGATGCACCGGGCCGCGAGATACCTCGCCCCACGGGGGCTGCCCGGGCTGATGGAGCGCCTGGCCACATTCCGACGGCCGTACGCGGTCACCGGATCGGCGGCCGTTCCTGCTCCCGCCAAGGTGCTTCCGGATCGGGTCCTGGCCCTGTACGCGCCGGGTATCGAATCCGCCGCCGAGGCTCTGGACCTCATTCCCGCAGACACCGGAGCCAACGTCCTTCTCATCGACCCCGCAGATGAGTTCGTCTTCACAGGCGCCCGGGATGTCGCCGGCCTCCGCGTGGTCGCCCCCAGCCAGTGCGTCGTGGACCTCCTCGGCGGGAGTGGACGGGAGCCGTCCCAGGCCGAGGCGCTCCTGAACTGGATGGCGGAGAATGAGCATGCCTGGCGCTCCTGACCCCCTCTACGTGGCGGCCCGGCGGACCCTGCTCGACGCCCTGGAGGCGATGGGGACGCAACTCGACGCGATCGTGCTTGTGGGCGCACAGGCGGTCTATCTCCGCTGCGGCGAAGGGGACCTCGCGGTGGCGCCCTACACGACCGACGGCGACCTCGTGGTCCGGCCCTCGGCTCTGGCTCCCCACCCGCTGCTGGAGACGCTCCTCGAGAGCGCCGGATTCCGGCGCGCACCCGGCGACATCGGGGCCTGGGCCAAGGCGGTGCCCGTAGGCGGTGTCGATCGTCTCATGGTTGTTGATCTCCTGGTGCCGGCCGGGGTGGCGGGGCCAGGGCGGCGCAGCGTTCTGATCCCGCCACACGACGGGCATGCGGCCCGAAAGGCGAGCGGACTGGAGGGCGCCCTGGTGGACCACGACCCCCACCTGCTCGAGGCCCTGGAGCCCGGGGACCGGAGGCTGTTCACTGTCCGCGTTGCGGGCCCCGCAGCCCTCCTGGTCTCCAAGATCACCAAGATCAGCGAACGCGCTGACAGCCCCTCGCGCCGAGGGGACAAGGACGCCCTGGACGTACTCAGGATCCTCCGCGCCTTCTCAACGGAAGAGCTGCGCCAGCGGATGCGTCGGCTGCTCGATGATCCTGTGAGCGTGGATGTGACGGGGAGAGTCCTGGAAGTCACGCCCGGCCTGTTCGGAGGACCACAGCGCCTGGGGTGCATGATGGCTGGCCGCGCCGCCGAGCCGCTGGAACCCGCAGAGGTCATCGCGGCGTCCCTGGCCGCCCTGGCCCAGGATCTCATCGCTGCCATGGGGTGAGCGGCTGAGGGGCGAGGGGCTGACCCGGAGGCCGTAGCCCCCCGACTACCCCACATCCGCCGGCACCCGCTCCCCCAGCGTCACCCCCTCCACCCCCACGTGGCACCGCCGCCCCAGGATCCGCACCCCTGCGTCCCGGGCCCGCTCCAGCGCCGCCGCGAAGACCGGATCGATGGACCGCGCCGCCTCGATCCGGTGCGCATCGTCCCGCTGCAGCACGAAGAGCACCGCCGCCTCCCCCGCGCCCTCTTCCACCAGCTCCCGGAGCTCGTCCACATGCCGCGCCCCCCGGGCCGTCACCGCATCCGGGAAGCGGGCCACGCGATCGTCCTCCACCAGCGTCACGCTCTTCACCTCCAGGTAGAGGGAGCGTCCCGCCAGGTCCGTGAGGAGGAAGTCCAGGCGGGAGCGGCCCACGGGGACCTCCCGGCGGACCAGCGTCCAGCCGGCGAACTCCTCCAGGGCGCCCGCCTCCAGCGCCTCGCCGACGATCCGGTTGGGGAGGCCGGTGTCAAGGGACACCCAGGCGGGGGGAGCGTCCGGGGCGCCGGGGACCTCCACCAGCACCGCCGTCCACGCCGTGCGGCGGGTGGAGCCGGGCTCGGCGGGGCGGAGCATCATCCGGGCGCCGG
>CAYQVI010000210.1:0-6529 GCA_964420725.1 uncultured Gemmatimonadaceae bacterium | reverse complement strand
AAGCTCACGGTCATCACCCGGAAGGCCTACGGCGGGGCCTACGACGTGATGAACTCCAAGCACATCCGGGGGGACTTCAACCTGGCGTGGCCCACCGCCGAGATCGCGGTGATGGGCCCCAAGGGCGCTGTTGAGGTCCTCTTCCGGAGGGAGATCGCGAAGGCGGACGACCCCGAAGCCGCAACGGAGGCCCGGATCCAGGAGTACCGGGAGACGCTGGCCCATCCCTACATCGCCGCCGCCCGGGGCTTCCTGGACGACGTGATCGACCCCCGGGAGACCCGGCCCCGCCTCATCAGCGCCCTGGACCTGCTCCGGACCAAGCGGGACGCCAATCCCCCCCGGAAGCACGGCAACATCCCGCTCTAGGGGGGGCTGGCCGTTCCGCCGGCCACCCTTCCGCCGGACACACCGTCCGTCGAGACTCTTCGCGCGGGGTCCCCACCCCGGTGTCCATGCGGTGGGGGACCCCGCCTGGGAATCTTCCCCGGCTCCGGGGGTAGCGAGGGCCATGGAACGCCCCTGTCCCCTCTGCGGCACCTCCCTCCCCATCGACCCCCCCCAGGGTCCCGACCCCCGGGGGAGGATGGCCTACGATCCCCTCCGGGGTCGCCTGTGGCGTGTCTGCCCGGGGTGTGAGCGGTGGCACCCGGTCCCCCTGGTCTACCGGTGGGAGGCGCTGGAGCGGAACGAGGAGCTGGTGGCCACGCGGGGGCGGGTGCTCCTCTCCTCCGAGGAGCTGTCACTGGTGTCGGTGGACGGGGGCGAGCTGATCCGGGTGGGGCGCCCCCTGGCGGAGGGGTGGGCGGGGTGGAGGTACGGCCGGGAGCTGCCGGCACCCCTCCGTCCCCGGAAGAGCTTCTTCCGCAGGCTCCTGGAGGGGCTCCCCTCGGTCCCCGTGGAGGGGTACGACCCCTACGGATTCGGTCGGGTCGCCCCGTCGCACCGCTGGTTCGCCTCTCCCTTCCTGGAGTCTGCCGGCCCCCTCACGGCGGCGTTCACCCGGGTGCCGCTGGCGCCGGAGTGCCCCTCCTGCCACGAGCCCCTCCCGGTGCTTCCCTGGAAATTCCAGCGGATCCGATTCGAGGATGTCTCCACCTCGGACCCCACCGTGGCCGTACCCTGCGGACGGTGCGGGGAGGAGGTGCTGGTGCCGGTGCGGGAGGCGCGTCCCGCCCTTCGACTGGGATTGGCCCTGGTGACCCCCCGGCGGGCGTCCGGCCGGGCCCGACCGGCTGCACGGCGGATCCAGGGGGTGGGAGGCGCCCACGGCTTCATGGCCCGGTTGGCCCGGGAGCGGGTGGCGCTGGGGGAGCTGGGGACAGGCCTCCGTCTGGCGCTGGGAATGGTGCTGGACGACCTGGCGGAGACCGAAGCGCTGGAGCGGGAGTGGCGGGAGGCGGAGGAGCTGGCCGCCATCATGGACGGGGAGCTGACGGAGGTGCCGGGCTTCCAGGAGTTCCGTCGCTCGGTCCTGGAGGGGGACGACTGAGGCGGTGGGAGGACTGAAGCCCCCGGCCCCCCGCCCAGGAGGGGAGGGTGGCAGGGGCAGGCAACCATGGGGCTCCCAGGGGACATCCACAGGGGTGGCAGCAGGCGGATGGGACTCCGGCAACGCCTCCCTGCCATCCTGGAGGGCCGCAGCGCGTGGCTCCACCGGGGACGGAGTGTCTGGACCGGAGGATCCATGGGAGGTGGGGGATGGTCCGTCAATTGAGCACCATGCTCGTCCTCCTCGCCGTGGCCACCCCGTTGCAGGGGCAGACCACCGGCGAGGAACGGGAACGTCAGCGGGAGGTGGAGCGCCTCGAGGCCCAGCGGGAGGCGCTGGAGCGGGCCCGGGAGGCCGTGCAGCGGAGCCAGGAGCGACTGGAGCGGGAGCTGCGCCGAATGGAGGAGGAGGGGGAGGGGGTGGCCCTTCGCCGGGAGGCCCTCCGCTTTCCGGCGCTGGAGGGGATGCGGACGGCCCTCCAGGGGATGACCCGGCCTCGGCTGGGGATCTCGCTGAGGGGGGACCAGGGGGGCGAGGTGGATCGGCAGGGGGCCCGGATCGAAGCGGTGATGGAGGACGGACCCGCTGCCCGGGCGGGGCTGCAGGAGGGGGACATCATCACGGAGATCGGGGGGATCTCCCTGCTGGAGCCCCTCGCCGATCCGGACGATGAAGCGGAGGCAGCCGGGGAGGAGTCACCCCCGGTGGCTCGTCTCCTGGCGCTGGTGCGGGCGCTGGAACCTGGCGATCCGGTGATCATCCGGTACCTCCGGGAAGGGGAGCTCCGCTCTGCCGAGGTGGTGGCGGAGGAGCTGGGGCCCCGAATCTCGGTGTGGACGGACGGGGATGAGGACGCCACGATGTTCCGTTTCCGGGCTCCCCGGGCTCCGGAGGTCCCCCGGGTGCTCATCCGGCCACGGACTCCGGGGGCTCCCGGGGCTCCCTCCCCCCTGGCCCGCGCCTGGGACGTGTGCGTGTCCCCCTGGGGAGGGGTATCCGGCTCCTGTGAGGGCGGGCTGGAGCTGGCTGACCTGAACAGCGGCCTGGCCGACTATTTCGGCAGCGGATCCGGTGCCCTGGTCCTGGATGTGCCGGAGGACTCGGAGCTGGGGCTGGAGTCCGGAGACGTGATCCTGGCGGTGGGAGACCGGACCGTGGAGGATGCGGCGCAGGCCCGACGGATCCTGGCGTCCTACGACCAGGGGGAGGAGGTGCGGTTCCGGGTGATGCGTCACGGGGACGAGATCACGGTGACGGGTCGGATGGACGAGAGGTAGCGGCGGGACGCCGGCCCACATCGAAGGGAGGATCTCCCTGAGTCGGCGGAAGGCCATGGGGACCGGAGGGGCGGGGGGTGGTACTCCCTCCGCCCCTCCTCTAGTTTTTCCTCCAACGGCCGGCCCCTTCCGGCGCCCTTCCGTCCCCTCCGTCCGAGAACCTGTGTTCCGTACCCTCCTGGTGGCCAACCGGGGCGAGATCGCGCTGCGGATCGTCCGGGCCTGTCGCGAACGGGGCATCCGCTCCGTCGCCGTATACTCCGATGCGGATCGCACCTCCCCCCACGTCCTGGCCGCCGACCACGCGGTACGGCTGGGCCCGGCCCCCTCGGGGGAGAGCTACCTGCGGATCGACCGGCTCCTGGACGCGGCCCGGGCGTCGGGCGCCGAGGCCATCCACCCCGGGTACGGCTTCCTGGCGGAGCGGGCGGAGTTCGCGCAGGCCGTGACGGATGCGGGGCTGATCTTCGTGGGGCCCACGGCGTCGGCCATCTCCGCCATGGGGGACAAGACGGCGGCCCGTCGCCGTATGCAGGCGGCGGGGGTGCCCATCGTGCCCGGCGTGGTGGACCCCATCGGGGATCCCACCGAGGCACTCCGGCTGGCCGACGAGATCGGCTACCCGGTCCTCCTCAAGGCCGCCGCAGGGGGGGGAGGGAAGGGGATGCGGGTGGTGGAGGGTCCGGATGCGCTCCCCCGGGCCTTCGAGGCCGCTGCCCGGGAGGCGCTGGCCGCCTTCGGCGACGGCTCCGTCTACCTGGAACGGTACCTGGCCCGCCCCCGGCATGTGGAGATCCAGATCCTGGCCGATGGCCATGGGACCACCCTCCACCTGGGGGAGCGGGAGTGCTCCATCCAGCGCCGCCATCAGAAACTGGTGGAGGAGGCCCCCTCGCCGGCCATGACGCCGGAGCTCCGGGCCGCCATGGGGGATGCGGCGGTGCGGGCGGCTCAAGCGGTGGACTACGTTGGGGCAGGGACCGTGGAGCTCCTCCTCCAGGGGGACGAGTTCTTCTTCCTGGAGATGAACACCCGCCTGCAGGTGGAGCACCCGGTGACGGAGCTGGTGACGGGGCTGGACATCGTCCACTGGCAGCTCCGCATCGCCGCAGGCGAGGCGCTCCCCTTCACCCAGGACGACATCCGGTTGACCGGCCACTCTATCGAGTGCCGCATCACCGCCGAGGATTCCGCCCGGGGCTTCCTCCCCGCCACCGGGGTGATCACCGATCTCCACCTCCCCGCCGGCCCGGGGGTGCGCTGGGACGGGGGAATCGCCCCGGGCTACGAGGTGGGGCTCCACTACGACTCGCTCCTGGGAAAGCTCATCGTCCACGCCCCCACCCGGGAGGAGGCCGTGGCCCGCATGCGGAGGGCGCTGGACGAGTTCCGGCTCTCGGGGCTCCCCACCAGCGCCCCCTTCCACCGGGCGCTCATGGACCACCCCGTCTTCCGCTCCGGAGAGCTGAGCATCCGTTTCCTGGAGGAGTACCCGGAGGTGGCGTCGGACGGACCCTCCCCGGAGGCGCTGCAGGCCGCCGCGGTGGCCGCCGCCCTCCTGGAACATGAGGCCCGCCGGGTCCGGGCCGCCCCCCGCATCCAGGGGCACGGTTCGGAGCTCCCGGCGTGGCGGCGGAACGGGGCTCCCTGGGGTACCGGTTGAACCGCCCCCGGCGGCACCGGAAGAAGGCCCCGGTCCGCACCGGACCGGTGGAGGTGTCCATCCACGGGATCACGTCGGAGGGCGCCGGGGTGGGACGGCTCCCGGACGGACGGGCCGTCTTCGTGCACCGCACCGCCCCGGGGGACCGGGTCCTGGCCCGGGTCACCGAGGCGAAGGGGCGGTGGGCCCGGGGGCTCCTGGACGGGCTCCTGGAGGAGGGGCCGAATCGGCGGGTCCCCCCCTGTCCCCTGTACGACCGGTGCGGCGGGTGTACGCTGCAGCACCTGGACTACGACGCCCAGCTCGCCGCCCGCTCCACCATGGTGGGAGACGCGCTGCGGCGAATCGGCGGCCGGAAGGTGGCGGATCCCCCGGTGGACCCGGCGGCCTCCGAAACCCACTACCGGAGCCGGGTCACCCTGACGCTCCGCCGGCGGGAGGGGGGCGGGGTCACGGCCGGCTACCACGCGCTGGACCGCCCCGGCCGGATCGTGGACGTCCATGACGAGTGCCTCCTTCCGGAGCCCGCCGTCGGCCGGGTCTGGACGGCGCTCCGGGAGCGCTGGGGGCCGGGTGCGGAGCGGCTGCCCGCAGGAGAGGTGCTCCGCCTGACCCTCCGGAGCGCCGAGGGGGGCGTGGTCCTCACGGTGGATGCGGACCGGACCACCGGCGACGGAGATGCCGCCGCCCTGGTGGCGGAGGTTCCGGGGCTTCTGGCGGTCTGGCGGGGGCGGACGGAGCACGAGCCTCCCCGCCTCCTGGCCGGGGACCCGGACACGGTGACCCGGTGGCAGGGCTTCACGATCCCGGTCCACACCTCCGCCTTCGTGCAGGTGAACCGGCAGGGGGCGGACCGGCTCCACGAGGCCACCCTCCGGGAGATCGGGCGCCCCCCCCGGGAGCTCCGGGTGGTGGACGCCTACTGTGGAGCTGGAATCTTCGGCCGGCGGCTGGCCCACCACGGAGCGAAGGTCACCGCCATCGAGCTGGATCCCGAAGGGGCGGCCGCCGCCCGGATGGGAGAGGCGGAGGTGCCGGAGGGGTCCCTGGGCTCCTTCCGGGTCCTGGAGGGGCTGGTGGAGGAGCGGCTGGAAGAGGCCCTCCCCGCCGACCTGGTGCTCCTGAATCCTCCCCGGGCGGGGGTGCATCCCCGGGTCCCCGACCTCCTCCGGGAGGCCCGGGTCCCCAGGATCCTCTACGTGAGCTGCGACCCCGCCACCCTGGCACGGGACCTGGACCGCCTGGGCCCCGACTACCGGATCCGGCACATCCACTCCTTCGACCTGTTCCCCATGACGTCCCACGTGGAGACCCTCGTGGTCCTGGACCGGGACGACCAATTTCATGAAGTCGATGAGGTATGATGCGCTATCACATTACGGTTGAAGGACATGAGTTCCAGGTGGACCTGCTCCCCGATGGGGTCTCGGTGGATGGCCGGCGGGTGGAGGCCGGACTGGACGGGGTGAAGGGGACCCGGGTCCGCACCCTCCTCCTGGACGGCGCCTCCTGGGCCTGGGATGCCACGGGTTCGGGGTCAGGGCAGTGGGCCCTTCACGCCGGGGGGCGCACCCTCCAGACCGAGGTCCTGGATGACCGGGCCCGCACCATCCGGGCCCTGGTGCGGAAGGCCGCCGGGGCCTCGGGACCCCGCCCCCTCCGGGCTCCCATGCCGGGGCTGGTGGTGAAGGTGGAGGTGGCGGTGGGGGACGAGGTGGCCCGGGGGCAGGGGCTGGTGGTGATGGAGGCCATGAAGATGGAGAACGAGCTCAAGTCCGAGGGGGCAGGGCGGGTCACCCGGATCCATGTGGAGGCAGGGGCCACCGTGGAGAAGGACCAGGTGCTGGTGGAGCTGGAGGCTGTGGCCGCCCCGGACCAGGGCGGGGACGGGGAAGGAGGCGCCGGAACGGCCGGAGGGGAGAATGTCTGAGGGACAGCGCGACCGCTCCGACCTGGGTCCGGCGGGGGAGCTCTCGGTGGAGCCGGTCTATGACGCCCTCCCGGAGGGCTTCGACCCGGCAGAGGAGCTGGGTACCCCCGGCGCCTTCCCCTTCACCCGGGGCGTGTACCCCACCATGTACCGGGGCCGGCCCTGGA
>CAYQVI010000209.1:0-6533 GCA_964420725.1 uncultured Gemmatimonadaceae bacterium | reverse complement strand
CGAGTGCCTCGCGGTCGAGCGGTGGCGCGGTGATCCATGTCACTCTCCCCGCCCACTCGAACTCCATCCTCCTGGGCTCCAGGTCGGCTCCACCCATGAACGTCGCCAGCCCCAAGCACGCTGGGCAGGTAGGAGTGAAGAAGATGACAGTCGTGCAGTCGGCACCAGCCGCCTCCGCGGCATCGCCGGAAAGGACTGACTCCGTCCGCATGGCGATCCTGCCGGAGGGATCCACCTCCCATCCCCTGAGATTTCCGAGACTGCCATCCCAAGAACTGAGGCGATGAGCCGAGAACCACAAGCGTTCCGAGAGGGCCGGGAGCGTTAGCAACTGCCATAGCGCCAGCGACGCGAGCACCCAGACAAGAATAGAGCGGAATGGACCGGCCGGCATCGCGATTCCCTACTCGCAGTTGTCTGCGCAGGTGCCACCACAAGAACAGCCGTAGCAGGTGGTCCAGCAGAACTCCTGGCAGTGACCACCCGATCCCATCTCATACGTGCACTGCTTGTTGGACCGCCGAGCCTCTCCTTCGGACGCGGAAGCGAACGTGAGCAGGCCGACATTGAGGAGGGTGAGGAGGACGATTCTGATGTTTCCGCAACGGCGCGCTTTCATGGTATGTCTCCGGCTTCGAGGTCGTGGATTGCGGGCAACCCCCCAGTGCGAGAGGTCCCGCCGGCCCAGCGCTCGCGTCAACAGCGAACGCCGGGGAGGGTGTATCGCCCAACAGAGAACTCGCCCCATTGATCACGCTGTGTGACGAAGACCCTCTGGGCATCGAAGGCGGCCACCCATCCTCCGGATCGATCGAAGTACATGGGCTCGTCTCCACCTCCCATGATCCGGAAGGGGCCGAAGACCCCCTCTCCATCGATGCGAATCAGGATAAACGTCCACCCTCCCCGATCCGGTGTGTTGCGCGGTTCGATGGTGGTCAGGAGGAGACAGTCTCCCGCACCGAGAAGTCGATCCACAAAGGGGAAGCGTTCGCTGAATGCTGTGAGTTCGAAGGCGGTCCCTTCGACCCACTCAACGAGTTCTCCGCGACTGGTGGAGTGAAAGATCTCCCGTGACACCTCGGAGTTGGCCATGCGCATGGCAAGTATCCAGCGTGCGATATCCCGCTTTGACTCGTCGTCGACGATGGGCCGCACAGCGGCGAAGCGAAGCACCGTGCGAAGGGACCCATCCGCGGCGAAGACATTCAACTCACGGCGGTCCCCGTGCCCGATGGCATACCAGTCGTTCCCGGCAGCGATGACCGGTCGGGCAGAAAACGCGGGCTGTTCGAAGAGAACCGGCCCTCCGGGAATCCGATCAAATGCCGTCACCGGTGTGCCCGGGAGAACGGCCAAGGTATCGCGCACCGCGATCCGTGGGCCGGAAGGGGAGTCCATGGCGTAGCGAATCACATAGGCAAACCGGGGCTCTTCGGAAGCGACAAACCCTCCATCCGTGGAGTTGAGCCTCGCCGACTCGTCCGTCTCCAGGAGATGCGCGAAATGTGCGCTGTCCAGAACCACCATGCGACGAGCGACGTCCTCGGGGCTGTGCTGGCGTCCGGGAGCGTTGATGTGCGGATGACGATTCACAGGCCGTACCCAATCGCCCGGGACAGGAATGGGTGTGGAGGCAAGCCCCTGACCCGCCAGGGTGAAGAGTTGAAACGTGGCCGTGGAACTCCCCTGCCAGACAAGGAGGCGGTCGTCCACCCGCTCGATAGCCCAAGGATTCCGGAACTCGCCCGGGCCATCTCCCTCGCGCCCGAAGCGATCGAGGAGCCGCCCCCCGGAGTCGATCAGAAGGACCTCGCGCAGACGATCATCCACGGCGAAGAGACCCCCCTCGCCATCGGGTGTGATGTCGGCAAGGCGCGAGAAGCGCACCAGGGAGTCCGCCGAACCTGTGCCCCCGATCACCCAGTCCGCTTCCAGCGGGGTGGCCTCGAGGGTCAGCCCCGGGTCGTTCAGGGGGACCAGGAGGTCGATCCGAAGGGTCTCCCCCACGGAATCGATCGCGAAAGCGAAGGCCGTGCTCGGAGGGGGAGGTTCAGCGTCGCAACCCACGACAAGAGCCGGCACGACAGCGAGGAACCGCCACCAAGTCACGACGTCACGGATCGTCATGGCTGTCGTCCATTCGGGCGGCGAGAGAGTCGACCAGTTCAGGGGACCCCGCAGAATGGCTGCGTAGGATGTGACGAGCCCACGCCAAACGCGGACTTCCTCCGGAGAGGTCACCGATGCGGAGTCCGAAGATCACGACTGCTCACCTTGCGCTGGAGGGGGGTACCCCTTCGGGGGCTCTCCGACAGGATTCATGTAGGCTCCCGAGCCCCAACGCACCAAAGTGGAGAAGTCGGCCCTTCCGCCAGCATTGGCCCCCCTACAGACATAGGTGCCGGAGCGCACCCCAAGCATGCGGGTTCCCCTCCCCTCTCGCCACTTCGATCTCCCCGAAAACCCCGAGATCGCAGAGTTCTTTGCGAAAGTTCCTTCGATCAGGCATCCCGATTCCCTGGACCTGCCTCAGGTGGGGCCGCACGGGGCGGCGGTGGCCGAGATCCGGGGCCGGATCGCCGCGTCCGCCGCCGACGGCACCAACCTCCTCCCGCTCCTGGTGGAGGCGGTGAAGGCGGACATCACCCTGGGGGAGATCAGCCAGACGCTCCGGGAGGTGTGGGGGACGTGGGGGGGGTGAGGGCCGGCTCCACCACCCGCCCCACCAGCAACTGAGGCTCCCCGTCCGGCCCCTCCACCGCCGCGTGGAACCGGCCGTTCCGGATCACCGGGCGGGGGAGATCCAGGATGACCGCAGGGAGGCGGGCTGATCCCAGCCGGTTCCCGGTGCCGTCGAAGATGTCCAGGTTCCGGCAGGGGTCCCGCCCGGTGGCACAGACCCAGAGCTGACCCCGGTCGTCCACCGTCATCCAGCGGAGCGGGGGGAGCGCCTCCGGGATCATGCCGGCTTCCACGGCGGCCCCCATCTGCTCCGCCCGCCGCACCCCTGCCTGCAGGGAGTCCTGCTCCGCAGTGGAGAAGGAGAGCAGGGGAGTCGGCTGGGCCACCACCGCGGTGGTATCCCCCTCCAGGTCGATCCGCACGATCCGGTACTCGGACGACAGCGCCTGCCAGAGCCCACCGGCAGGGTCCCAGGCCCGGAGCACCACGGGCTCGAAGGGGAGGGAAGTCATGATCCCCCCGCCCACAGTGGGGCGGGGCGGCTGATCGCGGGGGATCCGGTCCTCGCTCAGCAGGGACCCCTCCCCGTCCATGGCCAGCATCTGATCCACCAGCCCGTCGGGGCCCGGCCCCTGCACGGTCGACAGCTCGTGGATCCGCCCCTCTGGACCGAAGCCGCCGATCCATGGCTGCCTCGCCCAGCGGGACACCCGGGGAAGCGAGCGGGATCTCCCCTCCGGATCGATGACGGTGAAGCGGGCGTTCCGGGCGTCCACCACCCAGAGATCCCCAGCAGGAGAGAACGCCGCTCCCACTACAGCCTGGAACTCCGCCGGACCCGCGCCCGCACGGCCCACGGTCCACTGGTGCCGGCCGGCGGGGGAGAACCTCCGCACGTCGTTGGCCTGCCCGTCCACCACCACGATGGTGCCGTCCCCATCCACCGCGACGGCCCGGATCTCCCCGAAGAGATCCGGTCCCTCACCCTCCGCCACACCGAGCCGGAACTCCTCGTCGACCTGCCAGGTGGATCCCTGGGCGGCACCGACCGCGCCGTCCGCACCGTCCGCGCCGTCCCCCCCCGCCGGCGGCGAAGGCTCGCACCCCCAGATTCCCCAGCACGCGGCCGCCAGGACGAGGCGACGCGTCCGCTGTACCGACCCCTTTCGCTTCATCATTGACGCCCCTCCAGTGCAAGGATCTCCACCGCATCGGCTCCTGGCATTCGCACGAGCACGCGGTCGTGGTCGATGTCCAGCAGCTCCATGTCGAGGGGAAGCTCCATCCGCACCTCCGGTCGAAGCTCCTCGTCCAGCCCCACCCAGAGGACCGACTCCGCCCCGGGGATTGGAAATTCCCGGATCCAGAGCCGCCCATCCGCCCCTCCCAGGAGTCTCGAGAAGGCAGGAAGTGTGGAACGGGCAGGCACGCCGGCCTCGAACACGACCCGGTAGATGTCGTCCTCTCCCCCGATCCGCCGCTCCGGGTCGTCCACCACTCCCTGAAGCGAGTCCTGCACAGCCTGTACCCAGTCGGGGTGCACCGGCACCGGCACGTGATCGAACGACAGCTCCCGGACCAGCCCAGCCCCCGTGTGCAGCCGGAAGACCAGGGAATCCGTATCCGCGATCCATGCCCCACCGTGGGCCACCGCCGCCTCGACCCGACGCCCGAAGATCACCGGAATGGCTGCGGAAGAGTTCCCGATCCGCGCGGTCCACTGCTCTTCACCCGGCAGCTCGATGCTCCTGAGCAGGGCACCATCAACCAGGTCCAGGATCGCAAGGGTCGCAGGGAAGCGCATCAGGGTGGGAGTGGCGAGGCTTTCGCGGCCCGAGTAAACCCAGAAGCCCAGGGTCAATTCATTCCCATACGTTCCCAGGGGACCCCCGAAGCCCACTTTCAAAGATGACACCCCGGCCTTGGCGTCAATCTCCGCGACCACCGCGCCGCCGGCATCCAGGCGCACGAGACGCTGGGTCCAGCTGTCCCATGTCAGGAGCTCATCCCCGTGTCGACCCAGGCCCAAGGGGGATACGTACCCTCCGTGGCGCGCGGTTGTGATGCCCTGGGCGTCCATCAGCCGCACCTCCCGCTCCATCCAGGGGATATCGCCCAGGCCGTCGCCGAAGAAGAGGATGGTGCGAAGAGGGGCAGGAAACGGCGGACCTTCCAGTTCCAGGACCAGGACCGGCTCCGGAGCGGGGCCGAGCACTGGACCGATACGGGCGAAGAGACTGCTGGAGACCGGGCGCTCTGAGGGTAGATGGGCGGTGTTGGATTCCGTCTCTACATCCGGGTCGGGGGTACAGGCGGCAACCAGCAGGAGGCAGGACGCCACCACCCGTTGAGGCTTCCTGAAGTGGGGGCAGATGGTCATCTGCCAGACAGGCTGGCGGTAGCTCTCTGCATCAGGTCTCCAAGCTGTTGAGGATCGGCCACACCAACATGTCGCCCTCCCTGGTAGACGATCGTTGGGGTTCCCCTCACTCCGAGAGCCTCCGCCAGGACGATGTCTTCCGCCAACCTTGCCCTGGCCCACTCACCCTCATGGCAACGCTGGAAGTTGTCCAGGCTCCCGATTTCCGATTGGACGGCCAGTGTATGCCAGTCTTGATCGGCGAACCATGCCTCCGTTTCGTAGAGCAGGGCGTTTATTTCCTTGAAGCGCCCTTGCAGTTCCGCGCAGACTGCGGCGAGCGCGGCCCCTTCGGCCGCCGAGCCCTTCCTTAGGACCATGTGTCGGTAGGCGATCCCAACCGGCGGATCTCCCCCTGCGAGAGCGGCGATGTGCGGGTGAGTTTCCCGGCAGAATGCACACTCGTAGTCTCCGAAGACGACCAATCCGACAGGACTCATCTCCTCGTCCAAACGGGAGGTCGTCTCTCGAAGTTGTGGCCAGAGTTCCTGCGCTTTTCGGTTGAACTCGCGATCGGCGATCCATGAACTGAGGACACCCCGGAAAGGGCTGCCGGGAAGGAGGATCGCCCCCAAGAGCACAAGTGCGAGGACCCCGTTGAGTACATGATCAAACCATCCGCTTCTTTGCATATTCTGCCTCTTGGGCGTTTACATCTGGCGGTTGCTTTGCAGGCAGCTCGGGACCCGGTTTAACCCGGGTCCCGAGTCTCTGTCAATTGCGGAGGCGCTCTGACTTCCCGTCAATTGCAGGGCATCATGACCACCCCTGATCCGCAGCTCACGAAGCACTGACCGAATCCTGGGCAGACCTCAATCAAGAGGCCAGTGTTGCAGAAGAGACCCCCATACGTCTCGTGATACGTGCACTCCGAGGCCGAGGCCTCCGGTACCCACCCGGGGGCGAGGGCCACTACGATGGCCGTGGCCAGCAACTTCGCAAGCCGTCTGGTGTGGAGCTTCTTCATGTTCGTCCTCCTCATGGGGATTGGGTGCCCAGACCGCAGGAGGCGGATCTCACCGGTCCCGCTTGCGTGAAGTTCGGGGGTGTCCGACACCATCGGTCATCATCTAAACGCCTCAGCCCACATTTCTCCCCCCCCCCCCGGCTCGACCGTCGTGCGTCCCGCCCCTCCCGCGTAGATTGCCCAGATGACCATGGAACCGCCCCATTCGCCCGGCGAACCTTCCCGTTCGGCGTCCGGCCCCCCGGAGCAAGGGGCACCGGCTGCGCCGCCCGGCCCGGTGTCCGGCGGAGGACCGGAGGGGGCTCGACCCGGAGAGGACCCCATGACTTCCACCATCGCCACCCGCCGCTTCACCGTGGACGAGTACTACCGGATGGCCGAGGTGGGCATCCTGGCCCCCGGCGAGCGGGTGGAGCTCATCGAGGGGGAGATCGTTCCCATGGCCGCCATCGGCAGTCGACA
>CAYQVI010000208.1:0-6645 GCA_964420725.1 uncultured Gemmatimonadaceae bacterium | reverse complement strand
GCCGCGAGGGTCTCCCGGGCGTTGAAGTGCCGGTAGTGCTTCTCCATGAAGGCGCGGATGCTGCTCATTCCATACTCCGTGGGGTGAAGGCGTCGGTCAGCCCGTAATGTACTGGATCGAGGGGAGGGGGTCAGGGGCGGCGGAGGACCCGCCCGGGACGCTCTCCTGTGAAGGCCCCTCCGTCCACGGCGGACACTCCGTTCACCAGGACGTGGACCATCCCCTCGGACAGCTGGTGGGGCTCCGTGAAGGTGGCCGGATCCCTCACCTCGTCCAGGTCGAAGACCACCAGGTCCGCCGCCATCCCCGGAAGGATCCGCCCCCGGTCGGGCATGCGGTAGACCGAGGCCGGAAGGCCGGTCATGGTGCGGATGGCGGCTTCCAGCGGGAGGACCTGCTGCTCCACCACATAGGTCCGGAGCTTCCGGGGGAAGGAGCCGTAGGAGCGGGGGTGGGGCACGCCGGCCCCCCACTCCGGGAGGTCTCCGTCCGAGGCGGTCATGGTCCAGGGCTGGGCCATGAGCAACTGCACGTCCCGCTCGTCCATGTTGAACGAGACGATCCCGGGGGACCCCCTCCGGAGGAGCTGCAGGGCGGCGTCCGGCGCCTCCACCCCCCGGTCCCGGGCCACGTCCGCCAGGGTCCTCCCCTCGATGGCGGGCTCCGGCTCGAAGAGGCGGAACTGGATCCGGTCCGCGCCCCCCCGGCGGGCCAGGTTCTCCACCACCGCCTCCCGGACCCGGGCCCGGGTGGCAGGGTCGTCCAGGCGGGCGTTCAGGGAGTCCCGCCCCCCGGCCTCCGCCCACCGGGGGAGGAGTGCCGCCCCCAGCCCCGTGGCCGAGGCGATGTAGGGATACTGGTCGGCGTAGAGCTCGATTCCCGCAGCCCGGGCGGCCTCGATCCGGCGGATCACCGCCAGCGAGAACCCCCACACCGGGGGGCCCAGCGCCTTCACGTGGGTCACCACCCCGGGGATCCCGGCACCGGCGGCCACGGTCACAACCTCCTCCACGGCGGCCATGAGCCCCACGGTGTAGTCCGATTCGTCCCGGATATGGCTCTGGTAGGCCCCTCCGAACTCCGCCACCACCCGGGCCAGCTCCACCAGTTCATCGGTGTCGGAGAAGCTGCCGGGGGCATAGAATGGTCCACTGGAGAGTCCCCAGGCCCCCTCCTCCATCCCCCGGCGGACCAGCGACCGCATCCGGTCCATCTCGGATGCGGAGGGAGCCCGATCCGCCATCCCCAGCACCTCCCCCCGTACCGACCCATGGGGGACGAACTGCGCCACGTTCACCCCGATGCCACGGGACTCGTAGCCCCTCCGCTGGGCCACCAGGTCCACCGGTCCGCCACCGTCGGGATTCACGAAGACGGTGGTGATCCCCTGGGCCAGGAGCGGTTCCGCCATGCTTCCGGCCGGCGTCCCCAACCCCCCCCCTGCGTGGGAGTGGGTATCGATGAAGCCGGGGGCCACATAGTGGTTCTCCGCCAGCTCCACGATTCGCCGGGCAGGCACGCGGGAGAGATTTCCCACCGCCATGATCCGGTCACCGGTGATCCCCACGTCCCCCCGGAACCAGGGATTCCCCAGGCCGTCCAGGATACGCCCCCCCCGGAGGACCAGGTCCAGGGTATCCGGCTGCTGCGCCGTCTGGCCGGCGACCCCCCCGACCCCGGGGAGCATGAGGGCCAGGAGCAGGAGCGGAACCAGGGGGAGGCGGAGCGCGTTGGGCGTCCGGTTCAGCATGCGAGGACTCCTGCTCACGGGTGGTGGTAGCGCCTCTGACGCGCCTGGAAACGTTGCCTTGCCTCCCGGATCACCTCTTCCGCAGCGACCCGGTCATCCCATCCACCCACGGTGGTCTTCTTCCCCTCCAGGTCCTTGTAGATGGTGAAGAAGTGTTCGATTTCCCGGAGAAGGTGGTCCGGCACATCCGCCAGCTTCTCGGTGGCCGCCCAGAAGGGATCGGTGAGGGGTACGCAGAGGATCTTCTCGTCGGGCCCCTTCTCGTCGGCCATCCGGAACACCCCGATGGGGGCCGCCTCGATGATGCACCCCGGGAAGGTGGGTTCCCAGAGGAGCACCAGCGCATCCAGGGGATCGCCGTCCCCTCCCAGCGACTCCAGGATGAAGCCGTAGTCGCTGGGGTAGTGGACCGGGGAGTAGAGGAGGCGGTCGAAGCGGATCCTTCCCAGGGCCTCGTCATACTCGTACTTGTTCCGGCTCCCCTTGGGGATCTCGATCATCACCGGGACGACGGTTCGATTGCGGGATTGTGTCACGAGGGGTTCCTGGGGATGCTGGGAGAGGGTCTTCTTCGCGGACCTGAGCCAATGTACACGCCTGGAGCCGCAGGGCGAGGGGCCGAGACAGGGGGAAACGGGTGGGGAGAGGAGGTGTCGAGGCACTCAGGGCGCTGCTGGACCGCATCGATGGACGGGGATACCCCGCCTACAAGGATCTCCGGGGGGAGTGGGAGCTTCCGGTGGGCGGCGTGGTCTGTACCCTGACGGTGGACCATGTACAGGGGGATCCCTTCGCGGCGCCCTCCCGGATGCGGCTCCGCCTTCCTTCGCGGCTTACCGGCCTCCCCCTGGAGGAATGCCGCCCGGGACCCCGGGGGCTGGGGGTGGCGGCCCTCCTGGCCCGGACCTTTGCCCGGGTGGCGGTGGAGGGGAGCCGCGGAGAGCGGGGCGGCGGGGGGCGCGGGGGAAGCGGCGGGAGCGGTGCCATCCGCATGGCATCCCCTGGCCAGCAGGTGCTGGCCCAGAGCGCCACGAGGGTCTTCCCCGATGGGGGGGTGGAGGCTCGCTTCACCGTGGGTCTTCCTGCCGCCGGACGCCGCATCCTTGGAAAGGCCGCTGCCCGGCTCCTCCTGGAGCAGCTCCCCTCCGTGGTGACCTCCTCGCTCGTGGCGGGGGCCCACGACGCACCATCCCTGCGCCTCCACGCCAGGACCAACGAGGATGCCCAGGTGCTCCGCTCCCAGCTGGGACCCCTGGGGCTGGTGGCCTTCGTGGCAGACGGTGCCCGGCTCCCCCGGCGGAGTGGGGTGGATGATCGGCCGATGGAGGGGGGAGAGGTCATCCCCTTCCGGTCCCCGGACTCCCTGCGGGTCACCCTCCGTCTGGCGTCCGGGGAGCCGGTGGAGGGGATGGGGATCCCTGCGGGGGTGACCCTCATCGTGGGAGGGGGATACCACGGAAAGAGCACGCTGCTCCGGGCCGTGGAGCGGGGGGTGTACAATCATCGCCCGGGGGACGGGCGGGAGCGGGTGGTGACGGACGCCTCGGCCGTGAAGGTCCGGGCGGAGGACGGGCGCAGTGTGGCCGGGGTCGACCTCTCGCTCTTCATCCGGGAACTCCCGGGGGGGCGGGACACCCGCCGCTTCTCCACCGCAGACGCCTCGGGCTCCACCAGCCAGGCCGCCGCCATGGTGGAGGCGCTGGAGGCGGGGGCCGGCGCGCTCCTGGTGGATGAGGACACCGCCGCCACCAACCTCATGATCCGGGATCGCCGCATGCAGGCCCTGGTGCCCCGGGAGTCGGAGCCCATCACCCCGTTCATCGACCGGACCCGGCAGCTCCACCGGGAGCGGGGGGTCTCCTCGGTGCTGGTCCTGGGGGGGAGCGGCGACTACCTGGATGTGGCGGATACTGTGGTGGCCATGGTGGACTACCTCCCCATGGATGTCACGGAACAGGCCCGGGAGGTGGCGGACCGGTTCCCCACCGGGAGGCTGGTGGAGGCCCCGGTCACTCCTGCCCCGCCCCCGGACCGGGTTCCGGAGGCGGCTTCCGTGGATCCCTCCCGGGGGAGGAAGGCGGTGGCCATCAAGGTCCGTGGTGTAAACACGGTTCTCTTCGGGGAGGAGGAGATCGACCTCTCTGCCGTGGAGCAGATCGTCTCCACCACCCAGACCCGGGCCATCGGGGAGGCCTTGCACCTGGCCAGGGAGCGGTTCATGGACGGGCGCTCGATTCCCGCCATCCTGGACGCCCTGATGGACCTCCTGCACACGGAGGGGCTGGATGCCCTGGGGCGGGGAACGGAGGGGGACCTGGCCCTCTTCCGCCGGTTCGAGTTCGCGGCGGCGCTGAATCGCCTCCGGGGCCTGGAACTGACCCCATGACCACCGCCTGGCGGTTCCACGAGGTGGAGCCGGGAGCGGATCCCGACTCCCTCCCCGCCTCCACCTGCGGGGTGGTCCTTCTCACCGGCTGTGGCCTGGTGGGGCTCTGGTCCCCCCGGGAGGGGATCACCCGCCTCACGGCCCCGGGCAGCGGAGGGGAGGTCCCCCTCCCCAGGGTGGAGGTGGAGGGGGTGACCCGACCCGTGGCCGCACGGGGGAGCGGGAGCGGAGCGCTGAGGGTCCTGGAAGGGGAGGGAGGGGTCCGGGTCCTGGAGGAGGTGGTGCTCCGGGACGGGGTGCCGGGACTCCTCCTCCGGTGGTCGATATCCGGGACCGGAGGTCCGGCGGGGCCGGAGTCGGGGGGAGGTGCAGCGGAGGCGGGGGTGGTCCACCTGGTGCTTCACCGGGGCGATGACATGGAGGTGGACAGGATCGCCATCACCCCGTCCCGTCCCGTGGCCAGGCTCTTCCATCCCGAAGTCTCCGGCCCCGCACCCGGGCGAGGCTCCTTCAGGGTGCAGGCCCGTCGGCGCTCATCCCGCGCTTCGCTGGATCCCGAACCCCTCGCCGTGTGGGCCGCAGGTCCGGCGGTCCCCCCCGGGCTGGAGGCGCGGATCGCCGGGGCGGTGCATGCCCTGGATGATGCCTCCCTGCAGGAGGATGCGGAGGGGGGAGCCCTCCCCCCCTTCATCCTGGGGATGGAGGATGGTGTTCCGGTCATGGCCGGGGGGACGCCGCTGGTGGAGCTGGGGTTGGGTGCGCTGGCCTCCGGACGGTTCTCCCTGGCGGGGGCCATCCTCCGCACCCTGTTGGAGGGCGGGGGTGCTCCTCCCCTTCCCCTCCTGGTGCTGGCGGCGGAGTGGGGTGGGTGGACCGGAGAAACCGGGTTGCTCCTGGAGGGTCGGTCTGCGCTGGAGACCGCCCTGGCCCAGCTTCGATCCGGAGGGAGCGCCCCTTCCGGGGAGCCCCCGCCCCACGGTCGTTCCTTCCCCGATCCCCCCTCCGCCCTGGAGGCGCTGGCCTCTGCCATGGAGCCGCTGGGCGACCGGGGGTGGACCGAGGAGCTGAAGGGGGCCGCGTCGGCGATCAGGGCGGGTGCCGGGGGGGGGCGGAAGGTCCTCCCGGTCCTGGGCTCCACCCCTCCGGTTCAGGACGGGTGGCCGGTGCTCCTCCCCCCCGTGGAGGGCTTCGGGCATCCGGACGATCCCGGGCTTCTCCCCCGGAGGATGCTCCACTCCGCACGCCTTCTCCGGGCGGTGTCCCAGGGACTCCTGGGGATCCAACCCGAGGTTCCCTGGGGCCGGATCCGGTTGGCTCCCCGGCTCCCGGAGGGGTGGGAGCATCTCCGTGCCATCGGAATCCGTGTTGGAGACACGAGTCTTCGGCTGGAGGTGACGGCGGCGGCGGGGGGGGTGGAGTTCGAGCTCACCCCGGCCGCCGGGCGCATTCCCCTCAACCTGGTCTTCGAGCCCGAACTTCCCCTGGCGGGAGTCGGGCGGGTCCTTCTCTCCGGCGAGGTGGTGGAGGTGGACGTCCTCCCCGGGCCTCCCGGGCGCACGGGGATCCGGTTCCAGTTCCCCCTGGACGAACGGAAGGTGGTGAGGGTGGAGCCGGGTTGACGCCGGGGGGCTCCCCCTCTAGCCTCGACCTCCAGCGACCCTTCCGTCCCCTGTCGGTGGCCCCGGCGGCCACCGCGCCCCCCCGTACCCGGATCCAACTCCATGGCGGTACCCGAATCGGGGCGGGGAGGACTCCGCCCCCTCCTCATCGCAGGGGGGGTCGCCCTCCTGGCGGCCTTCCTCCTCTCTCCGGACGAGGCCCCCGCCGCAGGGGGCCACTACGGCTTCGCCTCCCTCCTCCCGGCGCTGACCACCCTCCTCCTGGTCTTCGTCACCCGGGAGGTGGTGAGCTCCCTCTTTGCCGGGATCGTGGTGGCGGGGGTGGTGATCCGGGACGCGGACATCATGTCCGTGTTCATCCTTCCCAGCCTGGGCACCGAGTCCTTCGCGGTGATCCTGGTGGTCTACCTCTGGTGCCTGGGGGGGCTCATCGGGGTCTGGACCCGCACCGGCGCAGCGCAGCACTTCGCCGAGTGGGCACGGGCCCGGATCGTCCGGGGGCCCCGCTCGGCCAAGTTCTTCGCCTGGCTCATGGGGGTGGTGTTCCACCAGGGAGGGACCATCTCCACGGTCCTGGCGGGGACCACGGTACGGCCGGTGACGGACCGGGAGCGGGTGTCCCACGAGGAGGTGGCGTATATCGTGGATTCCACCGCCTCTCCGGTGGCCACCGTCATCCCGCTGAACGCCTGGCCCCTCTACGTGGCGGGGCTCCTGGTGGGAACGACACCCCTCCTCATGACCGAGCAGCAGGTGGTGTCCTTCTTCTTTGCCTCCATCCCCTTCAACTTCTACGGGATCTTTGCGGTGGGGATGACCCTCCTCTTTGCCCTGGAGCTCCTCCCCTGGGAGGGGAAGCGGATGCGGGCCGCCCGGCGGAGGGCCCGGGA
>CAYQVI010000207.1:0-6752 GCA_964420725.1 uncultured Gemmatimonadaceae bacterium | reverse complement strand
TACGGCCTGGCCTGGGTGCAGATGGAGGACTATGGGGAGCGGGTCCTGCGGGCGCTTGTGGGGGGCCGCGGCACGGCCGCTCGGGTCCTGGGCCGGGACGAGGTGGAGGGGGACTTCTCCTCCCGGCTGGCCCACCGGAAGGCGGTGGAGCACTACCACACCCTGCCGGGGGATGTCCGGGACATCCTGGAGGGGTTCGCCGCCGGAGTGAATGCCTACGTGCGGAACCACCCGGACCGGCTCCCCCCCTGGGCCCCTGCCGACTTCACCGGCCACGATCTGGCGGTGCGGGACATCGGCTCGTGGAGTCGGGCCCGGGCCCGCTCCATCCTCCGCTCCATGGAGCTGGACACGGACATGGTCCCGGGGGTCCCCGCCGGGGAGGAGGAGGGGCTCCACCCCCTGGACGGCTCCAACGGCTGGGCCTTCGCCCCCTCCCGCACCCGCTCCGGACGGACCATCCTGGTGCGGAACCCCCATCTTGGATGGGATGCGGGGTACTACGAGGTCCACGTGACGGTCCCCAACGACATCGACTTCTACGGGGACTTCCGCATCGGGGGGGTCTTCGCGGTGATCGGGGGCTTCAACCGCCACCTGGGGTGGAGCACCACCAACAACGCCCCCCTCCTGGACCAGGCCTACCGGGTGGAGTTGGACCCCACCCGCCCGGACCACATCCGCTTCGACGGCATCGCCGTCCCCATGACCCGGGAGGAGGTGACGGTGGAGATCCTGGAGGAGGACGGGTCCCTCTCCAGCGAGACCCGGACCTTCTGGCGGACCCCCCTGGGGCCGGTGATCCACCGGGACGGGGCCTCGGTGATCGTGCTCAGGGACGCCAACGAGGGGGCCATCTCCCGGGGGACCCAGTACCTGGCCATGCTCCGCTCCCGGAGCCGGGAGGAGTGGGAGGCCGCCATGCGACTGAACGAGATCTCGTCCAGCAACTTCATGTACGCCGATACGTGGGGGAACATCCAGGTGGTATTCAACGCCCGTCTTCCCCGCTTCCCCCACGAGCCGGCCCCGGACTCCGCCCTCCCGGCCCGCACCTCGGACGACGTGTGGAACACGCTCCTGCCCTGGGACTCCCTTCCCCGCCATGTGAACCCCCCGGGGGGATACGTCCACCAGGCCAACGACACCCCCCACTATGACAACCTGCGGCAGCCCATCCCCGACGACCTGATGCCCCGGGGGGTGCCGGACCCCCGCCTCCGCCTCCGGAGCCAGCTCTCCGGACGGCTGGCGGAGACCATGGGGGACGACCTGACGCTGGATCAGGTCCTGGCCGCGAAGAACGACCTCACCATGCTGGCGGCGGAGCGACTGAAACCCGACCTGGTGCGGCTGGCCCGGGAGGCGGCCGGGGCGGGACGGAGGGTGGAGGGGGCCGGGGCCGGAGAGCTGCGCCGGGCCGCCGACCTCCTGGAGGGGTGGGACAACACCGCCTCGGTGGAGGCCCGGGGGGCGGTCCTCTTCGACGAGTGGCAGCAGCTCTACCTGGACGCGGTCCCCGATTCGCTGGCGTGGAGGGTTCCCTGGACAGAGACCACCCCGACGTACACCCCCACCGGCATCGGCGACCCGGAAGCCGCGGTGGTGGCGCTGGGCCGGGCCATGGCCGACCTCCGGGAGCGCTGGGGCTCCTGGGACCTCCCCTGGGGAGAGGTGCACAGGGCGCGGCTGGGAAATGTCGACCTCCCCGCCGCAGGGTGCTCCAACCGGGCGGGGTGCTTCCGGATCCTGGAATTCCAGGACGACGAGGACGGCAAGCGGAGGGTCTTCCGGGGGGATGCCTGGGTGTTCGGGGTGGAGTTCACCGATCCCATCCGGGCCCGGACCATCCTGGCCTACGGGCAGACCGACGACCCGGAGTCACCGCACCACACCGACCAGTTGGAGCTCTTCCTGGACGGGGGCTACAAGACGGTGATCTTCGAGCCCGCCGAGGTGGAGGCGGCGGCGGTGCGGAGGTACCGGCCGGGGCGGTGAGGGGGGCCGGCACCCCCGGGTGCCGGAACGCCGGTGGCGACGCTGTTGGGAGAACAGAAGAACGGGGGTGGGGGAGCCTGGCTCCCCCACCCCCGTTCCCATGACCGGTCGACGGTGACCGGCCCCTTCCTCATGCCCCCCGGGCGATGCAGCTCCCGGTGAAGTTGGGGTTGTTCTCCTCCGCCTGCGGAATGGGGATGTCCACGGCCGTGGAATAGTCCCCACCCTTGTGCCACTCCCCGGTGGGGAAGACCTCCCCCACGGAGCGGTCGTACTGCCGCACAAGGCGCCGCAGGTCCCCGAACCGGGTCCCCTGGGCAAAGAGCCAGAAGGCCCTCTCCCGGAAGAGCTGGTCCACCCGGGCCGCCGGGCTTCCCGCATCCTCCAGCGGGTCCATCCCCACCGTGGCCCGGGCGGCGTTCAGGATGTCCAGCGCCGCTCCAGGCTGCCCCCCTGCCAGTGCCGCCTCCGCCTCGATCATCCGGGCCTCCGCACCGCTGAAGACGGTGGTGGGGCTTTCGGCAGAGGGCGCCAGCAACTGCACGAAGAGGGGCCGGGCATCGTCGTCCCGCCCGGTCCGGGTCACACCGGCAGCCCGGCAGGCATCGGTCCCCGCCTGGCACACCGGCACCCGGGGATCACCGGCCGTGGCGAAGGGGAGGCCGTTCACCCCCTCACCGTTGCTGACGCTGTAGCGCCCGTCCCGGTTGTTCAGCGTCCACATCGTGTTGGTGAAGGTGGTCTGGGTGTGCTGGCTCCTGTACCGGAACTCGGTGGGAACCCCGGCCACCGCCGCCGCCGCATCCGATGGACGGTCCAGGTTCAGGAGGATCCGCCCCCGGAGGATCTGCAGGGCGTACCGGACCCGGAGCGCATCGGCCGAGGCCCCCGTCGCCCGGGCCAGCCCGTCGTTGGCATGCCCCAGCGCCCGCTCCAGCGCCTCGGTGGTGGTGATGGGGGATCCGTACTGTTCCTGACCATCCACCACGGTGCTGAAGATCAGGCCGCTGCAGAAGTGCTCGGCCATGATGTTCACCACGAACCCCTGCACCATGTGCATCTCACCCACCCTGGCATCCACATTCCCCAGGCCTCCCCTGTACTCGTCCAGCAGCCCCACGGCCTGCTCTGCCGAGAGCCGCGCCCGGTAGAGGTTCCGTGTGGCGTTCAGGATGAAGCTGTTCTCGGGGGTGGGGGTCCTCCGGTCGATCTCCTGCCGGAAGATGAACGAGTCCCCGTTGATGAACTCGTCCGCCATCAGCCCCCCCAGCAGGAAGAGCCCTTCCTGTCCGCCGGTGGCGGCGTTGAAGCGCCCCAGGGCCCCCAGGCGCACCGCCTCCGCCCCCGCAGGCGACTGGACATCGCTGGGATTGATGATATCGGGGTCGGTGACATCCAGGATGTCGCCGCACCCGGCGGTGGCGAGGGGGGCCAGCAGTGCAGCGGCGGCCAGCGTCCAGCGACTCCAGCTCCCGGACCGGTGCCGCGGCATCATCGTCTGTGTACTCATTCCGGGCATCATCCTAGAATCCAAAGGTGAGTCGGAGCGAATAGTAGGTCTGGGGTCCGAAGGCCTGGAACGAGGAGGGTGCGTTCCCGGTGGAGGCGAAGGCCTCGGGGTCCACGCCGCTGTACTTCGTCCAGAGGATCCCCAGGTTCCGGGCCGCCAGCGTGGCCACCAGGCGACGCCCGCCAAACAGCCGCTCCGCCCACTCCGAGGGAGGGGTGAAGCTCAGCCCAAGCTCACGGAACCGGATGAAGTCGCCCTCCTCGAAGTAGCCGGCGGCGGTGGTGGGGCTGTTCTGCCGAAGGGCGATGACCGCGGCCTGCTCCCGGAGGGGGGCCGTGGGATCCAGCAGCCCCCGGCAATTGTTCCGGCTGGAGCAGCGGATCCGCTCACTGTTGTTGTAGACCAGGTGGCCGCCCTTGTAGTCCATCTGCGCCACCAGGCGAAGACGACGGTCCCAGAAGTCCAGGCCGTTGGTGAGGGCCACCTCGTAGCGGGGCATGGAATACCCGTGGTACTCCGGATCCTCGCTCACCTCGATCTCGGAGAGCTCGATGAGCCCGTCGCCATTGGTGTCGGCGAAGCTCTCGATCCGGCGGGCGAACCAGGCGTTGAGGGGGAATCCCTCCCGCTGCTGGATGGTGGAGCTGGAGACGATGTTGGGAAGTCCCCCCAGGCTCACCAGTTCGTTGCTGTTCATGGAGCCGTTCAGGCTCACGTCCCAGCCCAGCGCCGGGGTGGTGACGATCTGGGCGTTCAGCAGCCCCTCCCACCCCCAGTTGCGCACCTCACCCAGGTTCTCCAGGCGGGCGGTGGCTCCGGTCCCCAGCGACGGGGGGAGGATCCGGCTCACCAGGGCGTCCCGGGATGACTTGTTGTAGTAGGTCAACTCCGTGGTCAGACGGCCGCCGAAGAGGGTGAGGTCCCCCCCCACCTCCAGCTCGGACGACCGCTCCGGCTTCAGGTTGCGGTTCCCCAGGGTGGAGAAGATCAGCCCGGTGAACTCGCCGGACTCCAGCGCCACATTGTTCGTGCTGTAGAACTGCACGGCGTCCGTGGTCCCGGGCTGCACCCCCGAAGCCCCGTAGGCCATCCGCAGGCGCACCTGGTCCATCCACTCCGGCTGGGGGAAGAAGGCCTCTTCCGAGACCACCCACGACGCCGAGAACTTCGGATAGAAGGCGGTGGAGAAGTCCGCCCCGAAGGCGCTGTTCCGGTCCGTCCTCACGGCGCCCGTGAGGAAGAGCCGATCATTGAAGGAGAACTGCTGCTCCACGTAGGCGCCCAGCGTGCGGCTCTCGGTGGTGGCCTCGTCCGCGTCCTTCACCGCGGCCGCGGTCACCGTCACGGCACCCGGGGGGAGGAAGGTGCCGGTGATCCCGTTCCGGTTGAAGATGTTCCGGTAGAACTGGACCCCTGCCGAGGTCCGGGACTCCACACGATCCGAGATCCGCCGGGTGGCGGTCCCGGCCGCATCCACCGTGTACACGTAGAAGTTGGTGCGGAAGTCCAGACGGCGCCCGTCATCATAGCCGAAGATGGGGGGACACTCGCCGAACCGGCAGAGCTGCGTGTCCAGCCGGTGGGTGTAGTCCACCCCGGCATTGGCCCGGAAGGCAAGCCAGTCCCGGGGAACCCAGTTCGCCGCAGCGGAGGTGATGAACCGCTCGATGGCCTGGTTGGTCACCTGCTGGTAGATGGTCCGGGGGGTGAACTGCCGCCAACCGTAGAGGGTGTCCCCCTGGGGGGAGAGATTGTACTTGAAGCCCGGTCCGCCATAGGTGTTGGCCGCCACCCCCGCGGTCCCTGAGTCATCCGAGCGGGGCCTTCGGAGATCCTGCGTGGTGTACCCCACGCTCACCGCCAGGTCGGCGTCCTCCCGGAGCTGGACGTTCAGGTTCGCCCGGGTGGAGATGCGGTTCAGCGCATTGGGACGCTGCTCCTCGGGGCGGAGGGAGAGCCCCCGGGCCGCCAGGTACCGCTCCTCGAACTCCGGGACCTTCAGCACACCGGTCTCGTCCTCCCACTCGGCGCTGAGGAAGTACCGGATGGCGTCGCTCCCGCCCCGGAGCTGCAGTCCGTGCTGCTGCCGGTACCCCACGCCGTAGGGGGTGGCTTCCGGGTCGTTGTGGAGGTTGTAGACCGAGACGCTGTCCTGCTGGCAGGCCCCGGCAGTCACCTGGAAAAGGAAGCACTGGGCCGTGTTGGAGGCGGTGGAGGTGTTCCGCCAGGCCCGGTAGGCGTCCGGATAGTCGTTGTTGTCGACGATGGCGGTCTGCTCGGTGTAGTAGGTGAGCTCCGTGCGCCCCGCCACCCCACGCTTCGTGGTGATCACCACCACGCCGTTGGCCGCGTCCGTGCCGTAGAGGGTGGCTGCCGACGGGCCCCGCACCACCTCGATGGACTCGATCTCCTCGGGGTTCAGGTCTCCCACCCGTCCCGGGTTCGTTCCACCCACGCTGATGGCCGCCGACCCGGTGGCACTCTCCATCCGGATCCCATCGATGATGAAGATGGGATTGTTGCTCAGGGAGAGGGAGCTGGTCCCCCGGATCCGGACCCGGAAACCGGCACCGGTCTGGGTTCCGGGGAGCACCTGCACCCCTGCGGCCCGGGAGGTGAGGAGGTCGCCCATGTCCGAGACCGCCCGGGTCTCGGTGACCTCTGCCGCATTCACCTGGGCAATGGAGTTCCCCACCTCGATCCGCCGCTGCTCCCCGGTGGCCGTGGTGACCACGGGGTCCATCATGATGGGGGTGAAGGTGAGGGTGAAGTCCGCCGTGGCGGTCCCCCCTGCGGTGAGGGTGACCTCCTGCTGCGCCTGGGTATACCCGATCCGCACCACCCGCACCGTGACGGTGCCCGGGGTAAGCCCACGGATCATGTATCGACCATCGGTATTGGTGAGGCCGCCCAGGTTGGTTCCCGGAACGCTCACCTGCGCCGAGGGGATGGGCTGGCCGCTCTGGGCATCCGTGACCCGACCGGTCACGGTGGCCTGCTGTCCCATCACCGGGGACGAGAGCCCCAGGAGCAGGGCCAACCCAGGCACCAGGGAACGAACATACATCTTCACACTGACCCTCCGGATACAAGGTTGAATGCAAACCGTATGTTACCAGATCGTCACCCCGGGGGCCGGTGTCAAGATATGGCCGGGGCGGATTCCCTCTCCCGTCCAACGGGGGAATGGACCCCTCACCATCCTCCTCCCCCTCCCCCCCCGCCGCCGCCGCCGGAGGATCCC
>CAYQVI010000206.1:0-6841 GCA_964420725.1 uncultured Gemmatimonadaceae bacterium | reverse complement strand
CGGGGGAGCTTCCCCGTTCCCCGTCCAATGGGGGCTCCCCCCGGGAGCGGGAGCGGTGGGGGTTCCGGGGGCTTCGGGGGGTTGGGGGACTTCGGGGGCGGCGACGACTGACCCCTCCGGCCCCCGGGTGCATTCCCGGGCTACTGGTCCTCGTCCAGAACCAGCCTCGGGATCCGCCCCTGTCCCCGCAGCGCGCTCCCCCGCCCGGAGAGGCTGGGGTTGGTCATGAAGTACTCGTGGGCGCTGAAGGACTCCGGTCCTCCCCGCACCGCCTGGTAGTCTCCCTCTCCATCCATGATCCAGCTCTGCGCCTCGTCCTTCAGGTTGGCGATCATGATCTGGTTCAGGATCTGCCGGTGCACCGTGTGGTTCTCCACCGGCACCAGGAGCTCCACCCGGCGGTCCAGGTTCCGGGGCATCCAGTCCGCCGACGAGATGTAGACCTTCGCCTCCCGGGAGGGGAGTTTGTGTCCGGCGCCGAAGCAGACGATCCGGGAGTGCTCCAGGAACCGTCCCACGATGCTCTTCACCCGGATGGTGGGTGAGAGCCCCGGCACACCGGGTCGGAGGCAGCAGATCCCCCGGATCACCAGGTGGATGGGGACCCCCGCCTGGGAGGCCCGATAGAGGGCATCAATGATCCCCGGGTCCACCAGGGAGTTCATCTTGGCCCAGATCCCCGAGGGCTTCCCCGCCTGGGCGTTGGCGGCCTCCGCCTCGATCTGGCGCACCAGGCTCTCCCGGAGGGTGAAGGGGGCCACCGCCATCTTCTCCATGGCCTCCGGGCGGGCGTACCCTGTGAGGAAGTTGAAGACCCGGGCCGCATCCCGGCAGAGCTGCGGGTCCGAGGTGAAGAAGGAGAGATCGGTGTAGATCCGGGCGGTGTGGGGGTGGTAGTTCCCCGTCCCGAAGTGGGCGTAGGTCCGCAGCCCCTTCCCCTCCCGCCGCACCACCAGGGTCACCTTCGAGTGGGTCTTCAGCTCGATGAAGCCGAACACCACGTGCACCCCCGCTCGCTCCATGTTCCGGGCGAAGGTGATGTTGGCCTCCTCGTCGAAGCGGGCCTTCAGCTCCACCATGGCCGTGACGTTCTTCCCGGCGTCGGCGGCCTCGATGAGAGCCTTCACGATGGGGGAATCCTCGCTGGTGCGGTACAGCGTCTGCTTGATGGCCACCACGGCAGGGTCCTCCGCCGCCTGCCTAAGGAACTGCACCACCACGTCGAAGCTCTCGTAGGGGTGGTGGACCACGATGTCCTTCTGACGGATGGCGGCGAAGCAGTCGCCCCCGTAGTCCCGGATCCGCTCCGGGAAGCGGCTGTTGTAGGGGGGGAAGAGCAGCTCCGGGCGGTCGTCCCCGATGAGCTGCGACGTGTTCCCCATACCCAGCAGGTCCCCGGCCTGGAAGAGGTCGTGGACATCCACGCCCAACTCCTCCGTCAGGAAGTCCCGCATGCCACGGGACATCCCCGAGGAGGCCCGGAGGTGGATCACATCCCCCCGGCGCCGCCGCTTCAGGAGCGACTCGAACTCCCGCACCAGATCCTCGGCCTCCTCCTCCAGCTCCAGATCCGAGTCCCGGATCACCCGGAAGCACCCCACCTCCGACACCTTCAGTCCCGGAAAGAGACGGTCCAGGTGCAGTTCCACCACATGCTCCAGGCGGAGGAAGCGGGCCTTCCGCCCCGGGAGCCGGATGAAGCGGGAGATCTGGCTGGGGAGGGGGAGGAGGGCGGTCATGGGCTGCCCTCCCCCGGGGTCCTCCGTGGTGAGGACCAGGCTCAGTCCCCGGTTCGGAATGAAGGGGAAGGGGTGGGCCGGATCCACCGCCAGCGGGGTCAGGACGGGGAAGATCTGCTCACTGAAATGGTCTCCCAACCAGCGGGTCTCCCGGGGGGTCAGTTCACCGGGATCCAGCACGGAGATGTCCACCCCCCGGAGCTGCTCCCGGAGCGTCCGCCACTCCGCCTGCTGGGCCGCCATGAGCCGCCCGGCCCTCTGCTGGATGGCCTCCAGCTGCTGCGCCGGCGTCAGCCCGTCGGGGCTGGCGCTGCTCACCCCGGCATCCACCTGTCCCTTCAGCCCCGCCACCCGGACCATGTAGAACTCGTCCAGGTTGGATGCGGAGATGGAGAGGAAGCGGAGGCGCTCCAGGATCGGATGGGCCGGATTGCGGGCCTCGTCCAGGACCCGCTCGTTGAAGGCGAGCCAGGACAGCTCCCGGTTGATGAACCTGGAAGGGGACGAGAGGTCGCGGGTGGGGGAGATCTCCCCCTGGGCCTTGCTCACTGGGAACTCCGGCAATTCATTGGTCCGTGTCTGGATCGTGCCGGCCCGCGGGCGGGGACGGTGCACCAACCTACTTGTCCCCCACCGTGCGGGTCACGCCCCGCAATGTAACGGATGAAGACCCTCCTCCTTCTCCGACATGCCAAGTCCAGTTGGGACGATCATTCCCTGGATGACTTCGATCGTCCCCTGAACCAGAGGGGGCGGCAGGCGGCACCCCGGGTGGGTCAGTGGATCCGGGACCACGACCTGGTGCCCCACCATGTCCTCTGCTCGGCGGCCTGTCGGGCCCGGGAGACCTGGGATTCGGTCGCAGAGCAGTGGGGTCAGCCGGTGGGGGCCACGGTCCTGCGATCCCTCTACCTGGCAGAGCCGGAGGGGATCCTGGAGGTGGTACACCAGGCGGACGACGGGGACGAGGTGGTGATGGTGGTGGGGCACAATCCCGGATTCGAAGACCTGGCCCGACTCCTGACCCGTCGGGGGAAGGGGCGGGCGCTGGAGCTCCTGGCGGACCGGATGCCCACGGGGGCTCTGGCGGTGATCCGCTTCGATGTGGAGCGGTGGGACGAAATCGCTCCCGGGGAGGGCACCCTCCTGCACTTCGTCCGCCCCCGGGACCTTCCCGGGGACCGCTGAGGCGATCGCCCCCCCGCCCTTCCGGTGGCCGGGGGGAAGGGGGGGCACCGGTCAGGCCGCCTCCCCCGCCGGACCCCGCTGTCGCCTTCTCCAGAGCAGCACCCCGTAGAACCCCGCATTCACCAGCAGGACCCCCACCCCCAGCACCATCTGGATCTCCCGGGTGAGCGCCCCGGGATAGAGGATCGGCAGGAGGTAGTGCTCCACGAAGGAGCTGCCGATTCCCGCCTCCCCCGCCTCCCTTCGAAGGTGGTTCTCCAGGGGCGTCAGGGGACACACCCACCCGGCAAAGGAGATCAGGGCCCCCCAGGCGAAGGCGGGCACATGGAGCCACGCCACCCGGGGGCGCCGGAGGACCAGGGCACCCCCCAGCACCACAAACAGCACGAAGCCCAGGTGGAGGACCGTAACGATATCCGCCAGGAGCGAGGGGATCATCGGCGGAGGATCTCCGTCCGGAATCCCCCACAGCCGCCCGGGAAGAGGCCCCGCGTCACGAAGGGGAAATAAACGTTGCGCCCGGGGGAGGGGGCTCCGTAGGTTCGAAACGTTGCACCCCGGCGAGCGTCTCCATGGCACTCCCGGGCGTCGGCGTGGGGTCTTCCCGCCAGGGAGATCCTCCGGGCTCGTCCCGGACACCGTGTCCGGAATCCCCACCCTTCCGACGCGTCTGTTCTCCAGTGGATCCTGCCACACCCGCAGGCCGGCAGCTCCGCATGACCGGGGTCATCGCTCCAGGTTCCTGATCGCCACGTTTCCACCCGATCCTCCATTCTTCCGACGGGAGTCGTCATGCCCACCGCACCGACCTACCCAGGGGTGTACATCGAGGAGGTTCCCAGCCAGGTCCGCTCCATTGCCGGGGTGGCCACCTCCATCACCGCCTTCATCGGCCGGACCCGCCGGGGCCCTGTCAACCGCCCCGTGCAGATCCAGAGCTACGCCGACTTCGAGCGGCGCTTCGGCGGCCTCTGGCGGGAGAGTACCCTCAGCTACGCCGTCCAGCACTACTTCATGAATGGCGGGGCCGACGCCATCATCGTCCGGGTCTTCAACAACAACGGAGACGAGGACGGGGATGCGGGGCTCACCGCCACCTATACCCTGGAAGGGGCCACGGGTCTCGTGCTGGCGGCGGCCAGCCCGGGGGCGTGGGGGGACAACCTCGAGATCTTCGTGGACCACGACGTGGCGGACACGTCGGACGACACCCTGTTCAACCTCACGGTGAACGAGGTGGTGGGGGGGGAGACCCGGGGTTCGGAGGTGTTCCGCAACCTCTCGGTCTCGCCCGACTCCCCCCGTTTCGTCACCACGGTGCTGGAGCAGCAGTCGGGGCTGGTGCGGGTGTCGGGAACCGTCCCGGCCGCCCGGCCGGCGCTGAACACCGTGACCGATGGCGTGCCCAACCCTGCCACCCGGAGCCAGCAGGGGGGCGACGGAGTGGCCGTGGGCTTCGACCAGATCGCCGCTCCCGGTCTGGCGGGCTCCCGGCAGGGGATCTGGGCGCTGGACCATGCGGACATCTTCAACCTGATGTGCATCCCCCCCTTTACCAGTGCAGTGGATGTGACGCAGGACACGTGGACGGCGGCCCTCACCTACTGCCGAACCCGCCGGGCCATGCTCATCGTGGATCCCCCCTCGAACTGGACCTCGCCGGACAACGTCCTGGATGGCACCATCGGGGTCGATGGTACCGGCTCCCGGGTCCCCGCCCGGGACCCCAACGCGTCGGTCTACTTTCCCCGGATCCGGATGGCGGACCCCCTCCAGGAGAACCGCCTGGAGACCTTCGCCCCCTGCGGGGTGATCGCGGGGATCCATGCCCGCACGGACGCCCAGCGAGGCGTCTGGAAGGCCCCGGCGGGGCAGGACGCCACCCTCTTCGGGGTGCGGGAGCTGGCCTACCGCATGACCGACGGCGAGAACGGTCGGCTGAATCCGCTGGCGGTGAACGCGCTGCGCACCTTCCCGGTGACGGGGAACGTGGTCTGGGGTGCCCGGACCATGCGGGGCGCCGATCGCCTGGCCTCCGAGTGGAAGTACATCCCCGTGCGGCGGCTGGCCCTGTATCTGGAGGAGAGCCTCTACCGGGGCACCCAGTGGGTGATCTTCGAGCCCAACGACGAGCCGCTCTGGGCGCAGATCCGCCTGAACGTGGGCGCCTTCATGCACGACCTCTTCCGGCAGGGAGCCTTCCAGGGGAGCAGCCCCCGGGACGCCTACTTCGTGAAGTGTGATGCGGAAACCACCACGCAGAACGACATCGACCGGGGGATCGTGAACCTCCACGTGGGCTTCGCGCCGCTGAAGCCCGCCGAGTTCCTGATCATCCGCATCAGCCAGATCGCAGGCGACATCCAGACCTGATCCCCAGACTTCGGACCTGATCGGAGGAGGTGCATCGTGGCCCAGTTCAGCGTGAACGCGAACCGGTTCGATCCCTACAAGAACTTCAAGTTCCGTGTGAAGTGGGATGGGCGGTACGTGGCGGGGATCAGCAAGGTGAGCGCCCTCAGCCGCACCACCGAGCCCATCGAACACCGGGAGGGCGGGGATCCCAGCTCCGTGCGGAAGTCCCCCGGGCAGTCGAAGTACGAGGCCATCACCCTGGAGCGGGGGGTGACCCACGACCTGGAGTTCGAGCGCTGGGCCAACAAGGTCTGGAATTTCGGCTCCGGGCTCGGCTCCGAGGTGTCCCTCCGGGATTTCCGGAAGGACATCATCCTGGAGGTCTACAACGAGGCGGGGCAGCTTGTGCTGGCCTACCGCATCTACCGGTGCTGGGTCTCCGAGTACCAGGCCCTTCCCGAGATGGATGCCAGCGGAAATGCGGTGGCCATCCAGACCATCAAGCTGGAGAACGAGGGATGGGAGCGGGACATCGACGTCTCGGAGCCCTCCGAGCCCGCCTTCACGGTGCCCTGACGGCCTGCTGATCGATGAACCCGCTATCCGCCGCGACGCTGCTCGACGTGTGGGAGCGGGGGCGATCGCAGTCGCTGGTGGGGCGCGGTCTCCTCCTCCTGGGTGCCGCATCGCCGGAGTTGTCTCCGGAGGTGCTGGCCACCCTTCCCCTGGGGCGCCGGGATGCACGGCTGTTCACACTCCGGCGCTGGACCTTCGGGTCCGGCGTGGAGGGAGTCGTGGACTGCCCGGAGTGCGGGGAGCGGCTGGAGCTGGCCTTCGACCTGGACGACCTGGGGGTGACGGACGGCGGTGGCGCGGGGGAGGGCGTGGACGGGGTGCTGGAGGTGGATGTGGCGGGGGAGCGGGTGCGGTTCCGCCTTCCCCACAGTCTGGACCTGGAGGTGGTGGCGGGGCTGGGGGACCCGGTCCGGGCCCGGGAGGCGCTGCTGCAGCGGTGCGTCGTGGAGGCGGACGGGGTGGAGTCCGGAGCGGAGTCCGGCGGCCTGACCCCGGCGGTGGCGTCGGCGGTGGCCGGGGCCATGGAGGCGGCGGATCCCCACGCCAGCATCCTCCTCTCCTCCTCCTGCCCCTCCTGCGGGCACGGCTGGGACACTCCCTTCGACATCCTCGCCTGGTTCTGGGACGAGATCGAGGCGTGGGGGAGGCGGCTCCTCCGGGAGGTGCACGTACTGGCCCGGGCCTATGGCTGGTCGGAGCGGGACATCCTGGGAATGAGCACGTGGCGGCGGCGACACTACCTGGAGCTTGTGGCGGGATGACGGACTTCCTGGATCGGATCGTGGCCCGGGTGCTCCCGGCGCAGTCCAGGGAGGGGGTGGTGCGCACCCGCCCCCGGTCCCGCTTCGAGGGGGGGATCGCGGGGGTGGCGGAGCTGGAGGAGGGGGGAGAGGGCGTGGAGTCGGTGGAGGGGGTGTCCACGGGGAGGGAGTCGTTCCAGAGGGAGGGGAGTGTAGTGGAGGGCGGGACGATGGCAGGCGGAG
>CAYQVI010000205.1:0-6926 GCA_964420725.1 uncultured Gemmatimonadaceae bacterium | reverse complement strand
ACATGGCGGCCGAGATGACCGAGTTCACCCGGAACCAGATCCTGCAGCAGGCCGGCGTGGCGATGCTCGCCCAGGCGAACTCCGCGCCGCAGCAGATCCTCCGTCTCCTGGGGTGATCCCGGAGCGGGTAGCGGGACCTTGAGGGGAATGGACCGGAGCCGGGCATCGTCCCGGCTCCGGCATTCCCCCCCCGGGTGAATGGATCACCCGGACGCACAACGAAGCGGGAGCTTCACATGGATGGCATCGGCTTCAGCGGGCTCGCCAGCGGAATCGATTTCCGGACCCTGGTGAACCAGATCATCGCGGCGGAAACCCGCCCGATCAACCTCATCGAGGACCAGGTCACGGCCACCGAACGTCGGGTGGAGGCGTGGAAGTCCTTCGAGACCCAGTTGAGCGCCCTGCGCACCAGCGCAGGGGCCCTGGGGGATGCCACCCTCTTCTCCCGGATGACCGCTGCCGTGCCTGCGGGCACCACCGGTCTCCGGGCCTCCGTCGCCGCCTCCGGCACCCCCCCTGCAGCCGGTCGCTACCAGGTCCAGGTGGACCAGTTGGCCACCGCCGAGCGCCTGGGAAGCCGGGGATTCGACTCCGCCCTCACCGCCCTGGGCTTCGAGGGAAGCTTCCGGGTGGCGGGGCGCAGCGTCACCATCGGGGCCGACGACACCCTGGCCGACGTGGCCTCCCGGATCAACCAGGGGGCCGGCGGGACCGGGGGCGGGGCCTCCGCCAGCCTGGTGAGCGGGTCCGACGGCTCGGTTCGGCTGGTGGTGACCAGCTCGACCACCGGCGCCGCAGGGCTGGATCTTTCCGACGGTCCCGGCGGAGTACTCCAGGGACTGGGCCTCCTGTCGGACACGGTTTCGGTGCGGAATCTCCGCCCCGACGGCGTGGCCGGCGGCGCCTTCCGGGATGCCACCACGGTCTTCTCCGAGCTGGGAGGGACCGGTGCCGGGGCCGGAACCGTGCGACTGGGGGCGCTGAACGTGGCGCTGGACCTCTCCACCCAATCCCTCCAGGATGTGGCCGCCGCCATCAACGCCGCCTCGGCGGGAGCAGGCTCCCGGATCTCGGCGCAGGTGGACACCCGCCCCGACGGCCGGGTGGAGTTGCTGATCCGGGGCACCACCGATGTGGAGGACGACGGCGGGGTGCTGGAGGCGCTGGGTGTGGTGGGGCGGAGCCGTGAGCCCGAGGCCCGCCGGCTGGAAGGTGCCGCCTTCACCACCGGAGCCGTGGCCGCCACCGCCGGCACCCTCCTGGCCGACCTGGACGGCTTCGACGGGCTGGCGGCGGGGACCACGGCGGGTGACACGCTGACCTTCCAGGGGGTCCGGGGAGATGGCACCACCTTCCAGACCACCATGGCGCTCAGCGGGACCACCACCCTGCAGGACGTGCTGAACACCCTGAACGACGGCAACAACTTCGGCGGGGGGAGCCGCACAGCCACCGCCTCCCTCTCCCCGGAGGGGCGGATCGTCCTCACCGACGACACGGCGGGGAGTTCGCAGATGGCCCTCTCCGTGGTGGCCCACAACGAGGGCGGGGGGACGCTCTCTCCCGGCTCCTTCGAGGTGGCGGCCCAGGGGCACGAGGTGGTCCTCACCCAGGGGCAGGACGCCCGGGTGCAGATCGATGGCATCCAGACGGTATCCGCCTCCAACAATCTCTCCAGCGCGGTCCCGGGGCTCTCGCTGGACCTCACGGGGACCACGTCCAGCCCCGTCACCGTCACCGTGGCGCAGGACCGGGGCTCGGCGGCCACCGCCGTGCAGAACATGGTCAACGCCTACAACGCGGTGGTGGACTTCATCCAGGCCCAGTCTCCGGGGCCCCTGGAGGATGGTGCCAACCGCCCCGCCCTCTCCGGGGACGGGGTGCTGCGCTCCATGCAGAGCCGTCTCCGGTCGGCCATGGCGCTCCCGGTGCTGGGGCCCGACTCCCCCTTCGTGACCCTGAGTGACGTGGGGATGAGCATCAACCGGACGGGGCGCTACGACTTCAACCGGGCCACCTTCGAGTCCGCCATGGAGAGGGATGCCACGGCGGTGTCGGAGCTCTTCGCCTCCCGGACCAGTTCGGGGGCCACCGCCGTGCAGGTGGGGGCCTTCACCCCCGGCACGGTGGACGGGAGCTACGCGGTGGAGATCACCCAGGCGGCCTCCCGGGCGTCGGTGACCGGGGCGGTGATGGCCGGGGGCTACCCGGCGGACGCCACCCCCGATGAGCTCACCATCCGGGACGTGTCCGGCGGGGGCTCCTACAGCGTGTCGCTGGTGGGGGGGATGACCACCCAGGCCATCGCCGATGCCCTGAACACCAGCTTCAACACCCCCTCCAACCGCCGGCTGGAGCTTCCGGCCTATCGGACCGGGGGGAACACCGCCGATGCGGATTCCGCCACCCTGCTGACGGCGCTGGAGGACGGAACCGGCACCCCCCTGGGGATCGAGGCGGGTCAGGTGCTCACCGTCTCCGGCACGACGCCGGCAGGCTCGGCCTTCCTCCGGACCATCACCGTGGGGGATCCCGGGGCCACGACGCTGGGGGAACTGAACACGTTTGTGGGGAGTGTGCTGGGGTCCGCGGCATCCGTCACCCTGGAGAACGGGCAGATCGGGATCGAGGCCACCACGGCGGGGACCAGCTCCCTCTCGGTGACCATCTCGGCAGCCACCTCCGGAGGCGGCGTCATCCCCCTTGGGCCCACCGACGTGGTGGAGCCCGGCCGGGGTCGAGCCCGGCTGGAGGCCTCCGTGGTGGGAGGCGCCCTGACCATCACGCACCAGGACGCGGGATCGGCTGCCGGCTTCGAGGTCATCCTCACGGGGGTAGGAACCGATAATACTGGAAGCCTGGGACTCACGGCGGGGATCACCTCCGGGACCGACGTGCAGGGCACCATCGGGGGCTTTGCCGCCACAGGACTGGGGGAACGCCTGCTGGGAGCCTCCGGCTCACCGGTGGGGGGACTCTCCCTGACCGTCACAGGCACCGACCTGGGCAACCGGGGGACCGTGGAGCTGCGGCGGGGAGTGGGTGCGGCGATGGACAACGTGCTCCGCCGGATCCTGGAGAGTGGATCGGGGAGCATCCCCGAGATCATCGAGAACGCCGACGCCCAGATCACCCGGGCCAATTCCCGGATCGAGACCATGGAAGCCCGCCTGGAGCGGCGACGGGATGAACTCATCCTCCGCTTCACCGCCATGGAAGAGGCGATTGCACGGGCACAGAGCCAGTCGGCATGGCTCACATCGACCCTGGGGGCCCTGCCCTCCTTCCAGCAGAACCGTTGAGGACCTGAGCCATGACCTACTCCGCCCCAGCAAACGCGTACCGCGAGAGCGCCATCCTCGGCAGCTCACGGGAGCAGCTCGTACCTCTGCTGTACGAGCACCTCATGGTGAGCCTCACCCGGGGAGCCCTTCTCATCCGGAACGGTGACATCGAGGGGAAGGCCACCGCCCTGGGACGGGCCTCGGACATCCTCTTCGAACTCCTGGAGTCGCTGGACTTCGAGGCCGGCGGAGAGGTGGCCTCCCGGCTGGCGGCGCTCTACGGCTACTTCCTCCAGGAACTCAGCGCCGCCGGGCGTGGAATGGACGCAGCCCGGGTCGAGCACGTCTCCACCATGGTGGAGCGGCTCCACTCGGCCTGGCGGGGCGCTGCCGCCAGCCCCGACCTCCGCACCCTGCAGACGGAGAGCTGACGATGAACAATCCCCGCGCACACCGGGCCCTGGCCGCCTTCCATGCCTTCATGCAGGAGCAGGAGGACGCCCTGGCACAGGATGACGCAGATCGGCTGGTGGAGGCCCTGAGGGCTCCCCGCCCCGAGGGGCTCGAGGAGTTGACGACCCTTCCAGGGGAGGAGTTGACCCGCCTGGTGGAGCGGAGCCACACGCTGGAGCTCCGGATCCGGACGCTGAGGAACCAGGCCCTCCACGCCCTCACCACCGAGCGCTCCGGGGCCTCCGGGCTCCGGTCCTATGCCCGCTCCGGGAGGGTGGATCCGCGACACGATCTCGATGTTCGGCTCTGAAGCTAAAGATCTGATGCACACGTTCGATACTGTAGGAAGGAGGTGAACCATGACCAGACCGATCATGCCGTCCGATGCGGCCCGTCCAGAGGCCATCCGCTCATTCCGGGGCGGCGAATCAGGACCGGCGGAAGTGCAGGAAGTGCAGGCTGTCCGACCCGTGGACCGGATCGAGATCTCTGCCGAGGGGCGTGCCCTCTCCCAGGAGATCAAGTCGGGACCGGCGGAACTGCAGCCCGCCACCACGTCTCTCGCGGAGATCCGTCAGCGGATCCTGCAGGGGCACTATGACACCCCCGCAATGGCCCAATCCGTGGCCCACCGACTGCTGCAGTCGGGGGACCTCTAGGCCCTTGCCCTCCTCAACCCCTGTCCTGCGCATGCCGAGGACCTGATGCGATTCCTGGTGGTGGACGACTCGGCAACGATGCGACGCATCGTGGTGAATTCGCTCAAGCGGATCGGGTATGAGGAGTGCGTCGAAGCCGGTGACGGCGCCGAGGCGCTGGAGCGATTCGATTCGACCATCGAGTTCGTCATCACGGACTGGAACATGCCCACCATGACCGGGCTGGAGTTCGTCCGGGCCCTCCGGACCCGTCCAGACGGGAAATCGGTGCCGGTGCTCATGGTGACCACCCGGAGTGTCCGGGAGGACATCGTCCAGGCCGCCCAGGCCGGGGTGAACAACTACGTCGTGAAGCCCTTCACGCCCCAGGTGTTGAAGGAAAAGATCGACCAGGTCCTCCAGACTGTGGGGGCGAGGACGTGATGGCCGCCCGGGAAGAGACGGTGCGCCGGAGCGAGCTCCTGGAGGATTCCCGATCCACGCTCAGGCAGGTGGAGGAGATCCTGGGGGAGCTGGGGATCCGGGCACTCCGTCCCGATTCCCGCCCGGCTTCCACCCTGGCGGAACTGCTGGAGGTGATGGTCCGGGCCCATCGGGAGATCCTGGAGGTGGTGGAATCCCTCCAGCGGAGCCGGGGAGTCATCCAGAAGACCTCCGTGAAGCGCCTCCAGAACACCAACCTGAAGCTCCGGGAGGTTTCGGCCACCACGGAGCTGGCTGCGGCCGACATGCTGGACGGCCTGGACCGGGCCCTGGGGCTCGTGGACCAGCTGGCCGAGGGGGCCGACAGCTCAGCCGACGACGACCGGGAGGCGGCCGCCGACGAACTCCGGGACGAACTGCACGGTCTGATCGGCCTCCTCCAGTTCCAGGACATCACGTCCCAGCAACTGGCCTACGCCTCCGGTGTCCTGGTGGACGTGGAGGAGCGTCTGGTGCGGATCCTGGAGATCTTCGGGGGAGACCGGGGTGAGGGCGAGGCGGAGTCCGAGGCGGACGAGATCCACTGGGAGGCCCCGGTGGACGCCGACCCCGAGGCCACCGCAGCAAACGCCCCCGGCCGACAGGCGCTGGCGGACGAGATCTTCCCGGGTTTCTGACGCTCCGGAGTCGGCCCGGCGGGTGCCGTCAGGGGCGCTGGGGCGCGCCCCCCGGAAGCGGATCCACCGGAGCCCCACCACCTGAGGCGGACCCCTCCACCGGCGATACCAGGCGACCCTGCAACCAGGCCCCCGCCGCGATCCCCGCAATGGCCCAGAGCAGCGGCCAGTTCCCGGCACCCAGTCCGGCGATGGCCGGTCCCGGGCAGACCCCGCTGAGACCCCACCCCGCTCCGAAGATGGCCGCACCGCCCACGGTCTTCCGATCCAGCGATCCCTTCCGCATCTGGAACTCCTTCCCGAAGGGAGGGCGTCGGAACAGCCGGGGACCGAACTGGTAGGCCAGGAGCGTCAGTGTGGTGGCGCCTCCCAGGACCAGCAGGAGGCCCAGGTCCTGGAAGCGGAGGAAGGCCAGCACCACCTCCGGCTGGATCATGGTGGAGAGGGCCAGCCCCCCCCCGAAGAGGGCGCCGCTGACCAGCACCACCAGGAAGGAGGCCACTCCCATCATCCACCCCCCAGGCGAAGGGTCAGGTTGGCCACCACCATGGCCGTGGCCATGAAGGTGAGGACCGCCGCCAGCGACGGGAGCTGGAGTGAGGCCAGGCCGCAGATCCCGTGACCCGAGGTGCAGCCGCTCCCCAGACGGGCTCCGAACCCCACCAGAACGCCCCCCACCAGCAGTTGCCAGGTGGGAACGGAGGTAGCCAGGCTCTCCCCGGGCGATGCGATCCACCACCAGGCCAGCGCTCCCAACACCAGCCCCAGGGCATAGACCAGGCGCCAACGCCGACTGGAGGTGAAGCGCTCCGACTGGAAGTACGGGTGACGGGAAAACCAGGACCAGGTGGTGGTGAAGACGCTGCTCATCCCCCCGATGCGCCCGGAGAGGAGAAACAGGAGCGACACTCCGGTCCCGATGAGGAGACCGCCGGCCAGGTAGTGCTGCCAGCCTTCAGGGAAGTAGGAAGCCATGATCAACGGGAAAGGGTTCGGGATCAAGGACGGAAGGGACTCGTGTCCCCATCGGCCAGGGCCTCAGGGGCCGCCGGCTCCGGTGCCCAGCATCAGCCCCAGGGCCAGGAGGGCTCCGTACAGCCCCGTGAGTCGGGCGGTTCCCGCCAGGGCGGTGTTCAGCTCCCGGGGATCCTGGAAGGCGATGACCCGCCGGAGGGGCACCAGCCCCCCCATGACCAGGGCGGCCACCGCCAGGAAGGTCCAGGAACTCCAGCCGTAGAGCGCCACCCCCGCCGGGGGGACGTGCCAGGCCATGAAGAGGAGGGCCATGTACTGGATCCGGGTGCCCCGCACCCCCAGCAGCGTGGCCAGCGTCTTCTTCCCCGCCCGGGCGTCGGTCTCCAGGTCCCGGAGGTTGTTCACCACCAGGATGGCGGTGGCCAGCGCCCCCACCCCACTCCCCACCAGGA
>CAYQVI010000204.1:0-6930 GCA_964420725.1 uncultured Gemmatimonadaceae bacterium | reverse complement strand
CCCCGGGGTATGGCCCTTGCCCTCCCTCAGGCACGGTGGACGAACAGGTGCAGGTGTCATCCGGGCCAGGGTGCCGGGAAGAGACCGCCCTCCGGCCACAACTCGTGACTGGACACAGCAGGGAGGAGTGGATCATGGGCGATGAACATCGGAAGGGCGGCAATGGAAAGGGCCGCAACGCGAAAGACCAGGATCTGGAGCGGGATCGGAAGGACGCCGACGGACGCTGGCTCACCACGAACCACGGGGCCCGGGTCAGCCACACCGACGACTCCCTGAAGGCCGGGGAGCGGGGTCCCACCCTCATGGAGGATTTCCACTTCCGTGAGAAGATGACCCACTTCGACCACGAGCGGATCCCGGAACGGGTGGTCCACGCCCGGGGGTCGGCGGCCCACGGCCACTTCCGGGTCCACGACGACTCCATGAAGGAGTTCACGAAGGCGGCCTTCCTCACAGATCCCTCCCGGACCACCCCGGTCTTCACCCGCTTTTCCACGGTGGTGGGGTTCCGGGGCTCCGCCGACACGGTGCGGGATGTGCGGGGGTTCGCCACCAAGTTCTACACGGAGGAGGGGAACTTCGACCTGGTGGGGAACAACATGCCGGTGTTCTTCATCCAGGACGGAATCAAGTTCCCCGACCTGGTGCACGCCATCAAGCCGGAGCCCCACAACGAGATGCCCCAGGCCTCGGCGGCCCACGACAACTTCTGGGACTTCGTGTCGCTGGTCCCCGAGACGGCCCACATGATCATGTGGGTGCTCTCGGACCGGGCGCTCCCCCGGAGCTACCGGATGATGGAGGGGTTCGGGGTGCACACCTTCCGGCTGGTGAACGAGGCCGGGACGGGGCACTTCGTGAAGTGGCACTGGCGCCCCAGGCTGGGTACCTCGTCGCTGATCTGGGACGAGACGCAGAAGATTGCCGGGAAGGATCCCGACTTCAATCGGAAGGATCTGTGGGAGGCCATCGAGAACGGTCACTTCCCGGAGTGGGACCTGGCGGTGCAGATCCTCCCTGAGGAGGACGAGCACCGCTTCGACTTCGACATCCTGGACCCCACCAAGCTCTGGCCCGAGAACGAGGTGCCGCTGCGCACGGTGGGGACCATGGTGCTGGACCGGAACCCGGACAACTTCTTCGCCGAGACGGAGCAGGTGGCCTTCCATCCCGGGCACGTGGTGCCGGGGGTCGACTTCACCAACGACCCCCTGCTGCAGGGGCGCCTGTTCTCCTACATCGACACCCAGTTGATCCGCCTGGGGGGACCGAACTTCAACCAGATCCCCATCAACCGCCCGCTGGCGGACGTGACCAACAACCAGCGGGACGGCTACATGCGGCAGACCATCGAGACGGGGAAGACGAACTACTTCCCGAACTCCCTGGGCGGAGGGTGCCCCATGACGGCGGGGGCGGACCAGGGGGGGTTCGTCCACTACATGGAGAAGGTGGAGGGGCGGAAGGTCCGGGAGCGAAGCGAGAAGTTCAAGGACTTCTTCAGCCAGGCCCGGATGTTCTGGATCAGCCTCACGGAGCCTGAGCAGGACCGGGTGGTGAAGGCGGGGCGCTTCGAGCTGGGGAAGGTGAGCACCATGGCCGTCCGGGAGCGGATGGTCCACGAGTTCTTCAACCGGATCGACCACGGCCTGGCCCGCCGGGTGGCGGAGGGGATCGGGGTGTCCCCCCCTGGCAGCGACGAGAGTGTCGAGACCCGCTACACCGCCCTGGAGGTGAGTGTGGAGCGGCAGGCCCGCCGGGACCTCATCGAGACCCGGAAGGTGGCCATCCTCCTGGCCGATGGCTTCGACGGGGAGCAGTTGTCGGCCGTGCGGCAGGCACTGGAGGACCGGGGGGCACAGCCCATGGTGGTGGCGGAGGAGTACGGGATGCTGAAGAGCGCCTCCGGCGAAGAGGTGGAGGTGGACATGACCTTCATCACCACGGATGCCGTGCTCTGGGACGCCGTCTACGTGCCGGGAGGAGAGGGGGCGGCCCGCGCCATGAAACAGAAGGGCGAGGTTCTGGCCTTCCTGCACCAGACCTACAAGCACTACAAGCCGGTGGGTGCCCTGGGGGAGGCGGTGGAACTCCTGCGGAAGGCGGACTGGGAGGGGGTGGATCTGGCGGGTCCCAAGGGGAACGGGTCCGTCTCGAGCCGGGGAGTGGTGACCGGGGGGGGCGGTACAACGGACGCCTTCGTGGACGCCTTCATCCAGGCCATCGGCCATCAGCGCCACTGGGACCGGGATGTCGCAGCGGTTCCGGCCTGATTGCCGGTGATCCGGGACGGGACGGTCGGGCTCGCCGGAACCACCTCCGGCGGGTCCGGTCGTTCCGGCCCCCGTCATCCCGGTCCCCACCACCGGGGGGACGCCCCCACCAGAGGAGCAGCGCGCCCAGGAGCAGCGCCCCCACCCCGGCCGCTCCCGGTAGCAGGGTGATCCAGGTGGGGACACCGGCGTAGGCCGTCACCGCCACGATGAGCGCCAGCCGCATGGGGAGAAAGGAGAGGGGGTCGTCCAGGGTGGCCAGGAGGGACGGCAGGTCCGGGAGGGCAAGCCCCAGGAGGACCAGCACGGTGCCCCCCGCCAGCAGGAGCCGCCCCCAGAGAACGTCCACGGGAAGGTGTCTCCGCTCGGATCCCCACTGCAGCGCCACGGCCCCCATGGCCAGCACCGTGGCAGGGATCAGCGCCAGCAGGAGGGCGCGGACCACGGTGTCGCTCCAGAAGAGGAACCAGACCAGTTCCGGGCCCCGGATCGCCATGAGGGCCAGCGGCGGGAGGACGGCCACGAAGAGGGGCCAGAGGAGTGCCCGGGTCCAGGCATCCCGATCAATGGCGGGGGCCGGACCGGACCTGCGCCCCCGGGCAACCCCCACCCGGGCGTCCCACCAGGACCAGGTCAGAGCCAGGACCATCGGGAACGCCACCACCATCGCCATAAGCGCCAGGACCGCCCCCTCCCCCTGAAAGGACATGAGCATCCAGAGGGTCACCCCGCTGGTGGGGACCAGGGCGAAGGCGGCCAGGGTCCGGGTGAGGCTGGACGGGAGGGCCCGCCCCGGGCTTACCGCCTCCCCCGCCCCGCGCCGGACCTGCACCCCCAGGAGCACCATCGCCCCCAGCAGCCCCCCGAGGAGGAGCACCCGGGAGAGGTCCCGGGCCGGGAGGTTCCGGTCATGCCGCTCCAGTGCCTTCAGCGCCGGGGCGAAGTCATAGGCCGGGAAGTCCAGGTCGCCTCCGAAGCGGGCCAGGTGATGGCCGGCGGCGAGGCGCATCTCCTCCCTGCTCTCCGCATACTGCGCCCTCACCCCCTCATCCCCCTCCTCCAGCCAGCCGTACCAGGAGAGAAGGGCGCTGCGCCACCAGGCCAGGGCGGAGAAGAGGCTCTCCTGATACTCCAGCGAACGCCGCATGGCGGGAAGCCGTGGATCCCCTTCCAGCCCGGGGGCCGCCCGCTCCAATGCGGCCTGCATGGCCCGCACCTCCTCCACCGCGTCGAACCCCTCGTCGATGGTGGCCTGCAACTCCCCCCGGGACGCCTGGTAGACGGTGCTGGACACCGCCCGCCAGTCCCCCACCACGTCCCACTCCATGATCCACATCATGGTGGGGACCTCCACACCCACGGCGCGGATGGCGCTCTCCGCGAAGGGGCGGATGTAGAGCCCCTTCTCCACCGCCCTCCGGGACCGGAGGAGGAGGTCCGTCAGCCCCTCCACCACCCGGGGGTCTTCGGAGATGGTCTCCCGGACCCAGCCGGCGGCCAGCGCCTCCGCATCCAGGGTGGGGTCCTGCGCCAGCCGGCTGGTGGCCCAGGCGTTGGCGTCGATCCAGCTCCAGAAGCCGTGCAGCGGGTAGAGGGAGCGGGGGCCGGCATGGAGGGGCCCCCCCTCCTGCGACCACAGGTAGATCCCCTCGATGTGCGGATTGGCCGCCGTCAGGGTCCGGAGTGCGTCGCCGTGCTCGTTCCCCAGGAAGTTGGGGAAGGCCGTGAAGCCCTCGAACTCCCGGCGGGCCTGGAACTCCACCAGACGCCGATGGCTGCCGGAGGCCAGGGTGGGGTTCAGGGGGAGGAAGCCGAAGTAGTCGCCCCGGGTGTACTTGGTGGACACCACCAGGTTCGGGGACTGGATCCCCCCCAACACCTCCTCGTAGAGTGCCGGGTCGGTGTGCATGTGTCCCAGCCCCCCCAGCCCCACACTCCAGCTCCGGAGGACCAGGGTCTTCCCGTGCTGCTCGAAGGTGGGGAGGAGCCCCTCCAGCATCGCCCGGAGCTGTTCCGGCTCCTGCACCCCCATCCGGCTTGCGTAGGGCCAGTCCTCCCGGTTGTAGAGCGCCCCCGCCTCCCCGATGCGGATCACCACTCCCTCCACGTCGGGGAGGGCCCGGAAGAGCTCGTCCAGGCCACGGGCATACAGGCTCCAGAGGGCGGGGTGGGTGGTGTCCAGCGTGCCGCCGGTGCTCTGCCGGAGGGCTCGCTCCAGGGGAGGGGTGAGGACCAGCATGTCGGTGCGGAGATACCCAGCCAGCCCGGCGCGGCGGGCGGTGGCGAAGAGGTCGCCGAAGACCTCCCGGAGGGCCTCGTGGCGGCCCGGGTAGGGGGAAGCCGGATCGTAGACCCCCGCCTCCTCGAAGGTCATCAACTCCAGAAAGGCCCCCACCGCCACCGCGTTGTTCCCGAAGGCGGCCATGCGATCCACCTGGGTAGCCCACTCGTCCCGGATCTGCCGGGCCGCATGCGGATCCACCTCCGCCGTCCGGGGGTCGATGAGGGCGTGGAAGGCCCCGGTGCCGTGGGAGTAGCTCCCCTGCCAGGTGGCGGGATCGGGGTCGATCCCCACGGCACCGGCATCCACCAGGCGGAGGGGGAGGGGAGCCCCGTTGGAGCGGGCGGCCGCAGCGGATGGCCCGCCGGTCGAAGGGGGACGGAGATCGGAGGCGGGGGGCGCTGCAGTTCCTTCTCCCACCGGCTCGAAGGTCGGTCCCAGGGAGGCGGAGAGGAGAGGCACGGCACCCACGGGGGTGGCGCCCGGTGCGGCAACGGCCATCACCCCAGTGGTATCCGGCTCCTCCAGGCGGATCTCCAGCGCCCTGGCTCCCAGAAGTCCCAGGACCCCGGACAGGACGGAGATCGTCACCGCAACTCCGAACCGAACCGTCCTGAACATGGTCCCACCCGCGCCTGATTTCCCCCTGTTCCGGCTCGCCCATCGACCCGGCGTCTCGTCACATCCTCGTCACGAGTCTGTGAAGATAACCGCGCCGGAGGTCAGGGGTCCCCGATTCGGGTCGATTCGGGTAAATCGTTACATGGAATGGGGTTGGACGGTCAATTGTAACAGTGGGAAAGGGGTGTAGGGGCAACCACCTCCCCGACCCCTGGCTGGCCGCGCTGGCCATCGAACAGGGGTGCGAGTTCATCACCGCTGACAGGGGCTTCGCCCGATTTGCGGGACTGCGGTGGAGTCGGCCGGTGGCGTGAGGGGGTGGAACCTCCCCCCCGTCGACGGTCGATCCAGCCGACGTACCGATTCCGAACGGCGTCCCCCACCCTCTTTTGCCACCGGGGCCCCGGGGTGTCCCCCCGGGTCCCTTGACGGGAAGAGGGGGGAATTCTAATGTCCCGGTGTTGCGATTGAAACTCATTCTCATCCCTTGGGATTCAGCCATGTCCTCCCCTCTCTTCCCTGTCTGGAAGATGCCCTTCTTCCGGACATCCTCCTTCCGGTTCTCCCTCTCCCTCTTCCTGGTGTGCGCAGTCGGCCTTGGGCCCTCCTCCGGGGCGGGGGCACAGACCGTCACCAGTGGCCGGGTCCTGGACGCCGCCACCTCGGAGCCCATTGCGGCTGCCACCGTGCGCAGCCCGACCCGTACCGTCCGCACCGGCCCCGATGGAGCCTTCCGCCTGGGCGCAGAGGCCGGCGCCACCCTCCAGGTGGTCCGACCGGGCTATCTCCCGCAGACGGTGTCCGTGCCTGCCGGCTCATCGGAGCTGACGATCCGTCTCCAACCGGATCTCTTCGATCTGGCCGGCATCACCGTCACCGCCTCCCGGGGCCAGCGGAGCCGCCTGGACGAGCCCGCCAACGTGACGGTCATCGAGCGGGGGGAGATCGAGCGCCGGATGGCCACCACCATCGAGGATCTGGTGCGGCTCCAGCCCGGCGTCCGGGTGTTCCGGCAGACCTCGGGGACGGATCCGTTCAACAGCTTCCAGGGATTCACCGTCCGGGGGGTGTCCGGAAACCGGGTGCAGATGGTGGTGGACGGAAGCCGTGTGCAGGAGCGGATCATCGACGGAACCCGCGACCTGGTGGACCCGGCGAACATGAAGGCCGTGGAGGTGGTGAGGGGCCCGGCATCCGCACTCTGGGGAAGTGATGCCCTGGGGGGGCTGGTGGCCTTCGAGACCAAGGATCCGGAGGACTACCTGCGTGGCCCCGCCGACCGCGCCGGAGGGCAGATCGACCTGTCCTGGTCGGGGTTGGACGGGGGCCGGACCGCGACGGTGGCGACTGCGGGCCGGATGGGGGGTCTTTCGGCTCTTCTCAGCTACTCCCGGCGGGAGGCCCGGGAGGCCGAGCTCTCCCTGAGTCGGAACGACGACGGCCTCTGGCCCTGCACCCGGAACCCCCAGGCCACGCCCTGCAATCGCCTGGACCCCACGGAGCTGGGCTCCCACAACCTGCTGGGGAAGGTCGTGCTGGGAGATGGCGCCAGCCATCGCCTCGAGCTCACCGGAGAATACTTTGTCCGGGGGACGGAGGTGGACCAGGGGTGGGACCGGGGCCCGGTGGTGAACTTCCGCGGAGACACCACGGCGGTGCAGACCGCCTACACCAGGTGGCAGGATCTGGACCGGCGGCGTCTCCAGCTCCAGCACAGTTGGGAGGCGTCGCTTCCCCTTCTGAGCCGACTGG
>CAYQVI010000203.1:0-6937 GCA_964420725.1 uncultured Gemmatimonadaceae bacterium | reverse complement strand
AGCGGATCATCAGATAGGCGATGAGGTTCGTGTCGGCGACGATCACCCACGCCCCTCATCGAGGGCCTCTTCCAGGATCGCCTCGGTCAGGGGGGGGAGGGGGATCTCCTGCTGCAGCCGATGGATCCGCTCCAAGGCAACCTCCACATCGACGGGCCGGGGGCCAACCGAGTTCTCCAGGAGGTGGATCACCTGGCTGTTGAGGCTTCGCCGCTGCTGCGAAGCCAGCTTCCGCAGGGCGTCCAGGAGGTGATCCGGAATCCCCTTGAGGGTCAGACTCGGCATGGGAGACCTCCTTGGTTCCGTTACGGTGCCACTCTGGAACCTCAATGACCGGCGAGTCGGGGTCAAGACCCATCAGGCCTCCGCCACCCCGACTAGCCCCCCTCCACCCCCACCATCTCCAGCACCGACAGCGCCAGCACCTTGGTGGCGTTCACGAGGTCGTCCACACTGCACCACTCGTCCGGCTGGTGGGCCTGCTCCAGCACCCCGGGGCCGTACGCCACGCAGTTGTCGATCCCGGCGATCCGGGACACATGCTTGTGGTCGTACGTGCCGGGGCTGGCCACCAGGGTGGCTTCCCGCCCCAGCACCCCGGCAATGGCGCTCCCCAGCACCCCGATCACCGGGGCGTCGTGGGGGGTGCGCACCGGGTCCACCCGCATCAGGTCCCGGATGTCGTAGCGGAGCGCCGGGATGGTCTCCTTCAGCCCGTCCAGCAGCTCCACGATCTCCGCCCGGGTGGCGTCGAACCCCTCCTCGATGAGGAAGCGCCGGTCGAAGACCGCCACGCAGTGGTCCGCCACGCAGGGACTCTGCACATCGCCGGCAGGCTGGCCTCCGTGCACCCCGTTGATGTTCAGGGTGGGGTGCCGGGCGGCGTCCGGGACCACGGGAACCGCGGTGTGGCGTTCGGCGAAGCGCGGCAGCAGGTCCGTCCGCATCCGCTCCAGCACCGCCCCCATGTGCTCGATGGCGTTCACCCCCAGGAAGGGCATGCTCCCGTGCCCGATATGCCCATGGGTGGTGACCTCGAACCAGTACACCCCCCGGTGCCCGATGCAGATGCGGTCCACGTTCAGCGGCTCGGGGATGATCACCGCATCGGTGCGCCCCCGGGCCAGCCGACCCTTCCGGGCCAGGTGCGCGACACCGGCGTACCCCCCGCTCTCCTCGTCCACGGTCCCGGATACCTCCACGGTGCCGATCATCCGGACCCCCGCCCGGCGGATGGCCTCCACGGCGTACAGCGCCGCCGCGATCCCGGCCTTCATGTCCGCCACCCCCCGGCCGTAGATCTTCCCCTCCTTCACCGCCCCCCCGAAGGGATCCATGGTCCACCCCTCTCCCACGGGGACCACGTCGAAGTGGCCGGTGAGGTGCACCAGGGGGTTGGCCCGGGACCCCGGCAGGCTCCCCACCACATTCACCCGGGGGTGCGCCGCCGTGTGCTCCGGCCGCTCGTCGGCGGTGTGGTATTCCACCCCGAAGCCGCACGCCTCCAGCCGCGCCCCGATGGCCCGGGCGCAGTCCACGTAGTTCTCCCCCGGGGGGTTCACCGTGGGGATCCGCACCAGCTCGGAGGTGAAGTCCACCACCTCGTCCCGCAATGCATCCACCTGGGAGAGTACACGGTCCCGCACGTCCGCGGGAATGGTAAAATGGGACATCAGACAGCGGACCTCGCGGCTCGACCTCTCAGGATCCGGTCCCCCAGGAGCACCACCGTGGTGGCCACTCCCACCCCCATGAAAGTGGAGGGGATGGGGCCGAACCCACCACCCATGAGGTGGGTCCCCAGCCCCACCACGGCGCCGCCGGCGATGGCGGCGATCACCGCCCGGCCGTCGGCATCGCTCTTGAAGACCGCGTAGTACACCGGCACCAGGAAGGCGCTGGTGAGGACCACGGCCCGGAGCCCGTAGAGGAAGATGATGGTCCCCGGGGGGTTCACCGCAGCGGCGGTGGCGCTGAGCCCCAGGACCACCGTGGCGGTCCGGGACACGAACATGAGGCGCTCGTCCGTGGCGTTGGGGCGGAGGTAGCTGTAGATGTCCCGGGCCACCGTCATCCCCGTGGCGTGGAGCCGGGTGTCGGTGGTGGAGAGGATGGCGCTCATCACGGCCAGGATGATGAAGACCCCGATGAAGGTGGGGACGTACTGGGTGATGAGGACCGGGAAGGCGGCATCGGGAACCGGCACCGCCAGCCCCGATCCGGTGAGGGCCACCGTGGCCGCTCCCCCCAGGATCACCAGGAGAGAATAGAAGATGGAGAGGATCACCCCGGCGGCGGCGATGTGGATCTTGGCGGTTTTCACATTCTTCGTGGCGGCGATCCGGATGAGCATGTCCTGCTCCGTGAGGATCGTCCCGAAGAAGGCCAGGAAGAGCGCCGCTGTGGCCGGTACCGAGACCGCCCCCAGCCCTGTGGGGTGGACCCGGGCCGCATCCAGGGCGAAGAGGGATTCGTTCACCGCCGTGATCCCCCCCAGGTCGATCATCATGTAGACGAAGGTGGCCACCACCGCCGCGATCATGAGGACCCCCTGGATGAGGTCCGTCCAGGCCACGCTCACCAACCCCCCCATCACCGTGTACACGATGAAGACGAAGCCGATGACCCACACCATGAACTGGTAGGGGACCCCGGTGATGGTGGTGACCAGGAGCCCCGCCCCCACCAACTGCATGATGAGGTAGAGCCACCCGCTGATGAGGAGCACCGAGCCGCACAGGGGGCGGGCGATCTCGTACCCGGAGACCCGGGCCACCAGGTCGGGGAAGGTGAGGACGTTCAGGGTCCGGACATACCCCACCACCGCATAGAGGGCCCCCAGCCCCAGCATCAGCCCCAGGATGGTGTTGGTCATCAACTGGTAGCCGTTGGCGTAGACCGCCCCCACAAAGCCGATGACGCTCACCGCGCTGACGAAGTTGGCCACCAGCGACCAGGTGGCCAGGACGGGGCCCATGCCCTGACCCATCACCCAGAAGTCCATCACGTTCTTGGTGCGGGTGAAGGCCCAGACCCCGATGGCCAGCACGATGACCAGGTAGACGATGAACGTGGCCAGGTAGATGGGGTTGACCTGGGTCTCAGCCATGGTGGTCGGCCCCCTTCCCGGAGTCCGGCCCGGCACCTGCGTCGCCGGTCTTCCGGGTCCCTCCGGCCCCCCCGCCCCGCTCCCCGGAAACCCGCCCCGAGGCGGTCCGGACCTCCAGGGCGTGCCCCTCGTCGGCAAAGGGTCGCTTCAGGATCATGTGGACGATCACGTAGTGGATGGCTCCAAGACTTCCGGCCAGGACGGTGGCCGCAAAGACGAGGAACATGGAGAGGGGCATCCCCAGGACGGTCATGGACGGGGCTCTCCGGTCCCGACGCAGTTGGTGCACCGAGCGAAGTATACAATCCGGCGCTGGTGGAGCGGTGGTGGGTGGACCAAGGGGGACTCCGCACGCACGGGAAGGTGGATCCGGGGGTGGTGACGGCGGGCAGTGTAACCGCCTTCCGAGGGATCTGGCAAACCCCTCCGGGGGACCGGGAGGCCGGACCGGGATCCGGTCGTACCCCCGTCCCCGCCCCGGGGGGGTGGCCTCTGTCACGATCCTCCCGGGGGACTGGCCCCGCCGGGGATGAAGCCTACATTCGCTTGACAGCGCCCCGGCGCAACGGGAATATTCCATACAATCTACACCCGGGTGCTCTCCGACCCACCCGGTCCTTCCGTCCGGCTCCGCCGTCCCGTCCCCATGGCGCCGCCCCCGAGTCCGTCCCGATCCGAGGAGTGATCCTGCGCATGACCGTCCAGACCCGGGGTTCAGCCACCGGCACCGCCGCCGACGTCTCCACGCCGATCCGCAACTTCATCGGGGGCGAGTGGGTGGCGTCCAGCGGCGCCGACGCCCACCCCATCCGGGATCCGGGGAAGGGCGAGGTGCTGGGACACACGCCCCTCTCCACCCGGGCCGACGTGGACGCCGCCGTGCAGGCCGCCGCCGCCGCCTTTCCGGCCTGGCGGGCCACCCCCGCCGTGGAGCGGGTGCGGGTCCTCTTCCGCTTCAAGGCGCTCCTGGACCAGCACCGGGACGAGCTGGGCCGCATGCTCAGCCGGGAGCACGGGAAGAATGTCCCCGAGTGCATCGGCGAGGTGCAGCGGGGGATCGAGAATGTCGAGCACGCCTGCGGGATCCCCACCCTGATGATGGGGGACACCCTCGAGGACGTGGCCCGGGGGATCGACTGCGAGACGATCCGTCAGCCGCTGGGGGTCTTCGCCGGCATCACCCCCTACAACTTCCCGGTGATGATCCCCCTCTGGTTCTGGCCGTATGCGGTGGCCACGGGGAACACCTTCGTGCTGAAGCCCAGCGAGCAGGACCCGCTGACCCACCAGCGGGTGGTGGAGCTGGCCATCCAGGCGGGGCTCCCGAAGGGGGTCCTGAACGTGGTCCACGGGGGCCGGGAGGTGGTGGAGTCCATCCTGGAGCACCGGGACATCGTGGGGGTCTCCTTCGTGGGGTCCAGCCACATCGCCCGGGTGGTCTATGAGCGGGCCGGTGCCACCGGCAAGCGGGTGCAGGCCTTGGGGGGGGCGAAGAACCACATGATCGTGCTCCCGGATGCCGACCTGGATCTCACCACCGAGGCCGTGACCTCCTCCATCTTCGGCTCTGCCGGGCAGCGCTGCCTGGCGGGGAGCCAGATCGTGGGGGTCGGGGATGCCTATGAGCAGATCCGGGGACGCTTCCTGGAATCGGCGGCTGCGGTGAAGGTGGGCTACGGTCAGGAGCCGGAGACCTTCATGGGGCCGGTGATCTCGGCGTCCCACCGGGAGCGGGTGGAGGGATTCATCGCCACAGGCGAGTCGGAGGGGGCCACGGTGCTTCTGGATGGGCGGGGGCACACGGTGGAGGGGTATCCGGATGGGAACTGGGTGGGCCCCACGGTGCTGGAGCATGTGAGCCCTGCCATGAGCGTGGGCCGGGAGGAGATCTTCGGGCCGGTGGCGGGCCTGACCCGGGTGGACACGGTGGAGGATGCCGTGGAGCTCATGCACCGGGTGGACTACGGCAACGCCACGTCGCTCTTCACCACCAGTGGTCGTGCGGCCCGGGAGTTTCGCTATCACGCGGGAATCAGCATGATCGGCATCAACATCGGGGTGGCCGCCCCCATGGCCTTCTTTCCCTTCGGGGGATCCCGGGCGTCGTTCTACGGCGACCTCCGGGCCCAGGGGAAGGACGCCATCCAGTTCTTCACCGACCAGCGGGTGGTGATCTCCCGCTGGTAGTCACCCAACCCCGGGGTGCCGCGACGGTGCCCCCCCCTCATTCCCCTCCCTGGGAGGTCCACGTGGATTCGAACGACCGGGCATCCGCCCTTCTGACCGACGGGCAGGCGCTTGTGGCCACCCAGAAGGAGCGGCTCTTCCCCTGGGTGAAGCCGTACTACGAGGAGCCTCTGGTGATCCGGGAGGGGAAGGGGGTCTGGGTCAAGGATGAGCATGGCCGGGAGTACCTGGACTTCTTCGCCGGGATCCTCACCACCTCGGTGGGGCACTGCAATCCCACGGTGAACGAGCGGGTCCACGCCCAGATCGAGCAGTTGGGGCACACCTCGGCCCTCTATGTCACCGAGGGGCAGATCGAGATGGCGGGGAAGCTCTCCTCCCTGGCCCCCCGGGGTCTGGAGCGGACGGCCTTCACCAACAGCGGCACCGAGGCCGTCGAGACGGCGGTGATGGCCGCCCGGGTCTACACGGACCGCACGGAGATCGTAGCGTTGCGCCATGGCTACTCGGGCCGGAGCGCCCTGACGGCGAACATCACCGGGCACGCCCCGTGGCGGACGGCGGCCACCACGGTGGCGGGGATCCGCCACGCCCGCTCCCCCTATCCGTACCGGTCACCCCTGGGCCCGGATGCCACGGAGGAGGAGAACACCGATTTCTTCGTGAACGACCTCATCGAGGTCATCGAGACCACCACGAACCGTCGGCCGGCGGCGCTCCTGGTGGAGTCCATCCAGGGGGTGGGGGGCTTCATCGTCCCCACGAAGGGCTACCTGGCCCGGGCCGCCGAGGTGATCCGCAGCTACGGCGGGCTCCTCATCATCGACGAGGTGCAGACGGGCTTCGGGCGCACCGGGGACCGGTGGTTCGGATGCCAGCACCACGGGGTGGAGCCGGACATCATGGTCATGGCCAAGGGGATCGCCAACGGCTACCCGGTGGGGGCCACCATGGCCCGGGCCGAGGTGTCGGCGGCGTGGGGCGGGCCCTCCATCTCCACCTACGGGGGGAACCCCATCTCCATGGCGGCGGCCTGTGCTACCCTGGATGTGATGATCCAGGAGGATGTTCCCACCCGCTCCGGGGAGCGGGGGCGGCAACTCCGCGGCGCGCTGGAGGGGTTCCAGGCGCAGTATCCCTGGATCGGCGATGTCCGGGGGATGGGGCTCATGCAGGCCATGGAGATCGTGAAGGACCCGGCCGGGAAGGAGCCGGATCCGGTCCGGACCCGGCGCATCATGGAAGCGGCCCGGAACGAGGGGCTCCTGGTGGGATCCGGGGGGCTGTACGGCCACGTGATCCGGATGGGCCCCTCCATGCTCATCAGCGAGGAGGAGACCGCCGAGGCGCTGCGCCGGCTGGCCCGGGCGCTGGAAGCGGTGGCCTGACGGGACCGGACACCGGAGAGTGGCGCTCACCGGTGTCGGGATGGAGGGGGCGGGGCGGAAGGGGGTCGGGGCTGGAGCCCCCGACCCCCCTTCTATTCCCGGTCGTCGGAGAGGCGGCGCTGGGTGAGGGCCATGTTGTGCTCCAGCAGATCCAGGGCACGGGTGTGATCCCCGGCCTCGATGGCCCGGATCAGCTCATCGTGCTCCGCCACGGACTCCTCCACCAGCTCCTGCTGGGAGTAGAACCAGAGTT
>CAYQVI010000202.1:0-6949 GCA_964420725.1 uncultured Gemmatimonadaceae bacterium | reverse complement strand
AGAGGTTGAAGACGCTGAACCAGACGAAGAAGACCTGGCCGGAGCGCTCCCCCACCGCCTGGGGCGTCATGACCATCAGCGCCCAGAAGACCACGAGGCTGGCGGCGAAGAAGATGTAGGTGGTGGAGATGAAGGCCAGGCGCCGGTACCGGCTCACCAGGAAGCCGAAGACCGGGTTCACCGCCAGCGTCACCACCGCCGTCCCCACGAAGAGCCACCGAATGGCCTCGATCCCCCGCTGCATCCCCAGCGCCTCCCGGGCGGGGCGGATCACCATGAGCGCCGTCAGGACGAAGAAGAAGAAGAGGGCCGCCCAGAGGAGGGGCGCCGTCTCGTCCCTGCGGACGTTGGCGAAGCGCTGGAGGAACGAGTTCATCGGGGGTTCCGGGGCCTGGGGTGGCTGGGGTGCTGGGGGACCAAGGTACAGCGAGCGGGACAAAAGCGCCCGACTCTACGAGTCAGGACGGTCAAGGCACGGGAACTGTTGAGAGACTTGCCCGCCCCACCCCGTTCTCGCCATGCTCCCCCTGCCGGAACCAGAGGGGTATCCTCCCCGGCGACCTTCCGAAGGCCCCCGTTTGCCGCGCCGACCGCCAGGATCCCAGTGACCCACCCTCCCGACGGTTCAACCCCTGCGGCACCCCCCCTGGCCCGCATGGGAATCCTGGGGCGGACCCACTCCGCCACCCTCCCCGATGTGCTGGACCGCCTCCTGGCGTGGTGTTCCGCCCGGGGGGTGGAGCCCTTCCTGGGGGAGAACGCCCTGGCGGTGCGCCCCGACGGGGGTCGCCCCTACCGGGCGGGGGTGGATGCAGTGGACCTCCTGGTGACGCTGGGGGGGGACGGGACCCTGCTCCGGGGAGCCCGGGCCGCCGGCACCAGCGGGACCCCGGTGCTGGGGGTGAATCTGGGGCGGCTGGGGTTCCTGGCCTCCGTTCCCCCCGAGGAGATGGAGGGGGCGCTGGACCGGTTCGCCGCCGGGGAGGCCCTCCTGGACCACCGCCACACCCTGGAGGCCCGGGTGCTCCGGGACGGAGGCGTGGAGGACGAGCCCTTCCCGGCGCTGAACGACCTGGTGATTCACGGGGCCCGGGCGGCCCGGGTGGTGCACCTCACCCTCTCGGTGGAGGTGGCCGGGGTGGAGGACACCATCGGGAGCTTCAGCGGCGACGGGGTCATCATCAGCACCCCCACCGGATCCACCGCCTACTCCCTCTCCTCCGGCGGCCCCATCGTGGCCCCCGCCGTGGACTGCATCCTGGTGACGGCGGTCTCTCCCCACACCATGGCGGTGCGCCCCCTTCTCCTCCCCCCGGACGGGATCGTCCGGATCGGCCTGCTTCCCCGGAGCGGCGACGTGGTGGTCACCGCCGACGGCCGGGAGGTGGTGTCCCTGGATGCCACCGACCAGGTGGTGATCCGCCGGAGCCAGCGGGCCGTGGCGTTGGTGCGCTTCCCGGAGGACAGCTTCTTCGCCACCCTCCGGCAGAAGCTGAACTGGGCAGTGGAGTCGGTCCCCGAGGCAGGTCAGGGCTCGGTGTTTCCCGACTGAAGCGCGGCCAGCACCGAGGCCCCGGTGGCGTCCGCCGGAGGCGGTGACCCCACGTACTCCGCCACGGTGGGGGCAATCACCTGGGTGCGGACCCCGTGAATGCGTGCCGGAGTGAACCCCTCCCCCAGGGCACAGAACACCGTGTGCATGTCCGGTTCGTCCGGGGGGAAACCGTGCCCCGCCCGGAGCCGGTCCGGCCCCGCCGACCGGTCCGCCCTGTGCCCCGACCCGCTGTTGTAGCCAGGGGCGGTGGCCCAGTAGAGGTCCCCCCCGGCCACCCCTCCCAGCCCCAGCGCCCGGTCCTCCGAAGGCACGAAGATGCGGGTCACCACAGGGGCTCCATCCGGCCCCCGGACCCCCTCCAGCGCCGCACGGGCGGCAGCGATCACGGCGGCCTCCTCCTCCGGGGGGACGATCCCCTCCCGCCAGGCCGTCCGGTTCACCTTGATCCAGTAGCCGTTGGGGGACACCGCCCGCGTTCGGGAGAGATCGATGTCGCCGGACTCGTCCACCACCAGGAGCCCCGCCTCCCGGAGTGCCACATTGGGGAGGAACTGGTTCCAGGAGGTGCGCATCCCGTGGTCGCCGGTGACGAAGAGGGCGCCATTCCGCTCCTGCGCCAGCTCCAGCAGGTGGGCCAGCCTGAGATCCACCAGCGCCCAGACCCGGGCCCTGAGCCCGGCGGCCTGCTCTGCCAGCTCCGGATCGTATCCGGGCCACCCCGCCTCCAGCAGCCCCAGGAGGGCGTGGTCGATGGCGTCCGACTCGGGGAAGTAGTCCATCTGCACCTGCGGCTGGAAGGTGCGCCACAGCCACTCGGAGCCCCGCATGAACTGCCGGGTCAGGAACTCCGCCGTCTCCAGGTAGCGGGCCTCGGCGGTACCGTCCCCCCCCAGGAGGAAGGTGGCCCCCAGCGCTCCCCGCTCCCAGAGGGGAAGGCCGGAGTTGGCGGACCACCCCCCGGCGGCGCCCCCGTAGCCGTCCATGAGATCCGGACGGTTCCCGTCGGCCACCGGCATGTGGGGGTGGTACAGCATGAAGTCGGAGCCGTCCGGGGCCACCTCAAAGAGGCGGAGGTGCAGGAAGAGGGAGGCCCGCTCCCAGGGGTCGTTCGCCCCCCGCTGCAGCGGGATCTCCAGCCCGTCGGAAAAGTGCCGGGCCAGGGGGCGCCCGGCGGGAGGGGCGCTCTCCAGGGGCACGGCGTGGGCGGTGATCCCCCCCCGGGGATCCGGGGAGCGGGCCACCGTGACGCTGGTGTATCCGGGGCCCACCTCCCCCACCCCATGGAGCACCCCGTGGACCGGGGTCCCCGCCACATCGAAGCGGAAGGTCCGGGGGGGAACGCTCGAGCCCAGCGCATCCAGCCCCTCCCACTCCCCGGGCTCCGTCCACGTCACGTCGGCGGCTCCCAGCACCCGCTGCGGCTGGGGCATGCTGTTGTAGCCGTTCAGGACGTTGACGTGGGGGAGGGAGAGGATCCGCTCCGACTCCGCTCTCCGGGCCTCCTGCTCCGGGGTCCGCTCCCCCTCCACCGGAGGATACCCCGGGACCCACGGCCCCTGGGTGACATGGTGCCCCACCACCGACATCCCCTCCCTCCCGGCGGTGATCCAGAGGGGCTCGGCGGCCAGCACCTCCCAGGAGAACCCCCGGACCATGTCCAGGACCGTGTGGCGGTCCCGGGGGAGGGCGTGCTGGAGATTCGCCGTCACCCCGGTGACATCGCCGTAGGCTCCGGTCCAGAGCACGGCGTGACTGGCGGAGGTCACCGAGGGGAAGGCGGTCTCGGCGTAGGCGGCGCAGGCCCCGGCGTCGAAGAGTTGGTGGAAGGTGGGGGCCTGCTCCGGATCCAGCGTGCGCCGGAGGATCGCCTCGTTCAGGGCGTCGATGCTCACCAGGATGGCCGGGGGGTGGGTGCCCGCCTCTCCGGAGCCTCCCGGTGGGGCGGGGGTGCAGGCGGAGGCCAGGACCAGGAGGAGCGCCGGGGAGCGACCCCATCGCCGGGGACGGGGCAGGACGGTGCGAGGATCCATGGGGGGGAAGTTCCACCGCAAGGGGGTCCGGGGCAATCCCGGAAACGGGGTGTTACGGTTCCGCCACGGAACCCGTCCACGGGGTTGCTCGGGGTTGCCGGGATCGGACATCTTCCCGGTCCAAGGGGGTTCCGCCCCCGATTCCGACGGCCTTCGTCCTCCTGGTCTTTGCCGTGCCCCTCTCCGATCCAGCTCCGGTGAACCACACCATCACCGCCGTACCCGGCATCCGGGTGGGGCATGCGGTGGTGCCCGGCGGGGGCTCCGGGTGCACGGTGGTGCTGGGGCCCTTCCGGGGGGTGGTGGAGGTGCGGGGGGGCGGGCCCGGGAGCCGGGAGCTGGGCACGCTGGCGCTGGACCACCTGGTGCCCCGGGTGGATGCCCTCCTCCTCACCGGGGGGTCGGCCTTCGGGCTGGCGGCGGCGGACGGGGTCATGGAGTGGCTGGCCTCCCGGGGGCGGGGGTTCACCACCCCGGCGGGACCCGTCCCCATCGTGCCGGCGGCGGTGATCTACGACCTGGTGCCGGGGGGTGCCCGGCCGGGAGCCCGGGAGGGCCGGGCCGCCTGTGACGCCGCCTCCCGGGCCCCCGTCCCCACCGGGCGGGTGGGAGCGGGGGCCGGCGCCACAGTCGGGAAGCTGGGTGGGCCCAACGGGACCTCCCCCGGGGGGGTGGGGAGCGCCGTGATGCGGGTGGGGCGCTACCAGGTGGGTGCGCTGGCGGTGGTGAACGCCATCGGGGATGTGCTGGATGCCCGGGGGGAGATCCTGGCCGGCGCCCGGACCCCCGACGGCCGCTGGATGGACTCCTCCGCCATGCTCCTGGGGGACGCCCCCCCTCCGGTCATCCCCGGCCCCCGGCAGGCCACCACCCTCTGCGTGGTGGCCACCGACGCCCCCCTCTCCCGGGTGGATCTCTCCCGGATGGTGCGGGTGGCAGGGACGGCCCTCTCCCGGCGGATCGCCCCGGTGCACACCCCCTTCGACGGGGACCTGACCTTCTGCGTGTCCACCGTGGAGCAGGAGGAGTCCATCTCCAATCCCGAGCTCCTGGCGCTGGGCACGGCGGGGCGGGCCACCCTGGAGGCGGCCATCCAGGGAGCGGTGCTGTGAGCTCCTCCTCTCCGGCGGTCTCCATCCTCTTCCCGGTGCGCAATGGCCTCCGGTGCGCCTCCTCGGCCCTCCGGTCGCTGGTGGCCCAGACCTTCCACGACTTCGAGGTGCTGGTGGTGGACGACGGGTCCACCGATGGCACCTTCGACCTCCTGCGGACCTTCGCCGCGGTGGATGCCCGGGTGAAGGTGTTCCGGCAGCCCCCCCGGGGGACGGTGGCGGCGCTGGAGGCGGCGCGGGGTCGGGCCCGGGCCCCCCTCCTGGCCCGGATGGATGCGGACATCGTGGCCCACCCCCGGAGGCTGGAGCGGCAGGTGGCGGCCATGAAGCTGGATCCGGGGCTGGCGCTGGTGGGGTGCGGGGTGCGGCTCCTCCCCCGGGAAGGCCTTCCGGAGCAGCGCATCGCCTGGGAGGCCTGGCTGAACGGGCTGGACACCCCCCAGAGGCTCCAGCGGGACCTCTTCGTGGAGTGCCCCCTCCTCCACTCCACCTTCCTGATGAAGGCCGACGTGCTGGCCCACCTGGGGGGGTACCGGGACGTGCCGGTGGAGGACTACGATCTCCTCCTCCGGATCTGGGAGGCGGGGGGGCGGATCGGCACCGTGAAGGAGGTGCTGCTGGAGTCCACCGACCGGTCGGTGCGCATCCCCCGGGTGGACGAGCACGCCCTGGAGGACGCCCGCCGCATGAAGGTGGATGTGCTGAACCGCACCTTCCTCACCCGGAGGGACGGGGTGGTCCTCTGGGGGGCGGGGCCCACCGGGAAGGCCTTCGCCCGCCTCTTCGCCGACGCGGGAACCCCGGTCCGGGCCTTCGTCGACGTGGATTCCCGGAAGATCGGCCAGGTCATCCAGGGGGCCCTGGTGGAACCCCCCATGGCCCTGGAGCGGTATCGCTCCTCCCTCCTGGTGGGGACGGTGTCCGGGGTGGAGGCCAGGACCGCCATCCGGGCCACCCTGGCCGGATCCAGTTGGCAGGAGGGGCACAACTTCGTGGTGGTGGCCTGAGGGCTTCCATCTCCATGATCCCCGGCCACGAGCGGGGGTCCGACCCAGGGAAGGACGAGGCCATCGTGCGGACGCTGGTGCTGTTCGATATCGACGGGACGCTGGTGGCGGGGGGGCCTGCCAAGGGCGCCTTCCACCACGCCCTCCTGGAGGTGTACGGGAAGGCGGGGCCCATCGACACCCACGAGTTCTCCGGGAAGACCGATCCCCAGATCGCACGGGAGCTCCTCCGGCTGGACGGCCTCCCGGACCCGGACATCGACGGGGGGCTCCAGCGCCTCTGGGAGGTGTACCTGGGGGAACTGGAGGCCCGGCTTCCATCCCATCCCATGAGCATCCTCCCCGGGGTGGAGGCGCTGGTGGAGGCGCTGGGCGCCCAGAAGGATGTGGCGGTGGGGCTGGTGACGGGGAACATCGTGGGGGGCGCCCGGCTGAAGCTGGGCTCGGCGGGACTCCCGGTGTGGCCGGTGGGGGGGTTCGGATCGGACCACGAGTTCCGGAACGAGCTCCCTGGCATCGCGGTGCGCCGGGCGGCGGAGGCCTGGGGGGTCTCCTTCCCCGGGGACCGGGTGGTCATCGTGGGGGATACCCCCCGGGACGTGGAGTGCGGGCGTCACCATGGCACGCGCACGGTCGGCGTGGCCACCGGGAACTTCACCGCCGGGGCGCTGGCGGAGGCCGGGGCGGACCTGGTGCTGGAGAGCTTCCAGGAGCTGGACCGGACCCTGGAGGCCTTCCTGGGAGGTTGATCCGGGGTCGCGCGTGGGGCCGCGGAGCCCCATCTTCCCACCCAGTCATCGCATGGTGGAGTGGATTGTCCGCTCCCCGGAACCTGGAACTGGAGTCGATTCGTGGCTCAGGCGCAGCGTAAGCAGGGGGCCGGCAAGAGCGCCGGCGGAAGCAACACCACCTACATCATCCTGGCGGTGGTGGCCGTTGTGGCGGTGGCTGCGGTGGTCTTCTCCATGCGGGGGGGAAGTCTGGGTGGCAACACCGCCACCGCCCCCATCGAGCTGGGGGAGATCAGCGACCGGGAGCTCCTGGCGCTGGCGCAGGGGGTGGAGTCCGGGGATCCCGATGCCGCCATCTGGGTCCTGGAGTTCGCCGACTTCCAGTGCCCCGGGTGCCAGGCCTGGTCGCAGCAGGTGAAGCCCCTCCTGGAGCTGAACTACATCAGCACCGGGCTGGTCCGCTTCGTCTACCACGACTTCCCCCTCACCAACATCCACCCCCACGCCTTCCTGG
>CAYQVI010000201.1:0-6952 GCA_964420725.1 uncultured Gemmatimonadaceae bacterium | reverse complement strand
GGGGCGCCGGGGGTCCGGGCCATGAGGTAGAGGAGGAGGGTGTGGGCCCCCGCCAGTCCGCTCTTGGCCAGCAGGACCCGGGAGGGGCGCTCCTCTGCGTGCGTGAAGGGGATGTTCAGCCCCATCCCCCCGGTGCCGGCGGTCCCCACCTTCACGTAGATGCGGGTTCCCGCCCGCTTCATCCCCTCCAGCGAGATCTGGACGTGCCGGATCAGCTGGGGGAGGTAGAGGGTGGCCAGGTGGCGCTCCACCGCATCCCGGTCCGCCCCCCCGGCGTCGGCCCGGGCCAGGAGGTCTGCTGCCGAGGCGAAGGCATTCTGGTAGGCCAGGGCCCCTGCGGTGTTGATGCAGTCCACGATGACATGGGGACGCACATCCATCAGGAGGGTCCCCAGAGATGAGCGGAGGAAGACCTCGTCGGTGAGCTCCCCATAGAGGTCGTCCACCATCTGGCGCCTGGCGCCAGCGTCCGCCAGCACCTCGCCCCGGGGCTGTTCCCGCACCGCCTCCTGGACGAAGAGGTCTCCCCAGCGGGGCTCCATTCCGATCCCCCCGGCGCCGGGAGCCCGGGCCAGCAGGTCGGCGGCCTCGATGGCGTCCTTGCGGAAGAGGGATGTGACCACGATCCGGGCGGGACGGTGTGGGATGAGCTCCCGGGCCACCGCCTGCCCCACGAGACCTGCGCCCCCAAGGAGGAGCACCGTGCTGTTCGCCAGATCCATGTGATGGACGCTCCCGTGTCTGGTCCATTCGTCTGTGTGGAGAGCGCCCCGAATCTGCAGCGGTCCCCGTGATCCGGCCCCGGTCCCCTCCACCGATGGGCCGTGTCTTCCTCAGTCGGACGACTGCCCCCCACCCTTCCCCGGGGGAGCACCCCGGCCGGAGGGCCCTCCCCGTCCGCCGCCGGTCCCTCCGGGACGTCCCCCCTTCGACCCCCGGGGGTCCACATCCCTGGGATCCTTCCGGCGGCCGCTCCCCAGCCCCCGGGCATCCCGATCCCGGGGGCCCGTCCGGACGGCCCGTTCCAGCTCCCGGACCTCCTTCTCCTCCAGGTCCCGGAAATGCCCCCGCTGCAGGCTCCCGATCTCCAGGGGGCCGAAGCGGACCCGCTTCAGGTAGAGCACCTTGTGCCCCACGGCCTCCATCAGCCGCCGCACCTCCCTCTTCCGCCCCTCCTTCAGGACGATCTTCAGGAGGCTCCGCTGCTTCTCGGGCTCCTCCCGGAGGAGCTTGATCCGCTCCGCCCGGGCCAGGCCGTCCTCCAGCTCCACCCCCACATGGACCTTTCGCTGGGAGAGGGCGCTGGGGGTGCCGTCCACCCAGACCCGGTACTCCCGCTCCACCCCCCGACTGGGGTGCAGGAGCTTGTTGGCCAGGTCGCCGTCGTTGGTCATGAGGAGGAGTCCCTCCGTCCCCCAGTCCAGGCGCCCCACATAGGTCAGGGAGTGCACCTCCCTGGGGAGCCGGTCGTAGATGGTGGGGCGCCCCCGGGGGTCGGTGCGGGAGGTGAGGAGCCCCGGCGGCTTGTGGTACATGATCCACCTCCGCTCCCGGGTCTCCACCTTCTTCCGGTCCACCTCCACCACATCCTTCCCCGGCACCACCTTCGTTCCCGGCTCCGTCACCACCACCCCGTTCACCCGGACACGGCCCGCGGCAATGATGGTCTCGGACTCCCTGCGGGAGGCCACACCGGCCCCGGCCAGGTACTTCTGGAGACGAACCGGTCCTCCTCCTTCCGTCATGACTGCTCCTCTGGTGCCGTATCGGACTCCTGCCCATTGGCAGGCTCCCCTTCCTCGTTCCGGACCGATGCCCCGGTCGCTCCACCTCCCTGTACCCCGCCGGACAGGTCCAGGACCTCCTGGGCCGGATCCGGGGGCTCCGGGGCCGGGGCACCCTCGTCGGAGGGGGGATCCAGGGGGATCCGCTCCCGGAGGATCACCGGCAGCTCCTCCGGCCGGGGGAGGTCATCCAGGGAGCGGAAGCCGAAGTGCTCCAGGAAGGTCCGGGTGGTCCCGTACAGGAGGGGCCGACCCAGCCCCTCGGCCCTCCCCACCACCTCCAGCAGATCCCGATCCTGGAGCGTCTTGATGACCCCCGAGGCCCCCACCCCCCGGATGTACTCGATCTCCACCCGTCCCACCGGTTGCCGGTAGGCCACGATGGCCAGCGTCTCCAGCGCTGGTCCAGAGAGGCGGGAGGGGCGGGGGATGGTGTCGAAGCGGTCCAGGTAGGGGGCGAACTCGGGACGGGTGAGGAGCTGGTATCCCCCCGCCACCTCCTCCACCTGGAAGGCCCGGTCCGCCTCGTCGTACTCCATCCGCAACTGCTGGAGGGCCTCCTCCACCACGTCCTCGTCCAGCGTCTCGTCCGCCCGGGCGATGTCCTCCGCCCGGAGAGGCGCATCGGATGCGAAGAGGATGGCCTCCACGATGCGTGCCGGGTTCATGCAGACTCCCTCCGGTCGGGTTCGTCTCCCCCTGTCGGCTCCTGGTCCTCACGCCGGTAGAGCCAGAGCTCGGAGAAGGGGCGGACCTGGCGCAGGAGGATCCTCCGGCGGCGGGTCAGCTCCAACCCGGCCAGGAAGGTCATCACCCCGTGCATCCGGTCCCTCCAGGGGAGCATGAGCCGGGCGAACTCCACCCTGGGCCGGCCCCCCAGGGCGTCCAGGATCAGGGTGATCTTGTCCTCCATGGCGACAGGGCGGGTGGTGACCCGATGCCGCCGGTCCACCGGCTCCGGTACGGAGACCCTCAGCGCCGCCTCGTAGACCTCGTCCCAGGTGGTCTCCAGGGGGGTCTCCGAAGCGGGGAGGACCGTCCTGGGCCGCCGGTAGCCCCTGGGGAAGCGTCGGCTCCGCTCCCCCTCCGCCACCGAGAGGCGCTGGGTGATCTCCCGGATCTGTTCGTACTCCAGGAGCCGCCGAACCAGTTCCGCCCGGGGATCCTCCTCCTCCTCCTCCTCCCGCCGGGGGAGGAGCATCCGGGCCTTGATCCGGATGAGGGTGGCGGCCATCTCCAGGAACTCCCCCGACTGGTCCAGGTCGTGGACATCCGCCCCGCGGAGGAGTTCCAGGAACTGGTCGGTGATTCTGGAGATGGGGATGTCGAAGATATCCAGGTCCTGCTGCCGGATGAGGTGGAGCAGGAGCTCCATCGGCCCCGAGAACCGATCCAGCTCCACCACGAACACACCATCGCGGAGGGGAGCGTCCATCCGGGCCAACGCCATCAGCCCCCTGCTCCCGCCCTCACAGCCCCGCTCCCGCCAGCCCGATGGCCACCCGGTAGAAATAGAGCACCGGCCGGAACACCACCTCGAAGGCGGAGGGGACCACGAAGATGACGGCCATGATCAGGAGGATCCCGTAGCGCCCGAACTCCCGGTAGCGCTCCCGGGCAGAGGCGGGGAGCATGTGGGCCAGCACATGGGAGCCGTCCAGGGGGGGGATCGGAATGAGATTGAAGATGGCAAGGACCAGGTTCAGGAGGATCCCGAAGCGGAGCATCCGCCCCAGCCCGTCCAGCGTGGCGGAGGTCCCCACCGGATCCTGCGAGGCCCCCACCCGGAAGAGGACCGCCAGCAGGATCGTGAAGACCAGCGCCAGGAGGAGGTTCGAAACGATTCCCGCCAGCGACACCCGGATGTCCCCCGCCACCGGTTCCCGGTAGTTGGCGGGATTCACCGGCACCGGCTTCGCCCACCCGAAGATCACGCCTCCGGGGAGGAGGTAGAGGGCCAGCGGCACCACGAAGGAGCCCACCGGATCCAGGTGGGAGAAGGGATTCAGGGTGATCCGCCCCAATCGCTCGGCGGTGGGATCACCCTCTCGCCGGGCCACCCACGCGTGGGCCACCTCATGGATGACGATGGAGAAGAGCAGAACGGGAAGCAGCAGGGCGAATTCCATAGGTCGGAAAGGTACCCGAAAGTCGATCCACGCCGCCACCCCGGAGAGGGACGCTTGTCATGGCAGGGGGGAATCACTAGTTTTTCCTGCTCCGGATGTTGCAGGTTCCACCTGGACGCATCCCACGTTTGAACGAGCAGGCGGACGGACGAATGCCGAACATCAAGAGTGCATCGAAGCGGATGGAGTTGAGCCGGGTGGCCAACGAGCGGAACCGGGCCCGTCGGTCCCGCCTCCGTGGAGCCATCAAGCGGGTCCGGGTCGCGAAGAGCCTGGAGGAGGCACAGGCCGCGTTCCGTGAGGCCGTCTCCCTCCTGGATCGGGCCGGTCAGACCCGCCTGATCCATCCGAATCGGGCCAGCCGCCTGAAGAGCCGCCTGGCCGCCCACGTCAGCGGGCTCAAAGAAGCCGCCTGACGGGCCTCCGTCCTTCCTCACCGCGTCGGTGGGGAGGGAGCGGATCGGAAGGAACGACCCATCGAAGAAGAGGCCGGTCCCCTCCCCGGGGACCGGCCTCTTCTTGCGCCCGCCGGTCCGCCCGCCGGGGTCAGGATGCCGCCTATCGTTCGTAGACCACCTCTCCACCCACGATCGTGTACCGATTGCGCCCCGTGAGGCGCCATCCGGTGAAGGGGGTGTTCCGACTCCGGGAGAGGAACTCCCTGGGGTCCACCACCCACTCCTCGGCCGGGTCGAAGACCGTGACGTCCGCCGGGGCCCCCTCCTTCAGCGTGCCCCCCGGGAGATTGAAGGCCCGGGCCGGGGCGCAGCTCATCCGCTCCACCGCGGTGGAGAGGTCCAGGAGCCCCTCTCCCACCACCCGGGTGATCATGAGCCCCAGGGAGGTCTCCAGGCCAACGATGCCGAAGGGGGCATCGTCGAAGGCCTGTTCCTTCTCGTCGTAGTGGTGGGGGGCATGGTCGGTGGCGTAGGTATCCAGGGTGCCGTCCCGGAGCCCCTCCCGGACCGCAGCCACATCATCCGCCACCCGGAGGGGGGGGTTCATCTTCGCATCGGTCCTGTATCCCTCCACCGCGTCGTCTGTGAGCACCAGGTGGTGGGGGGTGGCCTCGGCAGTGACCCTCACACCCCGGGCCTTGGCCTGCCGGATGGCCTCCACCCCGCCCCGGGTGGAGACGTGCTGCAGGTGGATGTGCCCCCCCGTCATCTCCGCCAGGATGAGATCCCGGACGATGTGGATGTCCTCGGACGCATTCGGCTTCCCCCGGAGCCCGAGACGGGAGGAGACCACACCCTCGTTCATGACTCCGGTCCGGGAGAGTCCCAGGTCCTCCGGGTGGTCCGCCACCGGGATCCCGAAGATCTGGGAGTACTCCAGCGCCAGGCGCATGAGCCCGGAGTCCATCACCGGATGCCCGTCGTCCGTGACGGCCACCGCGCCGGCGTCCACCAGCTCGCCGATCTCCGTGAGCCGCTCCCCCTTCTGCCCCTGGGAGATGCACCCTACGGGGTAGACCCGGGCGGCGGCGGCCCGGCGCCCCTCCGCCAGGACGTACCCCACGGTGGCTGCGGAATCGATGACGGGAGAGGTATTGGGCATGGCACAGATGGCAGTGAAACCCCCTGCCGCCGCCGCCCGTGCGCCGCTCTCGATGGTCTCCTTGTGCTCCCCCCCGGGCTCCCGGAGGTGCACATGGATGTCGATGAGTCCCGGGGTCACCACGAGTCCGGTGACATCCAGGATCCGGGCTCCCTCCGGGGCCTCGATGTCCCGACCCAGGCGGGCCACAACGCCCCCGGCCAGGAGGAGGTCCATCACCCCATCCAGCCCCCGGGACGGGTCCACCACCCGCCCTCCCCGGAGCACCAGCGGCCGCCCCTTCACCCCTCACCTCCGGCCTTGGCGGCCTCGGCACGCTCCGGAGCTCCCCCCGCCAACAGATACAGGACCGCCATGCGGATCGCCACGCCGTTCGTCACCTGCTGAAGGATCACCGATTGCGGGCCGTCGGCCACGCTGCTGTCGATCTCCACCCCGCGATTCATGGGGCCCGGGTGGAGGACCAGGATATCCCGTCCCATCCGCTCCAACCGCTCCATCCTCTCCCGGGTCACCCCGAAGACCCGGTTGTATTCCCGGAGGGAGGGGACGAACCCCCCCTCCATCCGCTCCAGTTGAAGGCGGAGGATATTCACCGCATCCGCCCACTCCAGCGCCTCGTCCACCCGGGGGAAGATGGTCACCCCGAAGTCCCGGATTCCCCGGGGAAGGAGGGTGGGAGGACCGCACACCCCCACCTCCGCCCCCAGCTTGATCAGCCCCCAGATGTTGGAGCGGGCCACCCGGGAGTGAAGGATGTCCCCGACGATACAGACCTTCAGCCCCTCGATGCGCTTCCGGTGGTCCCGGATGGTGAGGAGGTCCAGGAGGGCCTGGGTGGGGTGCTCGTGGGCGCCATCGCCGGCGTTGATCACGTTGGAGGGGATCCGGTCCGCCAGGAACCGAGCGGCTCCGGAGGCCCAGTGGCGGATCACCACCATGTCCACCCGCATGGCCTCCAGGTTCCGGGCCGTGTCCACCAGGGTCTCCCCCTTCTGCACCGAGGAGCCGGCCGGGGCAATGATCACCGGGTCGGCGGAGAGACGGCGCTCTGCGAACTCGAAGGAGACCCGGGTGCGGGTGGAGGCCTCGAAGAAGAGGTTTCCGATGGTCTTTCCCCGGAGGACCGGGACCTTCTTGATCCTTCTCTCCGAGACCTCCTTGAAGGGCTCGGCGGTATCCAGGATGGTGAGGATCTGCTCCCGGGACAGGTGTTCCAGACCCACCAGGTCCTTTCCCAGGGGCGTCGGGCGGGAAGCGTTGGTCACGCGGCCTCCGGAGCCGGGGTGACGATGTCCACCCCCAGGCGGCCATCCAGTTCGGGGACCAGGACCTCCACGGTCTGGCCTTCCAGGATCTCCACCCTCCGTCCCACCACGTCGGGCTGCACTGGAAGCTCCCGCCCCCCCCGGTCCACAAGGACGCAGAGGAGGACCCGGCCGGGACGCCCCCAGTCCATGAGTTCGTTCAGCGCCGCCC
>CAYQVI010000200.1:0-6974 GCA_964420725.1 uncultured Gemmatimonadaceae bacterium | reverse complement strand
GACACCCTCAACCCACGGGTGCATCAGGAATGATCGATTTTCCCAGGTCCCGAGAGACACGTAGCGCGGACTTCGATTTCATCCAGCTCAAGATCGCCTCTCCGGAGGAGATCCGGGGCTGGTCCTTCGGCGAGGTCACCAAGCCGGAGACCATCAACTACCGCTCGTTCCGCCCGGAGCGGGACGGGCTGTTCTGCGAGCGCATCTTCGGGCCCGTGAAGGACTGGGAATGCGCGTGCGGCAAGTTCAAGCGCATCCGCTTCCGGGGACACGTCTGCGACCGGTGCGGCGTGGAGGTGACCCTGTCGAAGGTCCGGCGTGAGCGGATGGGCCACATCGAGTTGGCCGTTCCCGTCTGTCATATCTGGTTCTTCAAGACCCTCCCCAGCCAGCTGGGATACCTGGTGGGGATGACCCTCCGGGACCTGGAGAAGGTCATCTACTACGCTTCGTACGTGGTGACCAATCCGGGGCAGCAGGAGGTGGAGTACCTCGACCTCCTGGACGAGGACGAGTACTACGATCTCAGGGTGAAGGCCCGGGACGAGGGGGATGATGCATTCAAGGCCGAGATCGGTGCCGAGGCCGTTCGTACGCTCCTGAAGCGTCTGGACTCCCCCCGGGACAAGATCCAGGACATGAATGCCGACGGGAAGGGGCTGGACCGCCTGGCCGAGTGGCTCCGGGTGGAGATCGCCACCGAGACGTCGCAGCACCGGAAGAAGAAGAAGCTCAAGCGCCTCAAGGTGGTGGATGCGCTCCGGACCTCCGGGGCCACCCCGGACGTGCGGAATCGTCCCGAGTGGATGATCATGGACGTGGTCCCGGTGATTCCGCCGGACCTCCGCCCCCTGGTCCCCCTGGATGGGGGACGCTTCGCCACCTCCGACCTGAACGACCTCTACCGGCGGGTGATCAACCGGAACAACCGGTTGAAGAAGCTCATCGACATGCGCGCCCCGGAGGTGATCCTCCGGAATGAGAAGCGCATGCTCCAGGAGGCGGTGGACGCCCTCTTCGACAACGGACGGCGTTCCAAGGCCATCCGCGGTCGGGGGAAGCGCCCCCTGAAGTCCCTCAGCGACATGCTGAAGGGAAAGCAGGGCCGGTTCCGGCAGAACCTGCTGGGGAAGCGGGTGGACTACTCAGGCCGTTCGGTCATCGTGGTGGGTCCGGAGCTGAAGCTCCATCAGTGCGGACTCCCCAAGGCCATGGCAGTGGAGCTCTTCAAGCCCTTCATCATCCATGAGCTGGAGAAGCGGGGCGAGGCCGAGACGGTGAAGCGGGCCAAGAAGATCGTGGAGCGGGACGATGCCCGGGTCTACGAGGTCCTTGAGGACATCATCAAGGACCACCCGGTGCTGCTGAACCGGGCGCCCACCCTGCACCGGCTGGGGATCCAGGCCTTCGAGCCGGTCCTGGTGGAAGGGAAGGCGATCCGGGTGCATCCCCTGGTCTGCGCCGCGTTCAACGCGGACTTCGACGGCGACCAGATGGCGGTGCACGTCCCGCTGAGCTTCGAAGCCCAGCTCGAGGCCCGTGTCCTCATGCTGTCGTCCAACAACATCCTGCTCCCGTCCAACGGGCGGCCGGTGGCGGCCCCGACCCAGGACATGGTCATCGGGTCGTACTACCTGACCAAGCCCCCCCTGGCCATCTCCGACGCGGAGCGGGTGGTCCGGGATGGGAAGACGCCTCGCAGCGCCCGGCAGAAGGCCGAGGAGCTGCTGGGGACCTTCTATTCGGCGGCTCCCCGGTTCTCCAACTATGGTCAGGCCGAGGTGGCGCTGGCCACGGAGCAGGCCCGGTTCGGCACCCCGTGCTGGTTCTGGGTGCCCCGGCAGTGGGATGATCCGGAGGCCGATCCCATGGAGGGGCGCTGGGAGCGTACCACCGTGGGTCGTGTGCTCTTCAACTCCATCATCCCCGACGAGATGGGGTTCCTGAACCGCACCTTCGGGAAGAAGGAGCTGGGGGACCTGGTCTTCGACTGCTTCACCACGGTGGGGCTGGGGCGTACGACGGAGTTCCTGGACTCGCTGAAGGACTACGGCTTCCGCTACGCCACCATGGGCGGGGTCTCCGTGGGGATCGAGGATCTGGAGGTTCCGCCCGAGAAGGTGGAGATCCTCCGGGATGCCGAGGAGCAGGTGAGCCGATTCCAGCGGGCCTACTCCGCCGGCTACATCTCCAATGGCGAGCGGTACAACAAGGTCATCGACACCTGGACCCACGCCAACAACGACGTGGCCGACGCCATGGTCCGGCACCTGGAGCGCTCCAAGGAGGGCTTCAACCCGGTGTACATGATGATGACCTCCGGGGCCCGGGGTAACCGGGACCAGATGCGTCAGCTGGCCGGGATGCGGGGACTGATGGCCAAGCCCCAGAAGAAGCTCACCGGTGGCATCGGCGAGATCATCGAGAGCCCCATCAAGTCAAACTTCCGGGAGGGGCTGACGGTGGTGGAGTACTTCATCTCCACCCACGGCGCCCGGAAGGGTCTGGCCGATACGGCGCTGAAGACGGCGGACGCCGGGTACCTCACCCGGCGCCTGGTGGACGTGGCCCAGGACATGACGGTCACCGAGGAGGATTGCGGGACCATCCTCGGGCTGGAGATGACCGCCCTGAAGGAAGGGGAGGACATCATCGAGCCGCTCTCGGACCGGATCGTCGGAAACGTGGTGCTGGAAGACGTCTACGATCCCATCGATGGCGAGCTGGTGGTGCAGGCGGGGGACCTCATCGAGGAGGCCGACGCCGACGCCATCGAGGATGCCGGGATCCAGTCGGTGAAGATCCGGTCGGTCCTCACCTGCGAGTCCAAGCGCGGGTGCTGCCGGATGTGCTACGGTCGGAACCTGGCCACCATGAAGCTGGTGGACATCGGGGAGGCCGTGGGAATCCTGGCGGCCCAGTCCATCGGGGAGCCCGGGACGCAGCTGACGCTCCGGACCTTCCACATCGGTGGTACGGCGTCCCGCATCGCGGCCCAGACGCAGCGGAAGTCGAAGATCGAGGGGATCGTGCAGCTGGAGCGCGTGACCCTGGTGGAGACCCCGGACGAGCGGCGGGTGGTGACCTCCCGCGAGGGGCAGATCCTCCTCAAGACCCGGGAGGGGCAGATCCGGAGCCGGCTGTCGGTGCCCTACGGTGCCGAACTGGCGGTGGACGAAGGGGAGGAGATCCTCTCCGGTGGACTGCTCTTCTCCTGGGATCCCTACTCCGAGCCCATCGTGGCCGACGTCTCCGGTGTGGTGTCCTTCGTGGACATCATCGAGGAGGAGACGATGCGGGAGGAGTTGGACGAGTCCACCGGGCGCCGCCAGATGGTGGTCACCGAGGACCGGAACAAGAAGCTCCACCCCACCATCCAGATCCTGAAGTCCGGGAAGGGTGGCACCACGGGCGAGAAGCTCCGGGAATTCATCATTCCCGTGGGTGCCCAGTTGGTGGTCCGGGACGGCGCCGAGGTGGCCCCCGGGGACACGGTGGCCAAGATCAGCCGGGAGGTCTACAAGACCCGGGACATCACCGGTGGTCTCCCCCGGGTGGCGGAGCTCTTCGAGGCCCGTCGTCCGAAGGATCCTGCCGTCATCACCGAGATCGACGGCGGCGTGCGCTTCGGCGACATCAAGCGGGGCAAGCGGGAGATCATCGTCACTCCCGAGCAGGGTGGTGAGCGGACCTACGAGGTGCCGGTGGGTAAGCACCTCCGGGTGCATGAGGGGGACCAGGTGCGGGCGGGTGACCGCCTGTCGGAGGGGCCCATCAACCCCCACGACATCCTCCGCATCCGGGGCCCCCGGGCCGTCCAGGAGTACCTGCTGAACGAGATCCAGGAGGTGTACCGCCTCCAGGGTGTGAAGATCAACGACAAGCACATCGGCGTGATCGTCCGGCAGATGCTCCAGAAGGTGAAGATCACGGATCCCGGCGACACCGTCCTCCTGGAAGGGGAGAACGTGGATCGTGCGGAGTTCCGGGAGGTCAACCAGCGGGCCATGGCCGAGGGTGGCAAGCCCGCCCGGGCCGAACCGCTCCTCCTGGGGATCACCAAGGCCAGTCTGACCACCGAGTCGTTCATCTCGGCGGCCTCCTTCCAGGAGACCACCAGGGTCCTCACCGATGCTGCGGTGAGGGGTGCCCGGGACGACCTGAAGGGGCTGAAGGAGAACATCATCATCGGTCACCTGATTCCTGCCGGCACCGGGGTCCATCGGTACCACGACGTGGAGTTCAGGGTGGGCTCGGGGTATTACGAGGAGGAGATCCTTCCCCTCTCGGAGCCCGAGGGGCTGCTGTCGGGGCTCTCCCTGGGAAGCCCGGAGGAAGCCAAGACCTGACGACCGGGTCGGCATCGGCGGAGCATTCTCCGCCGGCTGCAGAAGGGAAGGGGGTGGGAGGCCGCACAGCGGCCTTCCGCCCCCTTTCTGTTGTCGGTTCCCGGCCCCCCGCCCTCCGCCTCTGACGGCCTCCGGCCGCGGTCCCCACGGCATCTGCTGGGGACTGGACGAAAGGCCTCCCCCCGGTTATCCTTGATGTCTTGGCCACCGCGGTCCACCACTGTTGGATCCACGGCCTGGCGACCTCCATCCGGCCCCACGTTTCCTCCCGGGAACCGCGATGTGTCGCCCCCTGCACTTGGTTGACACGGCCCCCTCGGGCCGGTAAGTTTCAAAGCTCGATAGGAAAATCGTCTGTCGCCTGTGGGCAGGCGGTCCTCTGCGCGTCGAGCGCATTTTTTTGACCACTCGACCTGAGTTCGAATGCCGACGATCAGCCAGCTCGTCCGGAAGGGCCGCAAGGTAGTCCAGAAGAAGAACAAGTCCCCGGCCCTTCAGAAGAATCCCCAGAAGCGGGGCGTCTGCACGCGTGTCTACACCACAACCCCGAAGAAGCCGAACTCGGCGCTCCGGAAGGTGGCCCGTGTGCGACTGACCAACGGCTACGAAGTGACGTCCTACATTCCCGGAGAGGGGCACAACCTCCAGGAACACTCCATCGTCCTCATCAGGGGCGGACGGGTGAAGGACCTTCCCGGAGTGCGCTATCACACCATCCGGGGAACGCTCGATGCCTCCGGCGTGACCGCGCGCAGGCAGGGACGTTCCAAGTACGGCGCCAAGCGACCGAAGTCGTGAGGCAAGCGAACCAGAGGCAGGCGGAGAGTCGATGAGTCGTCGTTCGAGTTCCGAGAACCGGGAGATCGGGGGAGACCCCAGGTATGATTCCCCCGCAGCCCACAAGTTCATCAACGCGTTGATGAATGACGGGAAGAAGTCCGTGGCGGAGAGCATCTTCTACCGCGCGCTGGACATCGTGGAGGAGAAGACGGGCCAGCCCGGGATGAACATCTTCCAGCAGGCCCTCACCAACGCCAAGCCCGCTCTTGAGGTGAAGAGCCGGCGGGTCGGTGGAGCCACGTATCAGGTCCCGGTGGAGGTCCGTCCGGAGCGGCGTACCGCCCTGGCCACTCGCTGGCTGATCGGGTACGCCCGGGGCCGGGGAGAGAAGAGCATGCCGGAGCGCCTCGCTGCCGAGCTCATGGCGGCAGCCCGGAATGAGGGCGCCACGGTGAAGAAGAAGGACGACACGCACCGCATGGCGGACGCGAACAAGGCTTTCGCCCACTATCGCTGGTAGCATCCCTTCGGGGTTGCTTTCCGGGTTGCGGCGGGTTCGCCCCCTCGGTGGCAGCAGGTGATGGCCCCAGGTATCTGGACGGCAGGTGACGGTGTGGACTCCTCCGGGGTCCGGGCCTCCCTACCGGGTGTCCGATCCGAAGTACTCAAGACCGCATTCGATCACGGAATGGGATAGATGGCCAGGCAGACCCCGCTCAATCAGCTTCGAAACATCGGCATCATGGCGCACATCGATGCCGGTAAGACCACCACCACCGAGCGGATCCTGTTCTACACGGGCCGTCTGCATCGGATGGGAGAGGTCCACGAGGGCGGCGCCACCATGGACTGGATGGAGCAGGAGCAGGAGCGGGGGATCACGATCACCTCCGCGGCCACCACCTGCCACTGGACCCGGAACGGCGTGGAGCATCGGATCAACATCATCGATACCCCCGGGCACGTGGACTTCACCGTGGAGGTGGAGCGGTCCCTGCGGGTTCTCGATGGTGCCGTGGCGGTGTTCTGCGCCGTGGGCGGTGTGGAGCCGCAGTCCGAGACGGTCTGGCGCCAGGCGGATCGCTACGGCGTTCCCCGGATCGCGTTCATCAACAAGATGGATCGGGTCGGGGCGGATTTCGAGAATGTGGTGGGGATGCTGAAGGATCGCCTGGGCGCCAACGCCCACCCGGTGCATTTCCCCATGGGTGAGGGCGAGCTCTTCACGGGTGTGGTCGACATCGTCCGCAACGTGGGGATCGTCTGGGAGGATGAACTGGGTTCGAAGTATTCGGAGCACCCGGTTCCGGACGACCTCGTGGAGAAGGTGAAGCAGTATCGCCACGACCTCATCGAGGCCGCGGTGGAGACGAATGATGTGCTGCTGGAGAAGTACCTGGCCGGTGAGGAACTCTCCATCGAGGAGATCCAGACGGCCATCCGGGGCGCCACCATCAGCGGCCAGATCTTTCCGGTCTTCTGCGGTTCTGCCTTCAAGAACAAGGGTGTCCAGGCCCTCCTGGACGGCGTGATCGACTACCTCCCGTCTCCCGTCGACATCCCCCCGATCAAGGGGCATGTGCCGGATCACGAGGACACCTTCGAGACCCGCGACGCGGACGACAATGCTCCGTTCGCCGCGCTGGCCTTCAAGATCGCCACGGATCCCTACGTGGGTAAGCTGACCTTCTTCAGGGTCTACTCCGGCTCGCTGAAGTCCGGCAGCTATGTGATGAACTCCACCAAGGACAAGCGGGAGCGGGTGGGGCGGATCCTGCAGATGCATGCCAACAAGCGGGAGGAGCGGGACGAGGTGTACGCCGGCGACATCGCGGCGGCCATCGG
>CAYQVI010000199.1:0-6992 GCA_964420725.1 uncultured Gemmatimonadaceae bacterium | reverse complement strand
CAGCAGAAGGCGGCGGGGGCGATCCTCTTCTCACTCCTGCTGACCCTGATCTACATTGCCGTCCGCTTCGAATTCCGGTTCGGCGTGGCCGCGGTGGTGGCCACGGTCCACGACATCATGATCACCCTTGGGCTGCTGGCCATCTTCCAGGTGGAGATCGCCCTGACCACCGTGGCGGCGCTGCTCACCATCGTTGGGTACTCCCTGAACGACACCATCGTGGTGTTCGACCGGATCCGGGAGAACCAGAACCGGAAGGGGGGCCGTAAGGAGGACCAGATCCTCCTCCTGGACCGCTCCATCAACGACGTGCTCCCCCGGACGGTCCTCACCTCGGGGACCACCCTGGCGGTGCTGCTGGCGCTGCTGATCCTGGGCGGGGCGGTGATCCGGGACTTCACCCTGGTGCTGATCCTGGGTGTCCTCATCGGGACCTACTCCTCCATCTTCGTGGCGTCCCCGGCGCTCCTGGAGATCCGGGAGCGCTTCGCCGAGAAGGACCCGAAGGAGAAGAAGCCCCGGCGCGCTCCGGCCACCGTCTGACCGGAGTTCACCAGGCCGACCATCGCGGAGGCCCCGGGGACACGGTGTCCCCGGGGCCTCTTCCGTAGGACCCTTCCACCTCTCCCCTGCAGGGCATGCTCTTCGACACCCACTGCCATCTCACGGATCCGGCCTTCGACCCCGATCGGGAGGTCGTCCTCGCCCGGGCCCGGGAGGCCGGGGTGGTGGGGATGGTGTGTATCGCATCCCATCCCGACGATGCGCTGGCCGCCCTGGCGCTGGCCCGGACCCACCCGGACATCTGGTCTACCGTGGGGATCCACCCCCACGAGGCCCAGCGCTACTCTTCCGGAGCCATGGAGGTGATCCGGAGGACGGCGGAAGCGGAGCCCAGGGTGGTGGCGCTGGGAGAGACCGGGCTGGACCACTTCTACGACCATGCCCCCCGGGACACCCAGAGACGCTCTTTCGAGGCCCACCTGGCACTGGGGGTGGAGCTGGATCTTCCGGTGGTGGTCCACTGCAGGAACGCCGATCGGGAGATGGAGGCCATGCTCCGGGACGCTCCTCCGGGGAGCCGGGGGGTCCTCCACTGCTTCTCAGGCGACCGGCCCCTCCTGGACGTGGCGCTGGACCGGGGGTGGTCCGTCTCCTTCGGAGGGGTGGTCACCTTCAAGCGCTTCGATGGCGGAGACCTTCTCCGGGCGGTACCGGCAGACCGCCTCCTGCTGGAGACCGACAGCCCGTACCTGGCCCCCGTCCCCTTCCGGGGAAAGCGGAATGAGCCGGCCCACGTGACCAGGGTGCTGGAGGTGGCGGCGGAACTCCGGGGTGAGGATCCCGTGGTCCTGGCCGATACCACCACGGAGAACGCCCGGCGGTTCTTCGGTCTGGGGGAGGCCAGGGCGTGACCCGGCGCATCGTGGTGCTTCCGGACGGGGTGGCCAACCAGATTGCCGCCGGTGAGGTGGTGGAGCGCCCGGCCTCGGTGGTGAAGGAACTGGTGGAGAACGCCCTGGACGCCCGGGCCACCCGGGTGGACATCCTCCTGGAGGGGGGGGGGAAGAGGCGGATCCGGATCTCCGACAATGGCACGGGGATGAGCAGGGAGGATGCCCTCCTCTCCCTGGACCGCCACGCCACCAGCAAGATCCGGGAGGCGGGGGACCTGGCGGGAGTCCGGACCTTCGGGTTCCGTGGGGAGGCTCTTCCCTCCATCGCCGCCGTTTCCCGCATGTCGCTGGAGACCCGGGACCCCGGGGACGACGCAGGGACCGCCATCCGGATCGAGGGGGGGCGCATCGTGGCAGTGGACGACCACCCCCGTCAGCCCGGCACCAGTGTGGACGTCCGCACCCTCTTCCACAATGCCCCGGTGAGGGCCCGTTTCCTCCGCTCGGCTGCCGCGGAGACCCGGGCTGCCAGCGAGGTGGTGATTGCCCTGGCGCTGGCCCATCCCGGGGTGGCCCTCACCCTCCGGTCCGACGACCGGGTGCTCCTGGATCTGCCCCCCACCGAGGATCTCCTGGGGCGGGTGGCGGCCATCTGGGGGGAGGACGCCGCAGGGGACCTGATCCCGGTTTCGGGGGAGGGGAACGGCTTCGGACTCCGTGGGCTGGTGCAGCGACCGGATCGGGTGCGTCCTGGGTTCCGGAGGGCCTATCTCTTCAACCGGGGGCGGCCCTTCCGGGAGCCGGCCCTCCTCCGGGCGGCGGACCGGGCCTACCGCACCACCATTCCGGAGGGCCACCGCCCGTGGGTGTTCCTCTACCTTCAGTCGCCGGATGGCACGGTGGATGTGAATGTCCATCCGGCGAAGGCGGAGGTGCGGTTCAGGGACCTGGCCGGGGTGGAACGCCTGGTGGAGGAGGTGGTGCGGGACGGACTCCGGGGGGAGGGGAGCGCCGCCGCACTGGATCCCCAACTGGCCCGGGCCAGGCCCCGGGATCCGGTGCGCCCCTTCACGGAGGGGGGGGCGGCGGCGCCGGGGACGCTCCAGACCTCCCTCTTCGTGGCCGGGGCTCCGGGGAGCCCGGGGGTGGTGGGTGCCCGGCAGGGGGAGGCCGGGGCAGAGCTCCCCCCGGCGTCCCTTCCGGCGGATGGTGGGGATGGGGAGGGGAGTGCAGCGGGGGAGGAGGGCTCCCCTGGAGAAAGGGCAGGGTCTGGAGAGGGGGGCGGTGGGGAGCCCACCGCCGGAGGGGGCGTTCCCGCTGGATCGGCGGGGAACGCCGCTGTCGGGGTGGTCGCTGGCTCCCCCACCCCCACAGCCGGTGCGGCGGTCCCCCCCGGGAGCGCATCCCGCATCTGGCAGGTCCTGGACCGGTACATCCTGGCGGAGGTGCGGGACGGCCTCCTGCTCATCGACCAGCATGCCGCCCACGAGAGGATCCTCTTCGAGCGGATCATCCGGGCATTCGACCAGGGAGGGATCGAGGCCCAGCAGCTCCTCTTCCCCCTGACGCTCCGGCTTTCGCCGCCCGAGTACGAGATGGTGACCTCCATGACGGGGCTCTTCGCCCGGGTGGGCTTCCAGGTGGAGGGGTTCGGCGGGAACACCGTGGCTGTGCACGCCGTGCCGGATCCCCACCCCCACTTCGATGCCGAGCGGGCGCTCCGGGAGATGATCGAGGAACTCACCCACGGTTCCCCCCTTCTCCGCTCTGCCCGGAACCAGGTGGAGCGGCTGGCCATGAGCTTTGCCTGCCAGGGGGCCATCAAGGCGGGGCAGCCGCTGGCCCAGCGGGAGATCCAGGAACTCTTCGACTCCCTCTTCGCCACCGAACTCCCCTATCACGACGTCCACGGCCGCCCCACCACCGTGCGGCTGACCCGGGCGGAACTCGAGCGGACCTTCGGGCGATGACCTCCGCCGCCGCCGCCCTCCATCCTCCAGGGGTGGGAGATCCCGCCCCGGGGATCCCCGGGGTGCTGGCCATCGTGGGTCCCACCGCCTCCGGAAAGAGTGCCGTGGGGCTCCGTTTGGCCCGGGAGCTGGAGGGGGAGATCGTCTCCCTGGACTCCCGCCAGATCTACCGGGGGATGGACATCGGCACCGCCAAACCCACCCTCGCGGAACGGGCGGCAGCCCGGCACCATGGCCTGGACCTGGTGGAGCCCGGAGAGCGGTACAGCGCCGGCCGCTTCGCCCGGGACGCCCGCACCTGGATCCGGGACATCCGCTCCCGGAGGCGGCACCCCATCCTGGTGGGGGGGACGGGCTTCTTCCTCCGGGCCCTCCTGGAGCCCCTCTTCCGGGAGCCGGTCCTGGATCCCCGCCGCCGGCGGCGCCTCGAGTCGGTGCTGGACGCCATGGGGGCGGAGGAGTGCGTCCGGTGGCTGGAGCTTCTGGATCCTTCCCGGGCGCGTCTTGCGGAGGAGGGGGGGATGCAGCGGATCCGTCGGGCGCTGGAGGTCCCCCTCCTCAGCGGTCGCTCCCTCACGTGGTGGCACGAACACGCCCCGGTGGAGGGGGAGCCGGTGGACATGCAGGTGGTGCTGCTGGAGGCGGACCCGGAGTGGCTATCCCCACGCATCCGCCTCCGGGTGGAGTCCATGATCCGGGAGGGGCTGGTGGAGGAGGTGGACCGGCTCCTCCAGGCCGGCTTCCATGAGGGGTCTCCGGGGATGTCGGGGACCGGATACCGGGAGGTCCTGGCCCGTCTCCGGGGGGAGACAGATCATCCCTCGGCCGTGGAGGCCATCGTCATCGCCACCCGCCAGTACGCCCGCAGACAGCGCACCTGGTTCCGGCACCAGCTTCCCGCGGATACCATTCGACTCGACGCCGCCCGGGGACCGGAGCTCCTGGTCCGGGACATCCTGGCGGCCTGGCAGAGAAAAGGGACGGTGGCATGAAGATCGGCATCACCTGCTATCCCACCTACGGCGGATCCGGGGCCGTGGCCACCGAACTCGGGCTCAAGCTGGCCCAGCGGGGCCACGAGATCCACTTCGTCTCCTACGCTCAGCCCTTCCGGCTGGGCCACTTCCGGGAACGGGTCTTCTTCCACGAAGTGGAGATGGAGGCCTACCCCCTCTTCGAGCACCCTCCCTACTCGCTGGCCCTGGCCGTGGCGGTGCACGACGCCGTGCGGAACTTCGACCTGGACCTGGTCCACGCCCATTACGCCATCCCCCACGCGGCCTCGGCGTGGATTGCCCGGGAGATGCTGGAGGGGGAGCGGGGGCTTCCGGTGATCACCACCCTCCACGGCACCGACATCACCCTGGTGGGGGGGCATCCGTCCTTCCACGCCATCACCCGCTTCTCCATCCTCAAGTCGGACCGGGTCACCGCGGTGTCCGAGTACCTGCGGGATGAGACCGTGGGGACCTTCGGCATTCCCCGGGAGCGGATCGACATGATCCCCAACTTCATCGACACGGAGATCTACCGGCGGGACAAGTTCCCGTGTCACCGGGCCATCCTGGCGCCAGAGGGGGAGCCCATCGTGATGCACGTCTCCAACTTCCGGCCGGTGAAGCGGGCCGTGGACGTTGTGGAGATCTTCTCCCGGATCCGGAAGAAGGTGGGAGCCCGCCTGGTGCTGGTGGGGGACGGTCCAGACCGGCCGGTGGTTCTGGAGCGGGCCCGGGAACTGGGGGTGTCCGACCATGTCCTCTTCCTGGGCAAGCACGCCTCGGTGGACGAGCTCCTGGCCTGCGCGGATCTGTTCCTCCTTCCCTCTGCCGGAGAGTCCTTCGGATTGGCTGCCCTGGAGGCCATGGCCTGTGGGACGCCGGTGGTGGCCAGCCGGGTGGGGGGACTCCCGGAGGTGGTGGAGAACGGGGTCTCGGGTTTCCTCCTGGAGGTGGGAGATGTGGAGGGGATGGCGGATGCGGCCATCTCCATCCTTTCCGATTCACCCCAGTGGTCGGCACTGAGCCGGGGAGCCCGGGCCACGGCGGTGGAGCGGTTCTCTTCCGACCGGGTGGTCCCGGTCTACGAAGAGCTCTACAGGCAGGTGGTGGGGGAGGGGGCATGAGCGCCCTTGAAGCCATCCTCCTGGGCTTCATCCAGGGGGCCACCGAGTTCCTCCCTGTCTCCAGTTCCGGGCACCTGGTCATCGGGCAGCGGCTCCTCTCCCTGGATCTCCCCGGGGTGACCTTCGAGGTGGCGGTGCATGTGGCGACCCTCCTCTCCATCGTCATGGTCTACCGGGAGCGCCTCATGGATCTTCTGCGTGGGGTGCTGCAGGGGGACCGGGAGGCCTTCACATTCGTTCTCCTCGTGGTGTTGGCCACCATTCCGGCGGGACTGGTGGGGGTGTTCATGGGGGACTTCGTGGAGAGCCTCTTCGACGACCCCCGGGTCACCGGCGTCGCGCTGCTGGCCACCGGGACCTTCCTCTGGACCACGAAGTCCGCCATCGCCCGGGGAGAGGACCGGTCGGTGACCTGGGCCATGGCCGTCCTCATCGGGTTGGCCCAGGCCTTCGCCATCATTCCCGGGATCTCCCGTTCCGGGGCCACCTTCACGGCAGCGGTCTGGCTGGGGATCCGACCGGAGCGGGCCGCGGAGTTCGCCTTCATCATGGCGGTGCCCGCCATCGCAGGGGCAGGAGTGCTCCAGGCCCGGGAGCTGGGGGAGGGGATGACCATGGCCGGCTCCACCTTGCTGCTGGGGGGCCTCGCCGCCGCGGTCACCGGGGTCCTGGCCATCCGCCTCTTCCTGGTGCTGCTGGAGCGGAAGGCATTCCACCGCTTCGCCCTCTACTGCTGGGCCGTGGGACTCCTGTTCCTGGCCAGCCTCACCTTCGGGTCCTGATGAACGAACCCAGAAGTACTCCGGGAGACTGGACGGGAACCGGGGACGCGGAGTCCGCCCTCCGCACCCTCATCGCCATGGCCCTCCGGGAGGATGTGGGGGCCGGGGACTGGACCACCCTCTGGACGGTCCCCGGGGAGCTCCGGGCCACCGCCACCGTCCGGGCCAAGGCCCCGCTGGTGGTTTCGGGAACCGACGCGGCCACGCGGGTGTTCAGCGCGGTGGACCCCACCCTCCAGGTGGAGGTGGTGGCCGGGGACGGGGTGGCCTGTGGGCCCGGGGATCCTGTCCTGCGGGTTTCGGGGTCCGTGCGATCCATCCTCACCGCCGAGCGGACGTCGCTGAACTTCCTGGGGCGCCTGTCCGGGATCGCCACCCTCACCCGGCGCTTCGTGGACGCGGTGGCGGGAACGGGGGCCACCGTGGTGGACACACGAAAGACCACGCCGGGTTGGAGACACCTGGAGAAGGCGGCCGTCCGGGCCGGTGGAGGGGAAAACCACCGCATGGGGCTCCACGACATGGTCCTGGTGAAGGACAACCATGTGGCTGCCGCAGGAGGGGTGACCGCCGCCCTGGAGGCCGTGGCCTCCCGGAACCGGGCTGCCCTTCCGGTAGAGCTGGAGGTACGGACGCTGGACGAGCTCCAGGAGGCGCTCCATGCGAAGCCGCGCCCGGCCCGGATCCTCCTGGACAACATGACGGTGGCCACCATGGAGGA
>CAYQVI010000198.1:0-7020 GCA_964420725.1 uncultured Gemmatimonadaceae bacterium | reverse complement strand
TGGCGGACTACCTGGCGGCGGTGGAGTCCGGGCGGCCGTATGGGGGGCTGGGTGGGGGCGCCGGGGCCCGGGGGGTGGGGACGGATGGGGGGAGCGAGGATCACACCGCAATCCTGTGCGGGGAGGCCGGGCAGCTTGTGCGCTACAGCTTCCGTCCCACCCGGGCCGAGGGGTCCGTGGCCCTTCCCCCCGGGTGGGTCTTCGCCGTGGCGGCCAGCGGGGTCCTGGCGGAGAAGGCGGCAGGCGCCCGGGAGGCGTACAATCGGCTTTCGGAGGAGGTGAAGCGGATCGCCGCCCTCTGGCGCCGGGAAACTGGGGGCTCGGAACCCCACCCCGGGGCCATCCTGGCCTCGGCTCCCGGTGCCCGGGACCGCCTGGAAGGGATCCTGGCGGCCGCCGGGGAGGAGGCCCTTCTGGCTCGGTTCCGACAGTTCGCCATGGAGTCGGACGAACTCATCCCCGCCGCCGCGACGGCCTTGGAGCGGGGGGAGCTGGACCCCTTCGGCGGGCTGGTGGCCCGCTCCCAGGCCGGCGCCGAGGCCGTCCTGGGAAACCAGATCCCCGAGACCCTCCACCTGGTCCGGAGCGCCGGTCGCCTGGGCGCCCCCGCCGCCTCCGCCTTCGGGGCCGGGTTCGGGGGGGCGGTGTGGGCGCTGACTCCCCGGGACGGGGTGGAGGCCTTCCTGGACGGCTGGCAGCGGAGCTACCTGGACGCCTTCCCCCATCACAGAGAGGCGGCGCGCTTCCTCTGGACGGGGGCGGGGCCGCCGGCCGCCTACCTGGGGGGCCCCGACCCGTCCTCGTAGCCCCAGGGCGGTGGAGGCAGTTCGGTCATGGGGGTGGAGAGGTCGAAGTCCACCCGCCAGCTCCACTCTCCGTCCCGGATGGTGCCGTAGATGTAGCGCACGCCCGGCTCGATGATGACCCGCCACCCCCGGATGGAGCCGTCGGCGGCGGGAGTGTCCCGGAGGAACTCCTGCTGGGTGGGGGTCCCGTCCGCCAGGGTGAAGGCGCCGTACCAGGTCACCTCGTCCTCGGTCCCGTCGGGCTGACGGTGGTCGTGGCGGAGCTCCAGCCTGTTCCCGTCGGTGAGGCGGAAGATCCAGGTCCGGGAGCGGTTCCAACTCCCCTCGTCCGTCTCGATGTGGAAGGGGAGGAGCATCTCCTGGTTGCTGCACCCCCGCATGTGGACCACCAGGAGTTCGTCCCCGTCCAGCATCTCGTCGCCAGGGGGTTCGATGGCCAGCGCGCCGGGAAAGGCCTGCCCGCAGTGGGCGTTGAGGTTGGCCAGGAAGGCGGCGGCGGCGGTGGCCGGGGTTGTGGTTGCGACGGGAGGTCCGGAGGAGGGCGGAGCCTCCCCCGGGCCGCATCCCGCCAGGAGGAGGAGGGCGGCGATGAGGGTGGGGACGGGGACCGCAGGGTGTCGGCGCATGGCTGGCTCCAGGGGGGGGAATCCACCCAAGGATACAGCCGGGGGCCAGGGGCCGCACCCGAGGGGCTGCCCCGGTCGTTGCCCCACCGTGCCGAGCCCGGTACCCTGTCCCCATATGCCCTGGACCCGTTCCCATCCCACTCCGGACCCCGCCATGACCCCGGATCTCAGCCGCCGCGATTCCCTCAAGACCATGGGCCTGATGCTGGGAGGGGCCTTTTTCCCCTTCGCGGCCGAGGCCAGGGGCGAGACCGGGGAGCCCCTTCTCCTCCCGGATGCCGACACCCTCTACACCCCCCAGCGCCCTGTCACCGCCATCACCCTGGGGGCCGGCGCCCGGGGGAACACCTATGGCGGGTTCGCCCTGGCCTACCCGGACCAGGTGAAGATCGTGGGGGTGGCGGAGCCCATCCCCATCCGGAACGAGCGCTATGCCGCCGCCCACGGCATCCCCCCGGAGAACCGCTTTGTCACCTGGGAGCACGTCTTCGAACGCCCTCGGTTCGCCGACGCCATCATCATCACCACCCCGGACGACCTCCACCACGGCCCCTGCATGGAGGCGCTGCGAATGGGGTATGACATCCTTCTGGAGAAGCCCATCTCCCCCTCCGAGGAGGAGTGCCGGGAGATCCTGGCGCTGAGCCAGGAGACCGGGGGGATCGTGGCGGTGTGCCACGTGCTCCGCTACGCGCCGTACTTCGTGAAGCTCAGGGAGCAGATGCTCTCGGGGGCCATCGGGCGGGTGGTGAGCGTGCAGCACTTCGAGCCCATCGAGCATGTGCACATGGCCCACTCCTTCGTCCGGGGGAACTGGCACGACAGCCAGGCCACGGCCCCCATCATCCTGGCCAAGTCCAGCCACGACCTGGACATGCTCCGGTGGCTGGTGGATCGCCCCAGCACCAGCATCCAGGCCTTCGGGAACCTCTCCTGGTTCCACTCCGGGAACGCTCCGGAGGGGAGCACCCCCCGGTGCACCGACGGCTGCGCGGTGGAGGCGGAGTGCCCGTACTCGGCGCTGAAGATCTACCACCGGAATCGCACCTGGCTGTACGTCTTCGATCTTCCGGACGACCGGGACGCCTGGGGGGACGCCATCCTGGAGAGGCTACGCACCACCGATTACGGCCGCTGCGTCTACCGGATGGACAACGACCAGTGCGACCACTACGTGGCCAACATCCTCTTCGAGGACGGGGTCACCGCCAGCTTCAGCATGGAGGCCTTCACTCCCTGGGGAGGGCGTCGGACCCGGGTCATGGGGAGCATGGGGTACATCGAGGGGGACATGACCCAGATGGCGGTCCACGACTTCCGCACCGGGGAGCGGACCGTCTACGAGACCCGGGTCCTGGATGTGGACCAGTACGCCGGCTCGGGGCACGGGGGCGGGGACTGGCGCCTCATCGCCAACTGGGCCGAGGCGGTGTCGAAGCAGGATGCCTCCCTCCTGAGCTCCAGCCTGGAGGCGTCCGTGGAGAGCCACGTGATGGCCTTCGCCGCCGAGCGGAGCCGCCACGGGGGGACGGTGGAGCCGGTGCGGGTCTGAGAGGCGTCCCCCTGGGAGGACAGGGGATGACCGGAATTCCCGCCTGTCTCCCTCCGGGCGTGGAGGGGCCGTTGTCCCGGCGCCGAGCGGGGGAGCAGGGTCCCGGGGCACGCGATTCGCAGTAGATTCATCTGCGCTTCGCCCCTCCGTCCAAGGGACCCACAGCATGACCCTCCGCCAGGACCGCTCCGTCGAGCTGGCCAACGTCCTCACCCACGGGGTGGGGTTCGTGGCCAGTGTGGTGGTGCTCCCCGTCCTGGTGGTTCTGGCGGCCCGGGGGGGGGACCCCTTCCAGATCGTCAGCGCCGCCATCTTCGGCACCACGCTGGTCCTGCTCTACCTGGCATCCACCCTCTTCCATGCCAGTGAGCACCCCCGGATCCGACGGGGTCTGGAGATCTTCGACCACTGCGCCATCTATCTGCTGATTGCCGGCACGTACACCCCCTTCACCCTGGGGATGCTCCGGGGGGGATGGGGGTGGGCCCTGTTCGGGGTGGTGTGGGGGATGGCGGTGCTGGGGGTGGTGTTCAAGCTCTTCTTCACCGGCCGGTTCCGGCTCCTGTCCACCCTGGTCTACCTGGCCATGGGGTGGCTCTGCGTCATAGCGGCCGGCCCGTTCCTGGAGCGCCTGGATCCCCTGGCACTGGCGTGGCTGGTGGCGGGGGGCGTGGCGTACACGGCAGGGACGCCATTCTACCAGACGGAGCGGTTCCGCTACTCCCACGCCGTCTGGCACGGGTTCGTGCTGTTGGGGAGCGCGTGTCACGTGGTGGCGGTGGCGGTGCAGTTCCAGGGCGGCCTCTCCTGGGGAGCCTCCTGATCCCCTTCCCGGTTCTCTCCCGGGGAGTCCGTTGTGCGGTTCGGATCTTGCAACCCTGAAGTGCATGGCCGTCCGAACATCCATGACCGTTCCCACCGGAGGTCCCTCGATGAAACTCGGCACCGTGGTACCCGTGCTCCTGGCGGCGTCCGCCCTCTCCCTCGCTGCAACGGCTCCGCTGCAGGCCCAGGGTCTGGGGATCGCGGCAGGAGGCAACTTCAATGAACTCAGCGACATCGATGTAGGGAGCACCTCCGCCACCTTCGAGAACTCCACCGGATACCACCTGGGGATCTTCCTGGAGCTGGGGGGGGGACCCATCTCCCTCCGGCCGGGGGTCTTCTACCACAGGGTGGGACGGTATGAATTCCCTGATGGCACGGAGATCGAGCTTTCCGCCATCGAGGTCCCGGTGGACATCCGGCTGGCGCTGGGGTCCGGGGGTGTGGTCCGGCCGTACATCCTGGGTGCACCCGTGCTCACCTTCCCCCGTACCAACGAATTCAGCGACGCGGTGGAGGACATCACCCTGACGGCGGACATCGGAGCCGGGCTGGAGTTGAACCTGGGGGGGCTGCGGCTCCTCCCGGAGCTCCGCTACGGCATCGGGGTGACGGAGTACCTCAGCGACGCCTTCGAGGTGGGTGGGGTCACCATCACTCCGTCCGACAGCGATCGCCGGGTGAGCAAGGTCATGCTCCGCCTGAACGTGATGTTCTGAGTCGGATGGCCGGGGCGCCTGGGGGACCGATCCCTCCCCAGGCGCCCCATTCTCCCCCCGGCTTCCCCGCGGAGCCCTACGCCTCCCCGATCCACCGCCGCACCTCCCCCCAGGTGGGCTCCTTCCCATACATGAGCATCCCGGTGCGGAACACCCGCCCGGCCACCCGGCTCATGGCCCACACCGCCGCCATCAGCAGCACCACCGCCAGCCCCACCTCCCACCACGGCACCTCCCCCGTGACCATGCGCACCGGAAGGACGGCGCTGGAGGTGGGGGGGACGACCCCCAGGATCCGCACCCACGTCGCCCCCGGATCGGAGATCGCCGAGAAGGCGGGGATCAGGGGGAGCATGGGGAGGAACATGAACTGGGTGCGCATGGAGGTGTGGGGATCGTCCATGATGGCCGCGATGGCGGTGAGGAGGGCGAACCAGAAGAGGAAGCCCAGGAGCATGGGGAGGATGGCCAGCGCCAGGACCCCGGGATTTCCGATCCCTCCCGGGAGGGCCAGCGACCACCCCCACAGGAAATGCCCCGCCACCATGAACACCGCCCCGGACACCAGGGCGTTCAGCACCGCCACCACCGCCACCCCGCTGAGCCCCAGGATCTTCCCGTCGATCCAGGTCTGGGGGTGGATGGCCGAGATCACCTGCTCCGAGAGCCGGTTCTGCTTCTCCCCGGTGACGCTGCTGAAGATGTAGCCGATCCCCGACAGGATCCCCAGGAGCGAGAGCCCCAGCGCCCCGAAGGCCGCCACCCGCTCCCCCTGGCCGGCCCGGGGTGCGGTCTCCTCCACCACCAGGGCGAAGGGGGTCTGGAGTCCGGCCAGCGTCCCCGGGTCCAGCCCCGCCTCCCCCATCCGCGTGATCTGCAGCACCGAGGTGAGGACCCCCTCCAGGGCACCCTGCCAACCGGGTTCCTGCCGGGTCACCAGGGTGCCCCCGCCTCCCGGGGTGAGCACCAGGAGTGCGGGCAGGTCGCCGGCGTCCACCGCCTGCCGGAGCCGTGCCTCCTCCTCCCCCGGGAAACGGGTGAAACGGAAGCGGTCCAGTTCGGCGGGAAGGGCGGGGAGGGCTTCGGCGCCCACGACGGCCACCTCCACCACGGAGGGGGAGGCTCCCATCCGCCCCAGGGCGGCACCCCCCAGGAGCATCACCAGGAACACCGCGGCGCCCACGATCTGCTGCCGGAGCTTCACGTAGCGGCGGAATTCCCAGCGGGCCACTTCCCAGAGGGGATTCGGGGGGGTCATCGGGCACCTCCCGGGCTGGGCTGCAGGGGGATGGGTGGGGGATCCTGCCGGCTCCCCGCCGCCGCACCGGGCTGCGCCCCGGGATCCCCTCCGCCTCCCCCCACGGTCTGCAGGTAGATGTCGTGGAGGGTCACGGATTCGGCCTGGAGGTCCAGCACCTCTACCCGGGTCCCGATCTCCCGGAGCAGCTCCGAGAGGGGGGCGTCCGGCTCAAGGAGGAGCTGGATCCCGTCGCTGCCATCCAGCGCCACCTCCCGGACGGCGGCGAGCTCTGCCAGCGCGGCCAGCTCCGGCTCCCCGGCCACCTTCACCCGGAGCCGTCGGCCGGTGCCCCACCGGCCCCGGAGCTCGGCCACCGTTCCCGCCCCCACCTGCCGCCCCCCCCGCACCAGGAGGATCCGGTCCGCCAGGCGCTCCACGAGCTGCATCTGGTGGGCGCTGAGGATGACGGCCGTCCCCTGCCCGGCCAGCTCCCGGATCAGCTCCAGGAAGAAGGCCTGGTTCAGGGGGTCCAGCCCGGAGAAGGGCTCGTCCAGGATGGCCAGCGGGGGGCGGTGCAGGATGGCGGAGATGAACTGGATCTTCTGCTGGTTCCCCTTGGAGAGATCCCGGATCTCGGCGTCCCCCCGGTCCCCGAGGTCGAAGCGCTCCAGCCACCGGTCCGCCTCCACCTTCGCCCGCGCCGCCGGCACTCCCCGGAGTGCGGCGAAGTAGAGGAGCATCCGCTTCACCGGGACATCCAGGTAGAGCCCCCGCTCCTCGGGGAGGTACCCCAGGCGCCGGGGGTCGGGGCGGGGGGTGGTGCTTCCGTCCAGGTGGTACCGGATCTCCCCCCGGTCCGGGCGGAGCATCCCGATGATCATCCGGAGCAGCGTGGTCTTCCCGGCCCCGTTGGGCCCCAGCACCCCCAGCACCTCCCCGGCCCGGGCCTCCAGCGAGAGCCCGTCCACGGCCCTGAGCAGGCCGAAGGACTTCTCCACCCCCTCCACTTCAAGCAGTGCACCCACCCTCGATCCTCCCACCGTGTGGACGTTTCTGCCCCTGACGCCCACTCTACGAAGGAGGAGGGGGAAGCCATCACAACATGGCCGGCGCAGGGGCCCACCTCCGGTCTCCGCCCCGTCTCGCCCTCCCGTTTGGTGTGGTGTATACTGGAGGCCGATTTCCGCCCCAACCCGAAGCCTACGGAGAAACGGTCCCCATGACCGGTCGCACACTCTTCATCGATGGATCC
>CAYQVI010000197.1:0-7095 GCA_964420725.1 uncultured Gemmatimonadaceae bacterium | reverse complement strand
CTGGAGATGCAGGCCGAACTGGTCCGGCGCCGCCGCGAGGGGGTGGTGCCGGACCAGTTCGTTCTCCTGGAGCACCCCCACGTCATCACCCTGGGGCGGGGGAGTGGAGCCGGGCACGTCCTGGCCTCGGAGGAGGAGCGGGCCCGCAGGGGAGTGGAGCTCTTCGAGGCGGGGCGGGGGGGAGACGTGACCTACCACGGCCCTGGACAGGTGGTGGGCTATCCCATCCTGGCGCTGGAGGAGGAGCGGAGGGACCTCCACCGGTACCTCCGGGAGCTGGAGGAGGTGCTGATCCTGGCGCTGGCCGGGTTGGGGATCCAGGGAGGTCGGGAGCCGGGACTCACAGGGGTGTGGGTGGAAGGAGCGAAGATCGCGGCAGTGGGGGTCCGGGTGTCCTCCGGCTGGATCACCTCCCACGGCTTCGCCCTGAACCTCCGCACCGACCTGTCGTTCTTCGAGACCATCGTTCCCTGCGGGATCGTCGATCGCCCGGTCACCTCGGTGGAACGGCTCCTGGGGCAGGGAGCGCCCATCCCCGACCCGGTCTCCCTGCTGGTGCCGGCCTTCTGCCGGGTCTTCGGGCGGGAGGTGGTCCCCGGGAGCGCCCTCCCCCTGGAGCCTCTCCCCTCCGCACGCCGTGAGGACCCACACTGGACCCCTGCAGGGGGTCAGGAAGGCGGCTGATCCTCGTCCAGTTCCCGGTACCGGCCGTGGGTGCTCCTCTGCTCCTCCAGCCATTCCAGGAAGCCGGAGGGCACCAGCCCCCCGGACTGCGTCTGCTCCGTGGCCGCCGCCACCGCAAGGTCGTTCACATACTCGTTCCGGGGATGCCCCGCATGGCCCCGGACCCACTCCCACGTCACCCGGTGGAGGGCCGCCACCCGGTCCAGCTCCTTCCAGAGCTCCAGGTTCTCGATGGCCCCCGCCTTCCTCCTCCACCCCCGGGCCTTCCATCCGGGGAGCCACTCGGTCATCCCCTTCACCAGGTACTGGCTGTCCGAGATGAAGCGGACCCGGCAGGGCCGGCGAAGGGATCCGAGGGAGGCCGAGGCGCTCCGGATGGCCATCCGGTTGTTGGTGGTCCCCGGTTCCGAGAGCCAGAGGTCCCGCCGGACCCACCCCCCGTCCTTCCAGGCCTCCACCAGGGCGCCGGCACCTCCGGGGCTGTCCCGATCCTGGAACTGGTTTCCCAGGCAGGATTCATCTGCGTGGATCACGACGAGGGGTGGTTCGGACATGGACGGCTGGGGGAGCAGGGAGGAGGAAGCGGCGACGAGGCCGTTCAAGGTAGCCATGGCCGCCCCTGGGCGGCACCTCCGGGCCTTCCGGACTTCCTGCGCTTGACGCTCAACCTCGGGGCTCTACATTCGAACGTCGTCCCACCCTCTTCGTCCTTGTCCACGCTCCACTTCGAGATCCAGTGACCCCCTCCCCATCCCCGCGCACGCCGGCCTACCTGCTCCTGGAAGATGGGCGCCGTTTCGACGGGGACGCCTTCGGAGCCGTGGGCTCCTCTCCGGGCGAGGTGGTCTTCAACACCGCCATGTCGGGTTACCAGGAGATCCTCACGGATCCGTCCTACACAGGGCAGTTGGTGGTCATGACCTACCCGCAGATCGGGAACTACGGGGTGAACCAGGAGGACCGGGAGTCCGACCGCCCCATGGTGGCGGGGTTCATCGTCCGGGAGGTGGCCCGTCGGGCCTCCTCGTGGAGAGCGGACCGGGGGCTGGAGGAGTACCTCAGCGACAACGGCATTCCCGGGCTCTCTGGGGTGGACACCCGGGCCCTGACCCGGCATATCCGGGATGCAGGTGCCATGCGGGGGGCCATCGCCCCGGCCTCGACGCCGGCTGCGGAGCTCATGGAGACCATCCTGGGGCACCCCCTCATGGAGGGGCTGGACCTGGCCTGCGGCGTGTCCACCGAGCGGTCCTATGTGGTTCCGGCGGTGGGCGAGCAACGCTTCCATGTAGTGGCCTTCGACTTCGGTGTGAAGGCCCACTCCCCGAAGCTCATGGCTGAGCGGGGGTGCCAGGTGACGGTACTCCCCTCCGGAGCCACCCTCCAGGAGATCCAGGAGTTGGAGCCGGACGGCCTCTTCATCTCCAATGGCCCCGGCGACCCTGCCGCGGTGTCCGCTGCGGAGGAGGCCATCCGCGGCCTGTCTGCACAGGGGGTCCCGGTCTTCGGGATCTGTCTGGGGCACCAGCTCATCGCCCGGGCCTTCGGCGGGGAGACGTACAAGCTCCCCTTCGGCCACCATGGTGCCAACCACCCTGTGAAGTACCTTGACGGCAACACGGTGGAGATCACCTCGCAGAACCACGGCTTTGCGGTCCGGGCCGGGGAGGGGGATTCCCTGGTGGGAGCCCCCGACCTCCGGCTGACCCATGTCAACCTGTACGATGGGACCGTGGAGGGACTGGCCCACCGGAGTCTGCCCGTGTTCTCGGTGCAGTACCACCCGGAGGCCGCTCCAGGGCCCCATGACAGTCGCTACCTGTTCGATCAGTTCGTCGGGCTGATGGAGGCCCGGAGGGAGGGGTGACGGGAGTCGTTTCCGGCACCCCCTGCCTGGTACCTGTTTCTTGACGTCTTCGGAAGCCCTGCGTTAGGCTTCCCGCCGTTTCCTTCCCGGCCCGAGCCGGGGGGTCGCCGATCGGTCGGGTTCGTTCGGGACCGCACAGTTCCTTCGGAGGCAAGATGACCAAAGCGGATCTCGTGGAGCAGGTCGCAGAAGCGATCGGACCCGGCATCACGAAGAAGGATTGCGCCCTTGTGGTGGATGGGTTCCTCAGTGCCATGAAGCAGGCCATGGCCCGGGGGGAGAACATCGAAATCCGGGGTTTCGGCACCTTCAAGGTCCGGAAGCGGAAGACCCGGATGGCCCGGAACCCCCGGACCGGGGATTCGGTGAAGGTCCCCGCCCGCACCGTCCCGGTGTTCAAGCCCTCCAAGCACCTCCGTGCACGGGTGGCCCGGACCGACGGGCAGGGCGTCACCTGACCCCACCCCACCCCGTGCTCCCTGGGCACTCGCGTCCCCTCCCTCTCCGGGGAGGGGACGTCGTGTTTTAACGGATCGGGGCGGAGGGTCATCCAGAAGGGGTGCATGGACGATCGTCTGAAGGCGGCCCCCGACGACGGGGTCCTCGTGGAGCGGGCCCGGCGGGGAGACCCCGGGGCCATGGACGCCCTGGTGGAGCGCCACCATGGGGCGGTCTACCGCATGGCCCTGCTGCTGCTCTCGGATCCGGACCAGGCGGCGGACGCCACCCAGGAGACCTTCCTGAGGGCCCTCCGGGGGCTTCCGGGGTACAGGGGTGAGGCGGCCTTCCGGACCTGGCTCCTGGCCATTGCCGCCAACGAGGCCCGGGGGATGATGCGGAAGGGGACGCGTCGTCGGGAAGAGCCGCTGGACCTTGCCGCTCCCGTGCCGGATGGGGTGGATGGGGAGGGCGTGGTGCTCCTACGTCTGGAGGTGGAGCGGATCCGGGACCTCCTCCCCGGTCTGCCGGACAAGCAGCGCCGGGCGGTGCTCCTGAGGGTCTTCGACGGGCTCTCCTTCCGGGAGGTGGGAGACGCCATCGGGTCCTCCGAAGGGGCGGCACGGGTGAACTACTTCCATGGCATCGGACGTCTCCGTGCCATGCTGGATCAGGGGTGAGGAGGGAGGCTTGGACGGCATGGACCATCCAGAGATGACCTGCGAGGCATTCCGGGAGGATCTCCCGCTCCTCGTGGCCGTGGGGGAGGCACTCCGCGGCGACATGGCCCGCCACCGGGACGGGTGCGAACCCTGCCGGAGGGAGGAGGAGCTGGTACGGGGTCTCTTCCTCCTCCGCCCCGAGCCCCCGGCGGAGCTGGCGGGCGCGATCTCGGCGGCTCTCCGGAGCGCACCCGCCGCCGGGGCGGAGAGAACGGCACCGGGGTCGGCCGGGGGATGGGGCGTCTCCTTGCGCTTCCTCCTCCCCGTGGCGGCCCTGCTGGTGGCGGCGCTGGGGACGGTCCTGGTGTGGGGGGGCGCGGGATCCCCCACCACCAGCGGGGCAGGCCCGGTGATCGCCGCTGCGGAAGGAAGTGCCGGCGGCCTGGATGGGATGCACCTCTGGCCCTCCGCCAACGGAATGGTGGCAGGGGAGCCCCTTCTCCTCCTGGACGGCCTCACCGAGGAGCAGCTCGAGGCCCTTCTCGCGGAGATGGAGGGTTGATGGCACGTCTGATCCCCACCCTGGTCCTTGTGCTGGGCGCCCTCCTGCTCGCTCCTGCCCTTTCCCCCGGGGGAGGGTTGGAGGCGCAGGTCCGTCCCGGAGAGCGGGCTCCTGAACTGGTGCGGAGGGTCCAACAGCAGTTCGAGCGGCGCATCCGCACCGATCTTGGGCTCACGGAAGGCGAGTTCCAGGAGATGCAGATGGTGGTGGCAGGCTTCCGCCCCCGGCGGGTGGCGCTGAACGGGGAGGAGCGGACCCTCCGGGCCCAGGCGCAGCAACTGGTGCGGCGGGGGGAGGACAGCGAGGCGGACAACGTGAGGGCTCGTGAGCTCCTCCGGGCGATCCAGCGCCTCCGGGAGGCGGAAGCCGCCCTGGCCCGGGAGGAGGAGGCGCGACTGGCGGAACTCCTGACCCCGATGCAGCTTCTCAGGTATCAGCTCCTCCGTCAGCAACTCGCCGAACGGATTCGTCAACTCCAGGGCCCTGGAGCACCCGGGGACTACGAGACTCCATGACCATCCAGGTCCTCCTCTTCGCCTCCTACCGGGAGATGGCCGGAACCTCCCGGCTGGACGTCGATGTCCCAGAGGGGAGCACGGTGGCGGCGGTGGTGGCATCCCTCCGGGAGCGGGGCGGGGGCCTGGCCTCCCTCCCCGCCGATCCCCCTGTTGCGGTGAACCGGATCTGGGTGCCTTCCGACACGGCGCTGGTGGACGGGGACGAGGTGGCGCTCCTCCCGCCGGTGGCTGGAGGATGAATCATCCCCCAGGGGAAGCGATCCACGTTCGGGTGGGGAGGGATCCCCTGGACGTGGGCGGGGTCCTCTCCCGTGTGGGGACGGATCGGGACGGCGCCGTGGTCCTCTTCCTCGGCAATGTGCGGAACCACCATGAGGGGCGCTCCGTGGAGGGGATCCTGTACGAGGGGTATGGGCCCATGGCGGAGGACCTCCTCCGGGTCCTCTCGGAGGAGACCGTGGGGCGCTTCGGAGTGACCAGGGTTGCGGTGGAGCACCGGCTGGGGGCTCTGGAGGTGGGGGAGGCCAGTGTGGCGGTGGCCATCTCCTCCCCCCACCGGGCGGAGGCCTTCCAGGCCGCCCAGTGGCTGATGGAGGAGTTGAAGCGCCGCATCCCGGTCTGGAAGAAGGAGAGCTTCACGGACGGGGAGAGCGCCTGGGTCAGGGGGAGGGACCCCCGGGAGACAATGTCTCCGGGGCACATGGTGGCGGAGGGCGACCAGGGATGAAGGACGGGTTCGGGCGCAGGATCGAGTACCTGCGAATCTCGGTGACGGACAAGTGCAACCTCCGCTGCGTCTATTGCATGCCGGAGGAGGGCCTCCCCTGGCTGAAGCGGGAGGATCTCCTGTCGTACGAGGAGATCGCAGAGGTGGTCCGCGTCATGGCGGGGATGGGTCTCCGCCGGGTGCGCCTCACCGGAGGGGAGCCGCTGGTGCGGCAGGACCTTCCCCGCCTGGCCGCCATGATCTCCGCGGTGCCTGGGATCGAGGATCTCTCCCTCTCGACGAACGCCGTCCTCCTGGCCGATACGGCGAAGGAGCTCCGGGTGGCCGGGGTGGACCGCCTCAACATCTCCCTGGACTCGCTGGATCCGGAGCGGTTCGATGCCATCGTCCGCAGGCCCGGCTCCTTCCAGCGGGTCATGGCGGGCCTGGACGCGGCGGAGCGGGAGGGGTTCGCCCCCATCAAGCTCAATGTGGTCCTCATCCGTGGGGAGAACGACCACGAGGTGGCGGACTTCGCCGCCATCACGCGGGAGCGCCCCTGGCACATCCGGTTCATCGAGCTGATGCCCACCGGGGCCAACCTGGAGCTGAGCGCGGCCCGTACCGTCACCTGTGACGAGGTGCTGGAGACCCTCCGGGAGGTGGGGCGCCTGGATCCGGTCACCGGGCCCACGGGGAACGGACCGGCCCGCTACTTCCGCTTCCCCGGAGCCCCGGGGACGGTGGGGGTCATCACCCCCATGAGCCACAACTTCTGCGACCAGTGCAACCGGATGCGCCTCACGGCGGACGGCCAGCTGCGTCCGTGCCTCTTCGGGCACCTTCAGACGGACCTCCGGGGGCCTCTTCGCCGGGGTGAGCCGCTGGAGCCCTTCATCGAGGAGACCCTCAGGGTCAAGCCCCAGCGGCACCTCCTGGAGCAGGGGGTGTCCACCGGGTCCGGGGGACTCATCGCCCTCTCCCAGACCGGGGGCTGAGCGGGGAACGGGGGAGCCCTTCTCCCGTCTCGCTTTCCGTTGACACCCCACCCGCTCTCGGGTAGCTTCCGGCGCGGTCTCCCGCCTTGATCCGCACGTCTGGAGGAACGCGCTCCGGACCTGCCCCGACCGCCCTGAACCAGCCATCCGGGAGCCACCCAGATCCATGTCCATGCGGAAGATCACCGTCGTCGGCGGCGGGAATGTGGGAGCCACTGCGGCCCAGCGCCTTGCAGAGAAGGAACTGGCCCGTGAGGTCGTCCTCATCGATGTCATCGAGGGGGTTCCCCAGGGGAAGGGTCTGGACCAGTTCCAGAGCGCTCCCATCGAGGGGTTCGACTCCAGGGTGATCGGGGCCAACGACTACGAGGCGGCAGCGGGATCCGGGATCTTCATCGTCACTGCAGGGATCGCCCGGAAGCCGGGCATGTCCCGGGACGACCTCCTGAAGACCAATGCCGGGATCGTCCGCTCCGTCTCGAAGGAGATTGCCCGGGTGGCCCCGGACTCCATCATCATCATGGTGTCGAACCCCCTGGACGTGATGTGCTCCGTGGCCATGGAGGCCTCCGGCTTCCCCCGGGAACGGGTCATTGGGATGGCCGGGGTGCTGGACACCGCCCGCTACCGGGCCTTCATCGCCATGGAGCTGGACATCAG
>CAYQVI010000196.1:0-7106 GCA_964420725.1 uncultured Gemmatimonadaceae bacterium | reverse complement strand
GGAAGGCCCGGGTGGCCAGGGTGTCGAAGTTGAAGGGGCGGAGCACCAGGGTCAGCGGCAGCTCCTTCAGGACATCCACGAAGACCAGGAGCCCGGCTCCCAGCAACGTCCCCCGGAGCAGGGGGATGTTCACCCGGAAGAGGGTCTTCAGCGGCGATACCCCCAGCGAGCGGGACGTCTCGTCCAGTTTCCCGCACACCTTCTCGAAGCCCGACTCCACCGGAGCCAGCGCCACAGCCAGGAAGCGCACCAGGTAGGCGAAGACCAGCGCCGCCACCGTCCCCGAGAGGAGCAGCCCGGTGGCCACCCCGAACTGTGCCCGGGCGAAGGCGTCCACGGTGCGGTCCAGCCACCCCAGGGGGTACAGGAGCCCCAGCGCCACGATCACCCCCGGGATGGCGTACCCCAGCATGGAGATGCGGCTGGCGGTCCGGAGCGCCCGGGTGGGGGTGAGGCGCACCGTGTAGACCACCAGGAGCGCCGCCGACACAGTGAGGACCGCCGCCACCAGTGCCAGCCCGAAGGTGTTGGCGGTGAGCCCCAGGAAGCGGGGGTCGGTGAAGTCCCCCGGACGCTGCGCGGCCCAGGCCAGCAACTGCGCCACTGGCACCACGAACCCGAACAGGAAGGGAACGGCGCAGATCAGGCTGGAGCCCCATCCTCGCCACCCGGAGAGCTGGGTCCGGGGGAGGGGACGCCCGGTGGCGGCCCCCTCGTCGAAGCGGGCCCTGCCCCTGAGCATCCGCTCCGCCCCCACCACCAGGAAGACGAAGAGGAGGAGGCAGGCGGAGAGCCGCATGGTGGCAGGGAAGTCGTTCATCCCGGACCAGGTGCGGAAGATCCCGGTGGTGAAGGTGGAGACCCCGAAGTAGCGCACCGCGCCGTACTCGTTCAGCACCTCCATGAGGACCAGCGTCACCCCCCCCACCACCGCTGGTCGTGCCAGGGGAAGGGCAATGCGGAAGAAGGTGGCCGTGGCGCCCCGTCCCAGGAGGCGGGCGCTCTCCAGGACTCCCCCGGTCTGCTTCTGGAAGGAGACCCGGGAGACCAGGTACACATAGGGATAGAGCACCAGCGCCAGGAGCACCGCCACCCCCGTGGCGGACATGACAAAGGGGCGGACCCAGAGGGTGGAGGTCCCGGGCATCACCCACTGGAGGAGGGACTGCACAGGCCCTCCATGCCTCACGATCTCGGCGTAGGTGAAGGCGATGATGTAGGTGGGGATGGCAAGGGGGAGGATCAGGCCCCAGCTCAGGAAGCGCCGCCCCGGAAAGTCGCAGGTGGCCACAAGCCAGGCGGTGGGTACACCCAGGAGGAGGGTGAGCACCCCCACCCGGAGCATCAGGAGCCCCGATGCGGTGATGTACTCCCCCAGGACCGTGGAGGCCAGGTGGCTCCAGGTGTCGCTCCCGGGACCCAGCACCCCCTTCAGCACGGTGAAGATGGGAACGGTGACCAGAAGGACCAGGAGGAAGGTGGCCACTGTCCATGGCGTCACCTCCCTCCCGGCCCTCCTGGACCATCGTTTCGCGCGGGACGATCCCCCCCCGGCCACCCGGGAGGGAAGTTCGAGGTCTACCGCCACCCAGCCCGATCCATGACCCGCACGGCCTCGGTGTTGAACTCACCCAGGCGGGCCAGGTTCAGCATGTCCTGTCGGAAGGTCCCCCACTCCTGCAGGGTGGGGGACCACGCCACCCCCTCCACCACCGGATACTCGTAGTTCCCCTGGGCAAAGGCCCGCTGCGCCTCCTCCGAGACCAGGAACTCCAGGAGCCGGATGGCGTTCTCCCGGTTCGGAGCATGGGCCGCCACCCCCGCACCGCTCACATTCACATGGGTGCCCCGCTCCCCCTCGGCCTGGTTGGGGAAGAAGACCGCCACTGCAGCGGCGGCCTCCCGGTCGGCAGGGGTATCGGAGTTGGCCAGGAGCCCCAGGTAGTAGGTGTTCACGACGGCCAGGTCCGCCACCCCGGCGGCCACGTCGGCGATCTGGTCCCGGTCTCCGCCCTGGGGGGGGCGGGCGAAGTTGGCCGCCAGCCCCCGGGCCCACTCCTCGGCGGCCTCGGCGCCATGGGCAGCGATCACCGAGGCGGTGAGGGACTGGCTGTAGATGTTGCCGGAACTCCGGGTGAGGATGCGCCCCCGCCACTTCGGATCCGCCAGATCCTCATAGGTGGACATCTCGGAGGGCTGCACCCGATCCGGGGCGTACACGAAGACCCGGGCCCGCTGGGTCAACCCGAACCACTGGCCGTCGGGGTCCCGGAGGTGGGCCGGAATGGCGGCATCCAGGGTGGGGGAGGAGACGGACTGGAGAAGCCCCCGCTCCTTCGCCCGGTAGAGGCGGCCGGCGTCCACGGTCACCAGGATGTCGGCGGGGGAGTTGGTCCCTTCCGCCTCCAGGCGGGTGATGAGCTCATCCGCCGACGCGGTGACCACATTCACCCGGATCCCGGTGGCGGTGGTGAACCGATCGAACTGGGCCTGGTCGGTGTCGTAGTGGCGGTGGGTGTAGACATTCACCTCACCGGCGTCGGCCACCGCGCCGGCTGCCCCTTCCGCCGGTTCCCCGGCACCGTCGCCTCCGCCGCAGGCCGCCGCCAGGAGGACGAGGGGGAGCGCCAGGATCGCACCCGGGACGCGTGCAGGGAATCGGACCATGGAAGGACCACTCCGGTGGTTGCTGGAACGGAAGGGGCGGCCGGGGGCCGCAGGACGGACGATTTGAGAATGAATCTCAACGAGGCCGCCCCGCAAGTCCAGCCCCTTCGTTCAGGGGGCCTCCTCACCGACCCAGCGTCACGGCGGCGCCGGTGACGATTCCTCCCTCCTCCGACACCAGGAAGCGCACCACCTGGCCGATCTCCGAGGGCTCCAGCCAGCGGCTCCGGTCCGCATCGGGCATGGCCGCCCGGTTCCCCGGCGTGTCGATGGTGGTGGGGAGGATGGCGTTCACGGTGACCTTCCGGCTCCGGAGCTCCTTCGCCAGCGACCCGGTGAGGCTCAGCACCGCTGCCTTGGAGGCGGCATAGGCGCTCATCCCCGCCGCCCCCCGGTCCAGGGCGGGCATGGCTGAGACGTTGACGATCCGCCCCCCGGCCTCTCCCATGAACCCCACCGCACCCCGGGAGCAGATCATGGCCGTGGTGGCGTTCAGGGTCATCATCCGCTCCCAGCTCTCCAGTGTGGTGTCCGACAGCGGCGCCATGGTGAAGGCGCCCACCCCGTTCACCAGGATGTCCACACGCCCCAGTTCCTCCGCCACCCCCTGGAAGAGGGGATCCACCGCACCCGGGTCCGTCACATCCACCTCCCGCAGCTCCACCCGGTCCAGGAGGCCAGCCCGCTCCATGGCCTCCCGGAAGGGCTCCAGCTCCGGCGGGGCGTACCAGGGGACCACCACCCGGGCCCCGGCCGCCGCCAGCACCTCCACCACCCCGGTTCCCATTCCCCCGGTGCCCCCGGTCACCACCGCCACCTTCCCGCCCAGATCTCCGAACACGTCTCCACCTCCCAGCCGCCAGGGTTCCCATCCATGACCCACGCCCCCGGGGGAAAGACCCCCCGGAAGGGAGAGGGTGCCCACCGGACACCCTTCCGGCGAATTCCCATCCGCCCCTTCCCGCGTCCCCACCCCCTCCTATCTTTCGGGATCGGTCTGCGGACCTCGCCCCGGGCAGCCCTTTCTCCCCCGGGACCACGCCTCCAATCCCCCAGGACAACCATCCCCATGGATCTCAGTCTCTCCACCGCTGCGCTCACCTCACTGGACTCACCCCTCCTGGTGGTCCCGTTCCCCAGGGGGGGCGCCCTCTCCCCGGCGGTCCTGGAGCTGGATGGCCAGGCGCTGGGGGGGGCCATCCAGCGGGCTCTGGACGAAGGCGATCTCCGGGGGGGAGAGGAGGAGGCCATCCTCTTCTACAACACCTCCGGCGCCGGACCCCGACGGGTGGTGGTGCTGGGGATGGGCGCCCCGGGGGAGGCCACGGCCGAGACCCTCCGACGCTTTGCAGGGCGTGGGGTCCGTCAGGCGGAGAAGCTGCGCCTCACATCCATGACCCTCCGGGTGGAACTCCCCGCCGGGGTGGCTCCCGGGGAGGGGGTCCAGGCGGCAGCCGAGGGGATGATCCTGGCGGCGTGGGATTTCCGGGAACTCAAGTCCCAGGTTCCGGAAGGGAATGGCCCCGCTCCCCTCGTGGCATCCGGCGCGGTCCACGTGGAGGGTGACGGGGAAGAGGCGGAGGCCGCCCTGGCCCGTGGGCGGGCCGTGGCCGCCGGGCAGAACCTGGCCCGGGCCCTCCAGTTCCGCCCCGGAAACGTGGCCACCCCCACCCACCTGGGAGAGGTGGCCGCCGCCATGGGGCGGGAGGTGGGGCTGGCGGTGACGGTGCTGGGTCCCGACCGGCTCCGGGAGGAGCGGATGCACGCCCTCCTCTCCGTGTCCCAGGGATCCAGCCAGGAGCCCCGACTCATCGTCCTGGAGCATCGGGGGGGGAAGGAGGGGGAGAGCCCCCTGGTGCTGGTGGGGAAGGGACTCACCTTCGACGCCGGGGGGATCTCCATCAAGCCCGCCGGGGGGATGGAGTCCATGAAGTTCGACATGTCCGGCGGGGCCGCCGTCATCGGCGCCATGCGGGCCATTGCCGAACTCCAGCTTCCCCTGAACGTGGTGGGGATCATCCCCGCCTCGGAGAACCTGCTGGGGGCCTCCGCCATGAAGCCCGGAGATGTGATCCAGACCCGGGCGGGGAAGAGCGTGGAGGTGATCAACACCGACGCCGAGGGACGCCTCATCCTGGCCGACGCCCTGGACTACGCCCGGAAGTTCGAGCCTGCGGCGGTGGTGGACTGCGCCACCCTCACCGGGGCGTGTGTCATCGCTCTGGGAGCGCATGCCGCTGCCGTGCTGGGGACCGACGAAAGGCTCATCCAGGAGCTCCGGGAGGCCGGCGATCGGGCGGGGGAGCGGTGCTGGCCCCTCCCCCTCTTCAAGGAGTACCGCAAGCAGTTGGACTCCCCGGTGGCGGACCTTCAGAACGTGGGAGGGCGCCCGGCGGGCTCCATTACCGCCGGCTGGTTCCTCCGGGAGTTCGCCGGCGACGCCCCCTGGGCCCACCTGGACATTGCCGGTACCGCCTACGGGGACACCCCCCTCTCCTACCAGAGGAAGGGCGGATTCGGCTTCCCGGTGCGCCTCCTGGTGGAGTGGGTCCGGGGCCGGGCGGGGTGATCCCTCCCTTCTGCCGAGGGAACCCGGGGAACCGGGGAAGGGCCGGGGCGGGGGAGGGCTTCCCCCTGCGCCCGGTCCTTCTGGCGGCCCTCGTCCTCCTCGCCGGGAGTGCCGGGAATGTGGCGGCGCAGGAGCCCCCGGATACCATCCCGCCCGCCGTGATCACCGAGCCCGTCCTCCCCGACTCGGTGCGCCTCCCCACGGAGGAGGAGGTGGCCGAGGAGGCGCTTCCCCGCCTCCTTCCCACCATCGAGGAGACCCTTCCATCCGGGCCGTCCACCGGTCGCTGGCTCTGGGATGCGGAGGCGCTCCTCCGGACCCGGGCGTTGACCCTGCTGGAGCTCCTGGACCAGGTGCCGGGGTTGGTACCGGTGCGGGGGGGCGACTACGGAGCCCCGGTGGCGGTGGGTGGTTTCGGGGTGGGGGCCGACCGGATCCGGCTCTTCCGGGACGGGGTGGAGGTCATCCCCCTCCTGGGCGGCACAGTGGACCTGGCCCGGGAGGGGCTGGCCGGGCAGGGGAGGGTGACGGTGGACCGCCTTCCCGGCGAGATCCGGGTGTACCTGGAGTCGCTCCGCCCCGAGGATCCCCGCCCCTTCTCCTTCATCGAGGTGGGGACCGGGGATTTCGAGACGAACCTCTTCAGGGGGACCTTCCTCCACCCCCAGGTGGGGGGCGGGATCCTGCAGGTAGGGCTGGACCGGCTGGACACCCGGGGACCCAGGGGGCAGGAGTCCGGAACCGCCTCCTCCGGTCATGTGCAGTTCTCCCGGAGAGTCGGGGAGAGGTTCGGGTTCAGCGCTGGATTCCGCTCCGCCAGCTCCAATCGGGGGGATCTCTTCGTCCCCTCCCAGGTGTCCCGCTCGGAGGTCGGCCTCCGGGGGGTGGCAGGAATCGCCCCCGGGGTGGTGGCCACGGTCTACGGACAGCGGGCCCGGGAGGAGGGATCCGGGATGCCGGAGGAGGAACTCCCCGCCCCCGCCCGCTCCCGGGACCAGCTGGGGCTCCGGGTGGATCTTGCCCGGGGGGTCCTCCGGGGGGGTGTCCACGGTCGCAGGGCATCGGGTGAGGGGTGGCCCGGAACCACGCTGGACGCCCACCTGGGGGTGGAGGAGCCCCGCCTGGGAGGGGTAGAGGCAGGGTGGACCCGTGAGTCAGGGGAAGGGGAGGGGGCTTCCAGACTCCGCCTCCGGGGGTGGACCGCCCCCCTGGCCGGGGTCTCCCTCTTCGGATCGCTGGAGGAGGGCCGGGCCGGCGCCCCTCCAGCACCGGGACTCCCCACCCTGGAGACCATCCCCACTGAGCCGGGAGAGACCCCCACCACCGAGCTGGTGATCCCGCCCCTGGGGGCTCCCCGCTTCAGCGACCGCTCCACTCTTCGCCTGGGGGGCACCTTCGCCTGGCGGGGTGTGGAGGCCTGGGGGGCCTGGCTCCGGGTGGAGGCGGATTCCCTCCTCCCCCTGGGGCTCCCCTTCGATCTGGGGGGGGAGTCGCTCCCCGGAGGGACCCGCACCGGGTGGGAGGCCGGCGGGCGGATCCCCCTGCTCCTCCTGGACGGCCTGGCGCTGGAGGGGTGGACCCAGCAGTGGGCCACGGACAACCCGGAGGGGCCCTGGCCCTTCCTCCCGGCCCGGAGCTACGAGGCCCGCCTGGCCTTCCATGACACCTTCTTTCCCACCGGGAACCTGGAGGTCCACTTCGACGTGGGGGCCCGGGGGCGGGACGGGATGCTGGTGTGGGCCGAGGTCCCCGAGGAGGGTGTCCAGCCCGTCCCGGTCCCCTTCTTCCAGAGCTGGTCGGCAAGGCTCCAGATCCGGGTGGTGACGGTGCGCATCTTCCTGGTGTGGGAGAACGTCACGCTGCGCCCCGA
>CAYQVI010000195.1:0-7251 GCA_964420725.1 uncultured Gemmatimonadaceae bacterium | reverse complement strand
TGGGGGTCCACCCTCCGGCGGCATCGGTGTGGAAGGTGTAGTGGTTCACCTCACCCGGTCCGTCCGCTACCCGGGCCACGTCCCCCACCTTCAGGAGCCGTCCGTCCCGGACGTCCAGGATGACGTTCTCCACATCCCGGGCGCTCTCCAGGAAGGGGCCTGCCGTCACCCGGATCACCTCTCCCCCCCGGGTGAACTCTCCGGCATCGGCCCGGGTGTTGGTGGCCTGGAGCCGCTCCGCCACCCAGGCGGGGTCCACCCCGTGCCCTGCCAGGCGATCGGCCAGGAGTTCCACCCGGATCTCCCGGGGGTCGCCGCCGATCACCGTGACGTCCCGGACATCCGGAACGGCCTCCAGCCCCCGGCGGAGTTCGTCTCCCAGCGCCCGGAGCTCCCCGTGGGAGAGGACGTCGGAGCGCAGCGTGGCGGTGAAGAAGGGGACGTCGTCGATGGTCACCGTCTTCACCAGGGGCGCCATGAACCCCGGGGGCATCCGGTCCATGTACTTCATCAGGGTGCTGTAGAGCTGGACCAGGCTCTCCTCCATGTCCCGGCCCACCTCGTAGCGCACCGTCACCAGCCCGAATCCGGGCTGGGCGTGGCTGTAGACGTACTCCACCCCTTCAATTCCCTGGAGCACCGTCTCCAGGGGGATGAGGAGGCGATTCTCCACTTCGGTGGGGGTGGCCCCCGGGAGCGGCAGGTACAGGTCCGCCAGGGGGACGATGATCTGGGGTTCCTCTTCGGAGGGCATGGTGGCCAGGGTCCATGCCCCCACCGCCAGCGCCGCCGCCATGAGGAGGGGGGTGAGCTTCGATTCCAGGAAGGCCGCAGCCACGTTCCCTGCGATGTTGGTCTTCATGGGGTCAGGCCCCCCCGGCCACAGCGGAAGATGCGGGCGTCTCCGACATCGAGACGGGGAGCGATCCCCCCACTCCTGCAGGAGTCCAGGGCATGGGGGTGGCCCGCTCCACCGGCTGGCCATCCCTCAGCTGCCGGGAGGGGGTCCGCACCACGGTGAGCTCCCCGGGCGGACCCGAAAGCAGCTCGGCGGCGTCCCCCCGTGTGCTTCCCAGGCGCACCCAGCGGAGTCGGAGGGTGTCCCCCTCCACCGCGAAGACCCCCGTGAGCTGACCGTTCCGGACCAGGGCGTCCAGGGGGACCCAGCGGGTGGACCCGCCCCCTCCCTCCAGCCCCAGGCGCACAAAGGCCCCGGACATGAGCCCCTCACGGGAGGTGGGCTCCACCTCCACGGCGAAGCGCCGGGAGGCCCCGTCCAGGGCGGGCACCACCCTCCGGACCACCCCCTCGATGACTCCGGTGTCGGTGGAGAGGGTGACCGCGTCCCCCACCTCCACCGTCCCCACCCGGGAGGCCGGGAGCTCTGCCATCACCTTCACCGCCTCACTGGCCAGGCGGAGGAGGGGCTGCCCCGGAGATGCCAGGTCCCCGGCATCGGCCATCCGGGCCGTCACCACCCCTGCGAAGGGAGCCCGGATCTCCACGTAGGCCCCCTGGGCTCCGGCCTCCTCCACACCGGCCTGGGCCGACGCCAGGGCGGCCCGGGCCTCGTCCAGCTCCTGCTGGGAGGCGGCGCCGTCCCGGGCCAGGTTCTCGATACGGGCGAAGGTGCGCGCCGCCAGCTCCATCCGGGCCCGGGCTCCGGCGATGCGGGCATCCACATCGGCCGCATCCAGGCGGGCCAGCAGGCCCCCCGCAGGCACCCGGTCTCCCACCTGCACCGCCATACGGGCCACCACCCCAGCCGTCCGGGTGGCGACGTCCGCCTCCTGCACCGGCACCACACGGGCCGCTTCGAGCCCGGCATCGGCGGCGGTCACCGTCTGGGACACCTGCACGGACACCCGCTCCAGGACCGGGCGCTCCCGGGGGGCCTCGGTGGTGTGGCACGCCGCCAGGAGCATCAGCCCGCCGGCCACGAGGGTAGACTTTGCGAACCGCTTCATGATGGACTCACCCATGGTCTGTGGCTTCGGAATCAGAGGACGATGCCCGGGGGGTCTCACCCCGGGTGAAGGCAAGGAGGGCCAGGGCGGACCCCAGGTCGGCTTCCGCCGACACGACCCCGGTGCGGAGCTGGACCACACGGGCTTCCGCCTGGAGGAGATCGGCCACTGTGGCCATCCCCTCCTCGTAACGCCGGGCCAGGAGCCGGGCCGCCTCATCGGCGGCGGCGGCGGCCAGTCGGGCGCTCTCCAGCGCCCCCCGGGCCGCCTCCACCCGGCGGAGGCTGGAGCGGAGCGCCGTCCTGGCCTCCTGCTCCCTCTGGTCCTGCTCCAGCGCCAGGGCCCGGGCCCCCTCCCGGGCGGCCTCCGCCCCCCGGCTCAACTGGAACCCGGTGAAGAGGGGGACCGACAACCGCACCCCCGCCGTCCAGTTGGACGAGGTGCCGCTGGCAGGATCCGGGGCGTGGGTGGAGAGCATCCCGAAGGCCTGTAGCGCCGGGAGGCGGGCCGCGGATACGGCCCGGGCGTCGGCCCGGGCGGCCTCCACACCGGCCCGCCCCGCCACCAGGTCGGCCCGGCTCCACTCCGGTCCCGGGGCCGCCGCCCCGTCACCCTCCCGAGAACGTTCCAGCCGCTGGTGCAGGACCTCCGGGCCATCCACGGGAACCGGGACCCTCCCCGGCTCCCATCCCAGGTGATCCCCCAGGGCGTCCCGTGCCTCCTGGAGACCCGCATCCACCTGGCGCACCAGGGCCTGGTATTCCGCCAGGGCCGCCTCCGCCTGCAGCAGGTCCGCCCGGGTGGCCATCCCCTCTCCCTCCCGGCGCCGGATCCGTTCCACGGTGGCCCGGGCCGCCGACTCGGCAGCCTCCACCGACTCCAGGGCGGCGGCGGCCCGGAGGGCGTCCACATACAGGAGACGGGTCCGGAACACGGTCCACTCCTGCCGGCGCTCCGCCGACGCACCGGCGGCATCCGCCCGGGCCTCCGCGGCCTCCCGCTCCACCCACTTCGCCGGATTCCCGATGTCCCACTGGACGCCCAGGAAGGCCCCCCAGTCGTCGATGGCATCGGGGTCGTTCAGCGCGGGGAGGGCAAAGTCCGCCTCGGTGAATCGCCCCTGGCGCAGGCGGGTCCCGAAGACCCCCACCGGATCGTTGGTGCGCACCACGGAGGCCCCCGCCGAGAGCCCCGGAAGGAGGAAGCTTCCCCCCGCCTCTGCGGAGAGGTGCGCCGCCCGGGCCCGGGCCCGCCCCGCCTCCAGCCCCCGATTCCCCTCCAGCGCTTCGGCCACTGCCTGGTCCAGCGTCAGCGGCACCCCTGTGGAGGCAGCGGTCTCCTGCGCCTCCATCCCCACCGGGGTCAGGAGGAGGAGCAGCGCCCCGAGACGGAGGGAAAGGGAGCCCCGGGGGCGGGGGCGGCTGGGAGAGCCCCTCCCCTCCCCCACCTGCACTCGCTTGCCACCGTGCATCGATTGATAGTGATTTTTATATGTCATGGGACCGGAAGATGGAGGTTCAGTCCAGCCGGGAACTGGCCCGGAGACAATCCAGGACCTTCAGGGCCCGGGGATCGCCGGGCCGGTAGAACACGTGCACCCCCTCCTTGCGGCGGGCCAGGATCCCCTTGTCCCGCATCAGGTTGAGATGTTGGGAACAGATGGCCTGCTCCAGGTCCAGCGCCTCCTGGACCTCGGTGACGGTGCACTCTCCCCGATGGGACAGCAGGTCCAGGATCCGGAGCCGCAGGGGATGCCCCAGGCAGCGAAGGATCCGGGCTGTGGACTCCACCACCTCATCCACGAGAACCGGGGCCTGGTGTGGCATGGGAAACCTCCCTCTCCAGTTGGATCTCCCTGGCGGAGGCGTCCTCCGGCAGGCATCGTTTTATCACTATATGGCTATATGCCGATACCGTCAAGGGGCTGCCGGACCGGGAACCCTCCGCCCGATGAAGTCCCATCCGGGGCACCCACCCCGCTCTCAGGGGGAACCCCCCTTCCCCGGTGGGGGTCACAGTCCGACTGGAATTGTCAGAGCTGCAACGGCAGCGCATCTTCCGTGGATCGGACCTCCCCCGGGGAGGCCGTTCCTGGCGTTCCCGATCTACAGGAGAGTTTCGCCCTTGGGTGCTCCCCCCCTCTCCCTCCGCATCGCCCGGATTGTCACGGGGCTGGCGGTGGTCCTCTCCCTCTCGATCCCGCTCCATGGTCCGGGGCACGGGATGGTGTCGGGGCATGGGATGGAGCGGGTGGTGGTCCTGGAAGAGGCGGACCGGGGTGCTCACCACGAAGAGGGGCACCAACATGGACCGCAGGGACATGGAGAGGGGAGCAACGGCTCCGTCGCCCAGGTACCGGGGTCGGAGGATGCCCCGGACTCTCCGCTCCCCCTCTGCCTCTGCTGCCCGGGCCCCTGCGCCTGTGCTCCTGCACTGGCCCTCCGGGCCGCCGGTGAACGGTGTCTCGCCCCCCCTCCGGCGGTATCCAACGCGCTGAGAGCCCCGGTGGTGAAGGCCCCGGCCCTCGGGCCGGTCCCCTACCAGCGCCCCTGGCCCACCGCTCCTCCCCCCCTCAGGGGTTGACCGTCGGGGCCGAAGCCGGCCCACGTCACCCCCCTCCCGGAACCGTTTCCGAATTACCCCTGGCCCCTGGCCTGCGGCTTCCCCTGTCCGGGAACCCGGGACCGGTGTCGGGCCTCGGGTTCGTACATCTGCCCATATCCACTGGAGAACATCCGGATGAAGACCCTTCTGACCACTCTTTCCGCCCTGGCCCTGGTGGCCTTCGTCTCTGTGGCCTCTGCTGCGTCCCCCGCTCCCCCGGGCGCCGGGGAGGACATCCGCCTCCGACACCTCACCCTGAGCCGCTCCGCACCCGCAGCCAACGCCAGCGTGGCATCCCCCACGGAGATCCGCCTCTGGTTCTCCCAGGAGCCCCAGAGGAACTCCACCCGCCTGACTCTCACGGGACCCGGAGGGGCCGAGGTGGAGCTGGGGGACGTGACGGTGGACCCGGAGAACAACCGCTCCTTCGCCTCGGCGGTCTCGGCTCCCCTGGCGGCCGGCAGCTACCTCCTGGCCTGGCGGACCATGGCCTCCGACGGCCATGTGATCCGGGGTGACTTCCGCTTCGTCGTCACCGCCGACTGACGGTGTGGGGGAACACCTTTCCCGCCATCCTGGGGCGCTGGGCACTCTTCGCCGGCCTGGTGCTCATGGTGGGTGCCTGGGGCTTCCGGTGGCTGGCAGGAAGGTCCGGGGGATCCGGGGCAGAGGGCCGCCCCCACCCGCACCTGTCGGCAGCCGGGGACATGGCGCTGCTGGGAGCAGCCCTGCTGGTGGGGGGGGTGGTCATGCGTCTGCTGATGCAGGCGCTGGACTTCGTGGAGCCCTCCGAACCGCTGGGGGAACAGCTCCGCTTCCTGGTCCTGGAGCTCTTCTGGGGACGGATCTGGATGCTCCAGGCGGCCCTGGCCCTGGTGGCCCTCCTCGTCCTCCCGCGGCTGTTGCGGAGGGATGGTGGGGCCGGCGGCCCGGTGGCGGCCGGCTTCATCGTGCTCCCGCTGGTCTGGACCCCTGCCCTCTCGGGGCATGCCATCGGCTCCGAGCGCTTCACGGCGCTGGCGGTGGCGGCGGACGGACTCCACGTGCTGGGTTCCGGGCTCTGGCTGGGGACCCTCTGCGTGTTGCTGGTGGCGGTGCTCCGCATCCCAGACGGCGAGGGGCGGGATGCCACCCTGAGGGAGTGGATGCTCCCCTTCCACCGTCTGGCCATGGCGTGCGTTGCGGTGGTGGTGGTGACCGGGGTCTTTGCCACCTGGCTCCACGCCGGCTCTCCCGCAGTGCTGTTCCGCTCCGACTGGGGCTTTGCCCTGCTGGCCAAGGTGGGAACGGTGGCCGTGGTGCTTGGGATGGGGTGGCGGAGCGGCTGGCGCCTCATTCCCCGACTGGATGAACCCCGGATCCCGGGGAAACTCATGGATTCCGCGATGCTGGAGCTCCTGGTGGCCCAGCTCGTTCTGCTCCTGACCGCCGCGCTGGTGGCGCTGTCTCCGGTGGAGATGGATCACTGACGTGGCTTCACTGGACCATTCGATACGGGAACGAACCATCATGACCACACAACGGAAATGGGCCGGGTCGGCCCTCGCCTCCCTGGCCGCCCTCCTCCTGGCCGCCCCTGTCGTCGCTTCCTCCGCCCCGGCGTCTCCCGCCGGCCCCGGTGAACCGGAGCCCGTCTCCTTCGCCCTGCAGTTCGGGGCGGTGGTGGGAGAGGCCCCCTTCGCCTGTGGAGCCCGCTACGAGGTGGGCGGGGTGGGGATGGAGGCCCGGGATCTCCGCTTCTACGTTTCGGACGTGCGTCTGGTGCGGAACGACGGCACCGAGGTGCCCCTGGAACTGGAGCAGGACGGTCTGTGGCAGCACCGGGGGGTGGCCCTCCTGGACTTCGAGGACGCCACGGGAGGGTGCCGCAACGGCACCGCCCAGACCCGGAACGTGGTGTCTGGAATGGCTCCCGCCGGTGATTACCGTGGGCTCCGCTTCACCATGGGCGTCCCCATGGAGTTGAACCACATCAACCAGGCCACCGCTCCCTCCCCCCTCTCCCTGACGGCCCTCTTCTGGTCGTGGAACGCCGGGTACAAGTTCCTCCGGGCGGAGGTGCTTTCAGACGGCCTTCCCCAGGGCTTCTTCGTCCACCTGGGAAGCACCCTGTGCACGCCCGAGGGTCGGGCCACGCGGCCCGCCACGGAGTGCAGGAACGGGAACCGGGTGACCGTGGACATCCCCGATTTCGACCCCTCCTCCGATCGGGTGGTGTTCGATCTGGCCCGCCTCCTGGAAGGAACCGCGCTGGCCGGGGATGGCGAGGCCACCCGGGGGGCCTGCATGTCGGCGCCCCAGGATGCCCGGTGCGGGCCCGTCTTCTCCTCGCTGGGGCTTCCCTTCGGCGGGAAGGGTGGATCCCCCCAGCAGGTGTTCCGGGTGGACCGGGGGTACAACACCATGGACGGGGGTCTGCAGCCGTGAACGGGAGTGGACGCCCTGGCCGGGGGAGTTCCCTGGCCAGGGTGACCCCCCTCGTGGCCGGGATGACCGCAGCCCTCTGGTTCGGACCCGCCTGGGGCACCCTGGGTGAAGCCCGGGCCGGCGACCCTCCCGAGGGGAATGCCGCCCGGGGATCCACCGAGTGGGCGTGGGACCTCCCCCCGGGTGTGCCCATCCCCCGGGTCCCGGAGGACAACCCCATGAGCGCCGCCAAGGTGGAGCTGGGGCGTCACCT
>CAYQVI010000194.1:0-7287 GCA_964420725.1 uncultured Gemmatimonadaceae bacterium | reverse complement strand
GGGGTTCCCTCCGCCGCCCCGTACCGGCCCCCGGACAGGGGATCCGCCAGGAGGGGGACCCCCATCCGGAGGGAGAAGCGCTGCAGCGCAGGCCCCACCCGGTCGCAAGCGGTCAGGGGCCCGGCCACCAGCACCGGACGGCGAGCCGCGGACAGGAGCTCCTCCAGCCAGGCCACCTCGACCTCCGACGGCTGGCCCGTCCGGGGGGCCACCCGGACGAAGGGGGCCTCCCCCCCGGGGCGACCCGACGCCGCCAGGGGGTACTCCGTCTCGAAGTCATCCGGGATGTCCCCGGGGACGGGGGTGGGCTCCAGCGGCTTCTGGAAGGGGAGGTTCAGGTGCACCGGGCCGGCCGGGGCCCCCGAGGCGCTGGCCACCGCCCGCCCCACCAGCATACGCAGGTGTCGAAGTGCGCCATCCTCCACGGTGGGGGGCGCAACCTCGTGGAAGGCCCGGACGAAGGGGCCGAAGAGCCGGATCTGGTCGATGGCCTGGTTGGCATCCGAATCCCGGAGCGCGTGGGGCCGGTCCGCCGTGAGGACCAGGAGGGGAACCTCCCCCTGGGAGGCCTCTACCACGGCGGGATAGAGGTTGGCCCCCGCCGTTCCGGAGGTGGTGACCACCACGGCGGGGCGGCCATTCCCCCGCCCCATACCAAGCGCCAGGAAGCCGCCGCAGCGCTCGTCTACCTGCACCGTGATGCGGAAGCGGGGGTCCCCGGCAAAGGCCAGGACCAGGGGGGTGGAGCGGGAGCCGGGAGAGACCACCACATCGGTGACCCCCGCCCGGGCCAGCTCGTCCACCAGGGCCAGGGCCCAGAACTGGTTCCGGTTTACGGCGGGAGTCACGGATCGGAGCCGTTCATCAGCGCCCGGAGGGCCGGCTGCAGCTTCATCGCCGTCTCCTCCCACTCCGGGGCCGGAGCGGAGCCGGGTACGATCCCCGCCCCCGCAAGGAGACGCCAGTGCTTCCCACCCCCCACCGCCGAGCGGAGGGCCGGGACGAACTCCCCGTCGCCACCGGTATCGAACCACCCCACCGGACCCGCATACCACCCCCGCTGGAACGGCTCCACATCCAGGAGGAGGTCCAGCGCCACCTCCCTGGGGAGGCCGCAGACCGCCGGGGTGGGGTGGAGGGCGGAGACCAGCCCCAGGATGGTTTCACCGGGGCGGGCCCGTCCCTCGATCTCCGATTCCAGATGCTGTATGCGCGGCAACACCAGGAGGTGGGGCTCAGGCTCGTCGCCCCCGGGGCGATCCACCCGGGACTCCAGGACCCGGACCATCTCCCGGAGGGTCACCTCCTGCTCCTCCCGATCCTTCACGCTGGCCAGGAGCCGCCGCCCCAGCGCTACGTCTTCCGCCTCGTCCCTTCCCCGGCCGATGGAGCCGGCCACCGCGGTGGCCCGGAAGCGGGAGCCCAGGAGTGAACCCACCACCTCCGGAGCCGCCCCGACAAGGACGGCGCCGGGCTCAGGCTCGAAGAGGAAGACATGGGCGGCGTGGTTGACGCTCCGGAGTCGGGTGAGGAGTTGAGCAGGGTCCGCGGGGGCGGGAAGGGAGACATCCAGGACCCGGGCCAGGACGGCCTTTCGGAGCCGTCCCTGGCGGATGGCATCGAGGATGGTCCGGACCCCCGATTCGAAAGCCTCCCTGGAGGAGGGTTCAAGGAGGGGCTCCACTCCGGGGGCCTCCCCGGCGGATCCAGGGGCACGGGGGGGTTCCTCTCCGGCGGGGGGGGCCGGCTCCAGTTGAGCCCGGAGCTCCTCCAGTCTCGCCTCCAGGGCCCGACCCACGGATCCGGGATCGGCCCCCTCCGGAGCCAGTGCCTGCACCGTGAGGGTCATGGCCTCCCCGGACCACTCCAGCTCAGCAGCAGGGAGGACGAAGGCCGCCCTGGGAAATCCAGCCCAGACCCCCCCGGCCACATGGTCCTCCCGGAAGGAGAACCCCCCGAAGAAGCGGGCAGGGGGCTGTCCCGGCTCCAGGCACCGAACCTCCCCGCCGGCCATCTCCATGGTCCTGAACCGGTCGGTGACTCCCTCGTCCGGACCCGCCGCCTCCACCCGGAGCGTCCGCAGCGCCCCCCGCCACGCCACCCACCGCCCGTCGGGTCCACCCCAGTAGCCCCGGGGCTCACCGGCGGCGGCGGCCAGGAACCTCTCCGGGTGCAGATCCCGATCCAGAGCCACGGCCACCCGGACCAGGCAGGTCTCCGTTCGTGTGGAGGGACGGGTATGGGGCATGGGTCGGGGTTCCGGGCCTCGTCTGGGTCCGCGCACGTGGACAGCCCGCCAATATAGCAGACACCCGGAGGAGGTGGGACGGGCTCCACATCTCCCGGTGTCGGCTACCCCCCACTCCCCACCATGCTCCGGTCCCGGCAAGCCACCGGAGACGTCTGGTCCACCTCCCGGCTTTCGCCCAGATTCCTGGGTCCAGGTCCCCTCCGGAGCGCACCACCATGGCACCAGCCGATCCGTCCCGCCCCTCCAGCCTCCCCAGCCTCCTGGGAGGGCTCTTCGTCATCGTGGCCGGCCTCTTCGTCTGGTGGCTCTTCGAGGGATTCCTCCCCCCCCCGGAGCCCCAGTTGGCCCGGGTGGAGGAGGCCGCGCAGGCAGACCCGGGGGAGGGCGCACCGGTCCTCCTGGTCCTCCCCCTGGAGGCGGTGGAGTCGGTGGACGTTCCAGGAACGGCCGCCGGAGTCCACGCCGGGATCACCGGCTCCCTCTCCCGGGCCTCTGGTTGGCGGATCATCACAGGTGAGGCCTCCGTGCCCCCGGGAGCCGGCGGGGCCCGGGGAGGCACCGGAGTGCAGGGGGTGGACGCGGTGCTGGCCGGGGAGCTGATCCAGGACGGCGACGGGCTCGTCCTGACCCTGAGGCTCACCGGGGCGCCCTCCGGGGACCCCCTCTGGAGCGGCACCTATGAGGGGCGGGTGGCCTCCGCCCCGGAGCTGGCCGCCACCGCCTCCCGATCCCTGGCCAGGGAGCTCCAGCTCTACCGGGAACTCCTCCCCCCCGGTGGCAGCGGCTCCCCCCCCTGACACACCGATGGGTCCCCGGCCGCCAGGCCGGGGACCCATCGCACCCAACCCACCGCAGGGCCGGTTCCTGCCCGACCCATCAATCCCCTGCGGTGGCCACCTCCGAACCACCCTGGGGGAGGACCACCCCGGCAGGGGCGCTCCGCGAACCCACCAGGAACGTCTGCAACCGCTCGGCCCCCCCGTTCAGGATCAGGTACGCCGAGGGGACCACGAAGAGGGTGAGGAAGGCCGACACCAGAAGCCCCCCCACCACCGCAACCGCCAGCGGCTGCATCAGCTCCGACCCCTGCCCGATCCCCAGTGCCAGCGGGAGCATCCCGAAGGTGGTGGTCAGGGTGGTCATCAGGATGGGACGGAGCCGCACCGCCCCCGCCTCCATCACCGCCTCCTCCCTGGTGTGCCCCTCCTTCCTGAACTGCTCGATGTACTCCACCAGGAGGATGGCATTGTTCACCACGATCCCCGCCAGGAGGATCACCCCCAGGAGCACCGGAGCCGAGAGGGTGGTGTTGGTGATCCACAGGGCCACTCCCACCCCCACCAGCGACATGGGGATGGACATCAGGATGACCAGCGGGTTCACCACGCTCTCGTACTGGACCGCCATCACCACAAACACCAGGAAGATGGCCAGGGCGATGACGATGGCCAGCTGTCGGGAGTTCTCCCGCATGGCCTCCTCCTCCCCCCCGATGATCACCGAATACCCTTCCGGGATGTCCAGCTCGGCCAGCCGCGCCCGGATGGCATTGTTCACCTGCCCCACCGACGCCACCTCCGTGATCACGTCCCCGGTGAGGGTGTAGATCCGGTTCTGGTTCTCCCGGTTGATGCTGGTGGGACCCAGCCGGGGATAGATCCGGGCCACGTCCCGGAGATAGATGGGATCTCCCCCCCCCACACCGGGGAAGAGCGCCACCTGCCCCAGCGCCTCGGGACTGTCGAACCGCTCCCGGGGGAACATGACCCGGACATCGAACTCCCGGACCCCCTCTGTGAAGCGGGTGGCCACGGTGCCGTCCAGCGCCGTCCGGAGGGTCTGCCCCACCGTCTGCACATTCAGCCCCAGGAAGGCGGCCCGCTCCCGGTCCAGTTCGATGGCGATCTGGGGGCTCACCTCGTCGGAGGAGGCCTGCAGGTTCTGCAGTCCGGGAATGCCCCTGAGGTCCGCCAGGAGCGTCTGGCCCAGCGTCTCCAGTTCATCGAGCTCCTCACCCACGATGGTGAGGGCAATGGGAGATCCCTGCCGGTTGGTCCGGAGACCCCGGATCCGGGGAGGGCTGAAGAAGACGCGGGCGCCGGGAAAGCCTTCAGCGAACACCCGGCCCTGCATCATCTGCACCCACTGGTCCGCCGTCATGCTCCGCTCGGAGCGGGGTACAAGCCGCACGTCCATGGAACCCCGCCCGGCGGACTCCACGGTGAAGGAGCCGAAGGTCTGTCCACCCGCAGTGGCGAAGACCGCCTCCACATCGGGCATCTCCTGGACCATGGCCTCGATCCGCTGCACCAGGAGGTTGGCGGCTTCAGGAGGTGACCCCTGGGGAAGGCGGATGAAGGCGCCGACGTTGCCGTCGTCCACCTGGGGAAGGAATTCGGATCCCAGGTCCCGGGTCAGGAACCAGGCCCCGCCCAGCGAAAGGAACCCCACCCCCAGGATGGCCCATCGTCCCCGGACCATGGCCGGCGCCACCGCCCGGTATCCGTCCTTCATCCGGTTCACCGCGCCGTCGAAGAAGCGGAAGATCCGCCACTCGTGGAGCCCGGAGGAGAAGCGGATCTTCCCCAACTGGGCCGACAGGGTGGGGACCACCGTCAGCGCCACCGCCAGCGATCCCAGGATGGCGAAGGAGATGGTGAGGATCAGCTCCCGGAAGATGAGCGCCGCCAGCCCCGAGATGAGGAGGAAGGGCACCACGGCAGCCAGGTTGGTGGCCGTGGCCGCCACCACCGCACTGGTGACCTCCGAGGCCCCGGAGTGGGCCGACAGCTCCGAGTCCTCGTGGAGATCTTCCTTGTGTCGGAAGATGTTCTCCAGCATCACGATACTGTTGTCGATGAGGAGTCCCACCCCCAGGGCCAGCCCCCCCAGCGACATGATGTTGAGGGTCAGGTTTCCCGCCCCCATCATCATGAAGGTGGCCACGATGGCGATGGGGATGGCCAGGCCGATGACCACGGTCTTGCGGATGGAGGCCAGGAACACCATCACCACCATCATGGCAAGGAAGGCCCCGCTCAGCGCGGCATTCCGCACCCCGTTCACCGAGCTCCGGATGAAGTCCGCCTGGTTGTTCAGCGTCTGCACCCGGATGTCGCCGGGGACGAAGCGCGACGCCTCGAGGGAGGCGATGCGGTCGGCGATCCCCTCCGCCACGGCCACTGTGTTGGCGTCGGGCTGCTTGCGGACGTTCATCCGCACCGCAGGCACCCCATCCAGCCGCGCCCAGAGTCGCTGCTCCCGGTTCGTATCCCGGACCTCCGCCACCTCGCTGAGGGGGATCCGGTTCCCGCCCCCCAGGTTCAGCAGGGTCCCCCGGATCTCCTCCACGTTGCGGTACTTCCCCGCCGTCACCCCCACCACCTCCCGGGTGGAGGAGCTGACCCGCCCCGCCGCCACATCCTGATTCTCGGCCCGGAGGGCGTTGATGACCTCCACCACCGTCAGCCCGTAGGCCCGGAGCCGCTCCTGATCCAGGAGGATCTGGATCTCCCGGATGAGTCCCCCGGACACATCCACCGAGGCCACGCCGTCGATGGTGAGGAGCTGGGGCCGGAGACGGTTCTCCACCCACTCACGAAGGGAGACCAGGTCCCGCTCCGACGAGGAGAAGACCACCTCATAGATGGGGAGCTGGGACGGATCGAACTTGTTGATGGTGGGGGGATCGGCCTCCTCGGGAAGCTGGGACCGGACCCGTTCCAGATTCTTTGCGGCGTCCTGGAGAGCGAAGTCGATATTGGTCCCGTAGGCGAACTCCAGGTTCACCCCCACCCGTCCCTCCTGGACCTCCGTCGTGATGCGGGTGAGCCCCTCGGTGACCGCCAGCGCCGCCTCCAGCGGCTTCGCGATGGTCTCCTCCATCACCTCCGGGTCCACCCCGGGGTTGTTCACACCCGCCCGCACCGTGGGGTACACGATGCTGGGGAGCAGGTCCAGCGGGAGGCCCCGGAGGGAGAAGACCCCCAGAACCAGGACGACGCTGGTGAGCATCATGGTCCCGATGGGTCGCCGGATGGCCCAACTGGGGAGCCCCTTGTAGCGGTTCGGATCCCTGGAGTGCTCGCTCATTCCGCACCTCCCGCCTCAGGGGGGGTCATGGCTGCGGCCCCGGTGTCGGCACCGGCGGCCCGCTCCACCGGACGGCTCAGGTCCCGGATCTGGCCCCCGTCCCTCAGGTCGCTGGCCCCGGCCACCACCACCCGGTCCCCGGCCACCACGCCGGTGAGGAGTTCCACCCGCCCACCCTGGGAGGCTCCCGTGGTCACCGACCGGAACGCCACCGTGTTCGCCTCGCCAACCACGAACACCCCCTGACCGCCGGGGCGGGAGACCACCGCCATGGCGGGAGCCAGCAGCGCTCCCGGGTGCGGGTCCAGGGCGAAGGTCACCCGGGCCAGGAAGCCCGGCCGGGCCATCCTCCGGGCCTGGGCCCCATCCAGGGCCACCTCCACCGGCACCAGTCGGGTCCCGGGGTCCGCGGAGGGGAAGACCCTGCGAACCCGCCCCACCACCATCTCACCGGGGTAGGCGTCGAAGCGGACATCCACCTCCTGTCCTGCGGCGATCTCCACCACATCCAGCTCGGACACGGATACCCGCACCACCATCGTGGAGACGTCGGCGATGCTGAAGAGGCGGCTGTTGGTCCCCACCACGTCCCCCGCCTCCACCACCTTCTCGGTGATCACCCCCCGGATGGGAGAGCGGACCTCCGCGAAGCCCACCCGGGTCAGGAGCTGATCCCGGCTGGCCCGGGCCGCCTCGAAGGCCGCCCGGTCCCGCTCATACTCCGGCTGGGTGATGACCTGTCGATCCCGGAGCTGCTGGGACCGCTGGAGGGCGGCCTCCGCCACATCGTAGGCGGCCTCCGCACTGCGGAGCTGGGCCTGCAACTCCCGATCGTCGATCCGGGCCAGCACCCGCCCCTCCGCCACCGTGTCCCCCTCCTGCACCAGGACGTCCAGGAGAGCCCCGGGCAACTGGGCGTTCACCCCCACGGTCCGGATGGGACT
>CAYQVI010000193.1:0-7467 GCA_964420725.1 uncultured Gemmatimonadaceae bacterium | reverse complement strand
ACACCGCCACCGCCTGCCCCTGCATGGCCTTCATCCAGGAGGACATCCGGGACCGCCTCCTCCAGGAGCCGTGGGTCCGGACCGTGGAGTTGGAGGAGGTGTGGAGTCCGCCGTGGAACCGGGAGATGATCTCGGACGAGGGGCGGAGGCTGCTCAAGACCATGGGTGTGGGGGCCTGACCCACACTTCGCCGGAGAGACGGCGCCGGAGGGCGTCCCCTGACACCACGCACGACCAATCGGAGGAGCAGGTTCCCATGCACGATCTCGTCTTCGAAGTCTTCGCCCGGAAGGCCCGGGGTGAGCCGCTCCGTCACATCGGGTACCTGGATGCCCCGGACGCCGGTCTGGCCCGGGTCTACGCCTGGAACACCTACGACGAGGAGAACTGGTTCGAGATGTGCGTAGTGCCCCGCACCGCCATCATCCCGGTGAACCGCACCGACGGCCCCTTCCAGAAGGGGACGGGGGAAGGGGTGCCGACTGGCGCTGCCCTGGTGGCCGCATCGGTGGGAGAGGTGACGTGAGCGCCCCGGACATCCGGACCGGCCCCCTGGACGAGCGGGCGGAGGGAACCGGCGCTGCCGGAGCCATCGCCGACGACCCTGAGGTGCAGGGGGCGCTCCGGCGCACGTTGCTGGCGCTGGCGGACTCCAAGCGGCTGCTGGGGATCCGCTACTCCGACTGGCTCCTGGGGGCCCCTTCCCTGGAGATGGGGATCGCCGCCGCCTCCATGGCGCAGGACGAGTGGGGCCACGCCCGGCTCCTCTACGCCATGCTGAAGGACGTGGACCTGGACCCGATGCTGGTGGAGTACCAGCGCTCCGACGAGGAGTACTGCTCCATGGACTGCCTGGACCACCCCTTCGACGACTGGGCCGCCGTCATCGCCGCGGTGGTGGTGGTGGACGGGGCGCTGGCCACCGCCCTGCAGGCGCTGGAGAATGGCTCCTACGAGCCAGCCCGGGGACGGATCGGGAAGATGCTGGAGGAGGAGGCCTTCCACCGGGACCTGGGAGCCGCATGGTTCCGCCGCATCGCCGCCGGGAGCGAGGAGGGGCGGACACTGCTGAAGGGCGCCGTGGAGCGCATGCTGGTCCCGGCGCTGGGGTGCGTGGCCCCGGGTGACCGGCCCCACGAGGCGCTGACCCGGGTGGGGATCATCCCGGACGCCACCACCCTCCGGACCCGCTTCCTGGGGGAGCTGGCCCCCCTCCTCTCGCTCCTGGAGATCCACCCCACGCCCGACATCCCCCTCCCTGCAGGGTGGGACCCCCTCCGGGGACGGGGGGCGGGACATCCGGACGCCGAGGCCATCGAACGGGCCCGGGGGGACCGGAATCGGGCCCTCTTCGTGGAATGAGCACCCCCCGGAGCGCCACCGACGAACTCTCCCGTTCCATCACGCCCGGGGGGCTGCCCGAAGCTCCGCCCTGCCCCTTCTGTGAAGGGACACGAACGGAGTTGCAGAGCGCCTTCGGGAGCCAGCTCTCGGTGGCCACCTACTGGTGTCGGGACTGCCGCTCCCCCTTCGAGTTCATGAAGTGGGGAGCCGGCTCCGGTGGGACCGCCGGTGAGGATCCCGGCGGGGAGCGGGCAGGCTCCCCCGGGGGCTGATCAGGCCGCCACCAGCTCCACGTCGTCCAGGAAGTCCTTCAGCGGCCGGGCCGCCACGATGGCCTGTTCGGTGAGGCTCCACCCCACCGAGGAATCGGACGACCCGCCGATGTGCTGGAGGGCCACCTCCCCCACCCGCACGTCGGAGACCGCCGAAGCGGTGTAGTATTCCGCATACCGCGCCCCCACCCGCTGTTCGAAGATGGGGAGCTGGGAGCCCGGCGTCCCATGGGCCGCCATGTCCTCGAAGATGGCCCGGTGCATGGCGTCCAGGGTGGCCCGGAGGCGCTCCTCGGGAGCGCGTCCCACGAAGGACTGCTGGATTCCCCGGGTGTGGGCCCACATGAAGAAGATGAGGATTTCCTCCGCGGCATTCGCGTCGGGCATTCCGTCGCTGAGTTCGTGGCCCAGCTCCTGGAGGAGCGCCTGGGCACCCCCCTCGGCCACGAAGTCCGAGAAGCTCTCCCACACCAGACGGGCCACGCTGTCCCCCAGATCCTGGGGGGTCATGCTCCGGGGGCCGAGAATATCGTTCTGAAGTTCCATGATTCCCATGATCGGTGCCCCCTGCCCGACCACCGGGCAGGGATGATCCAATTCCGCCCCGGCGGAAGGGGAAGTCAAGCCTCACCGGGAACTTCCGGGGGCACGCTGGGGAAAGAGGACTCTACACCGGTCCCGCTCCCGTTCGGCGGCGCCGTGTCGCACACGAACGAACGGAACCCGGACCCCTCAGAGAGACCCGATGAAGCGCACCGCCACCCTCCTCCGTCTGGCGAATCTGGCCGCGCTGGCCGGAGTTCTGGCCGCCTGCGGAGGACCCGCTCCCCTTCCGGATCCCCGGACCCTTGTGAACACTGCCGGGGTGCGGGTGAATGCGGATCCCCAGGAGATGGAGGTGGTGGACGAGTTCGTCCGCCGATCGCTGGAGGACATCCAGCGGGACCCCTCGTTCATGCTCATCCTGCAGCCTGTGGGTGCGCCGGTCCGTCCCTGGGAAGAGCTGAGGGTGAACCAGGCCGCCGACAGCGTCTGGATCTCCCTGGAGCGGGGCGCATCGGATGCGGTGAGCCCCTATCAGATCTACGGCCACCTGCACCTCATGGCCCGGCGGGGGGAGATGGCGGAGTGGCTTCCGGAGGCGGAGGGAGCGGAGGGATTCGAGCTGGAGCGGGCCATCCTGGAGCGGATCGCCGACGTGTGGCTCTACGGTCGGGCCATCTACGACGCGGCGCCCTATGCTCCCCTGGATGAACTGCTCTGGGCGAGCCAGGCGGGGTACCTGGATGAGTACATCCTCACGGCCCGGGGGGACGAGTTCCCGGAGGCCAGGCAGGAGTTCGAGGCCGCCCGTGGGGACCGCCTGGATGCCTACCGTGACTGGTTCGAGGAGACCTTCGAATCCCGGCCGCCGGGGCTCAGGAGCGGATCGGGGTCCTGACGGGACTCAGGCAGGGCGGACCAGGGAACGGAGCACGATATCTCCTTCGGGGCCGTCCACCATCTCCACGTGCAGGTCCAACCGTCCGGTGCTCTGCAGGCGGTCGTCCGAGGGCTTCCCCCCCATGACCGGGAACCCCTTCACCTCCACGGTGCGCACCACCCCGTCCCGCCCTTCCACCCGGAAGCGGGAACCCACGAGCGTGCCGATCCCCGGGGCCTTCCCCTCCTGCACCTTCAGTCGCAGGATCCATCCGGTGTGGGGTCCACGAAAGGCGTCCACCACCCGGAAGACCACCTGTCCACTGGAGATCTGGGCTGTCATGCGGGAATCGTCTCGTGGTCTGGGAGGGAGGAGGGGGTCCATCGACCCCACACCTGTGGTCCGGGACGATAGGAAGAGCGCAGGGGGGAGTCAACCGGAGGGTGGATGGGGGTGGGCACCCCGGTGATCGTCCTCCATATCCTGCTCCTGGGCACCATCCTGTTGATCCTCCCCGCCCTGGCCTGCATCCAGGCGGTGGTCATGGGGCGTGTGGACCCCGAGGCCCGCATGGTGGAGGAGCATCGCTGGGCACTCTACCGGGACACGGTGGTGGTCCTCCTCCTCCTGGGAGTGGCCTCGGCGGTGCTGGGTATACAGCGCCATGGCTGGGTGGGGATGGGACTGAATCTCCCGCCGGGGGGGTGGACCGCGCTGACGGGGTGGTCCTTCGTGGCGGTGGCCGGGGGACTGGCGGTCACCGCCCTGGCCCACCTTGTGGGGCTGGCAGCCAGGATCCCGGAGCGTCCCCTGGTGGCGGCCCTCCTTCCCCGCACACCCCGGGAGCGACTGGCCTTCTCCGGGGTGTCGGCGGCGGCGGGGGTGGGGGAGGAGGCAGCCTTCCGTGGGTATGCCCTGGCGGGACTCACCGCCCTGGCTGGAGTCCCGGCGGCAGTCCTCCTCTCCTCCCTCTCCTTCGGACTCTCCCACGCCTACCAGGGTCCCCTGGGGGTGGCCCGCACCGCCACCGTGGGGTTGGTGCTGGCCTGGATCACGCTGGCCGCCGGCAGCCTCTGGCCTGCGGTGGTTGGACACATGCTGCTGAACATCATCATGGGGTTCGTCGGGGGGGAGCGACTCCTGCGCCGCGCCCCCTCCACCTCGAACGGAACGTGACGGTCAAGCCCCCCGGGCCGCCTTTCCGCTTGCATCTCCACCCAGACCACGGATACCGTCTTCCATGGACATCGATCTTGCCCTGCTCGCCGACGCCGCCACGGTGGATGCTGCGGGGAAGCTGAACATCCTGGGCGTCTTTGACCGGCTGGCTGCGGTCCAGTACCCGGTGCAGCATGGCCGCCTGGCGCTGGTGATCCGCTTCAGCGGGGGCTTCGCCGACGTGGGGTCCCACGAGGTTTCCATCCGCATGAAGGGGCCGGGGGGAGAGGTGCTCCGGCTGGATGGCACGATCCAGGTGGGGCCACCCCAGGGGGGGACCGGAGGCGTGCTCCGGATTCCCCAGGTGTTCAACCTGGACGGGGTGGTCCTTCCGGAGCCGGGACGCTTCTCCTTCGATGTCCACATGGGGGGGGAGTTGAAGGTCTCCATCCCCCTGGAGGCGGTGAAGGTCAGGGGGCCGGAGTCCGGAGGGGACCCTCCCCTGCCGGAGGGGCGAGGGATCAGGGCGTGACCCGGGGGCGGCGATGAGCGGGGTCCGGGTGGCGGAGCTGTACATCTATCCGGTGAAGTCCGCCGGCGGGGTCCGCCTGGAGGCCGTCCAGCTGGACGCACTGGGGCCGGAGCTGGATCGACGTTGGATGGTGGTGGACCCGGCAGGCCACTTCCTCACCCAGCGGCGCCTTCCCCGGATGGCCCTGATCCAGCCCCGTCTCCACGAGGGTGGGCTGGAGCTGCTGGCCCCGGGGGGAGGGACCATCCGGGTCCCCACGGAACCGGGGGAGGGGGAGCGGCAGAGGGTGGAGATCTGGGGGGACGAGGCCACGGGGGAGCGGGTGTCCCCGGAAGCGGACGCCTGGCTGTCCCGGGTGCTTGGGGTCCCGGCCCACCTGGTGCGGCTGGACGAGAGCCGGAGCCTCCGGGCTGCCGATCCGGCAGGAGCCCCGGGGGCAGGGGTGGGATTCGCCGATCGATACCCCCTGCTCCTCCTGTCCCGGGGCTCCATGGACGAGCTGAACCGGCGTCTGGAGCGACCGGTGGGGGTGGACCGGTTCCGCCCCAACGTCGTGGTGGAGGGGGTCCCTCCCCACGGGGAGGATCGGTGGCGGGCCATCCGGATCGCGGGGGTGGCGTTCTCGGTGCTGAAGCCCTGTCGGCGTTGCAGCGTGCCGGGGGTGGACCAGGCCACCGGGGTACCGGGGAAGGAACCCCTCCGGGCGCTGGCCGGGTATCGGAAGATGGAGGGGACGATCTGGTTCGGTCAGAACGTCGTCCACCAGGGCCCTGGACGGATCGGGGTGGGGGACCCGGTGGAGGTGCTGGAGGAGGGCTCTCCCCGCCCCGGCCCGGAGCTTGCTCCGGATGAGATGCCGGTGGGGTCATCTGGCCCCGCCGTGGACTGAAACCGGACGGATCCGCCGGTCTACCGGCACGATCCCCGGATGGATGGGACGAACCGTGCTGCTCCGATGCAACTTCGAGGAAGTGATGGCCCTCAATCATGGGGCCCACGCCTTCCTCTCCCGGGAGGATGAGGGAGGGGGCTGCGCCGTTGTGGCCCCCCCGGAATCCAGGGCCGCGGTAGAGGCGCTCCTCCACCGCCTGGAGGGTGACCTGGAGGTGGAGACCCTGGCCGACCAGCAGGGGCTGTCCACCGCCATCACCGCCATCGTGAACTGCCTCAGGGCCGACATGGAGACGGCAGTGCTGGCCATGCACCCGGCGGACGAGGGCGCAGTGGCCGCCTACTTCGAGTTCGCCCACGCCCTCACGGTGCAGACCCGCATCGAGGAGGTGGGTCGGGAGATGTCGGCGATGATCGAGCTGGTTACCGGGCATGAGCCCACCCCCGAGATGGCCCTGACCTTCCAGTTCCCCGACTGAAGGGGACGCCCCGTCCGGAATCCGGACGACGGCACGGGTCCCTCTGGTCGAGCTTCAGCTTCCCCCCCTTTCAGGCACCCCATGTCCGCACGCATCGAAACCCTCCGGAAGATGCTGGAGACCCGCCCCGACGACCCCCGCCTCCACTTCGGGCTGTCGCTGGAGTACCTGAACGCCGGACAACTGGAGGACGGGGTGACGGCGTTGCAGGGCTACCTGGAACGCACGGACGATGAGGGGAACGCCTGGGGGCGCCTGGGAGCGGCGCTCCGGGAGCTGGGACGCGAGGAGGAGGCCAGGGAGGCCTACCGGAAGGGGATCGAGGCCGCAGGTCGGCATGGTCACCCCACCATGGTGGGGGAATTCGAGGCGGTACTGGAGAACTGGTGAGTCGCTGACTGCGCCCTCCACGACAGGGGGGCGACCGGTGGCGAGGGGCTCCTTCCCGGATCCGGGAAGGAGCCCCTCGTCCTGTCGGATCAGAACTTCAGGCTGAAGCCGATGTTGGGGAGGAAGGTGTACTGGTCGATGGTGTCCGGGCCCCGGACCTTGGGATTCCACACCTGCTGCTGGACGTTCACCCGGTTGGAGACGTTGAGCACCTCGGTGAAGACCACGGCACTCCAGCCGTCATGGTTGAATCGACGGTCCACCCGCAGGTCCAGCCGCTGGTAGGCGGGGAAGCGCTCCCCGTTGATCCGGTCCAGGTCCAGGATGGCCCGGTTCTGCTGCACCGAGGCGTCCAGCAGGAAGGGGGTGCGGGGCCTTCCCGAGGCATACGCGTACTTCCCCGAGAACTCCCACGGTCCCCACTGGACACCCCCCAGCCCCGTGAAGGTGTGGGGCACGTCGAAGGATCCCGTCCGCCACACCCCGTCCAGCGCCCGGTGCTCCGAGTCGGCAAAGGAGTAGGAGAGCTGACCCCACCAGGTGCCGGTGCTGCTCTTCTGCATATAGACCTCGAACCCGGAGGCCCGCCCCTCCCCTACCGAGGAGAGGGGGAGGAGAAGCCCCTGCACACCGAAGTCATCCCCGGTGTTGGCCAGGGAGAGGGTGGGGTACTCCGTGGAGACCGGGTAGTCCCCGTACCACTTCCGGTACGCCTCCACCTTGAAGCGCACATCCTCCCGGGGACGGTACTCCGCCCCCGCCACCAGGTGGTCCGCCCGCATGGGGTCCAGCCCCCGGTTCGCCGGGGCCGCATTCAGGAGGACCAGCTCCGGAGCCTGGTGATACCGCCCCGCCCCGGCATTCAGGGTGAGCCCGGGGGTGAGGTCGAACCCGGCCGCCAGCCGCCCGGAGAGGCGGGTCTCCTCGATGAATCCGAACCGGTCCACCCGGGTCCCTGCCAGGAGCTCCAACCGGGGG
>CAYQVI010000192.1:0-7523 GCA_964420725.1 uncultured Gemmatimonadaceae bacterium | reverse complement strand
GAGGAGAACCCCATGCTGGGGTGGCGGGGGGCGTCCCGGTACTACAGCGACGGGTACCGGGACGGCTTCGCCCTGGAGTGCCGGGCCATCCAGCGGGTCCGGGGGGCCATGGGCTTCGACAACGTGGTGGTCATGATCCCCTTCTGCCGCACCCCCGCCGAGGCAGACCGGGTGCTGGAGGTGATGGCGGAGAACGGGCTGGAGCGGGGGAAGGAGGGGCTACAGGTCTACGTGATGGCGGAGATCCCCACCAACATCCTGGAGGCGGGGGCCTTCGCAGAGCGCTTCGACGGCTTCTCCATCGGGTCCAATGACCTGACGCAACTCACCCTGGGGATCAGCCGGGATGCGGAGCGACTGGCGGAGCTCTTCGACGAGAGCCAGCCGTCGGTGAAGCGGCTGATCCGGATGCTCATCGAGGACGCGCATGGGGCCGGCCGCACGGTGGGGATCTGCGGGGAGGCACCCAGCAACGACCCTGAATTTGCCGCCTTCCTGGTGCGGGCGGGGATCGACTCCATCTCCCTCTCCCCGGACAGCGTGGTGGGGGTGATCCGGCGGGTGGCGGAGGTGGAGGCGGAGATGGAGATGGAGCGGTGAGCCCACCGTCCCCGGAGCTGGAGGCGCCGGAGCTGATGTAGCTTCGACAATGGGATCGGCGGGATTTGCAAGGATTCCGCCTTCCGGCCAACCAGCTCCTGGCCGCCCAGGACTTCATCCCCATCGCCGCGGGTGCTCTGCCCCTCCTCCCAGATTCCAGGATTGATCAACCAGCGGGCGGCCCCAGGGGGTCGCCCGCTGCTCTTGCATATCCCCCCGGAGCAACATGGAGTGGCCCTCCGAATCCCCCTCGCCACTGGCACGGGCGATCCCGCAAGGCGGAACGTGACTCGCACCACTAAAAGTACAGTATATCGCCCCCATCCACCTGTCCGGGAGGACTACCATGGCCCTGGGTTCAGCACGAAGCATCAGCGACTACCGGACGCCCGAGGGAAGACCCGACGTCCGGGGATGGCCGGTTGTGGCCGAAGGGGGCACCCGGGTAGGCACCGTCCAGGACCTCCTCGTGGACAAGGACACCCGGGCGATCCGCTACCTGGAGGTGGATCTGGACGACCGGGACGACACGGTGCTGGTGCCGTGGAACATGCCCGGGCCGACCGGGAGGGACACCGGATCACCTTGCCGGGACTGCAGCGGGACTCCATGACGAGCATCCCCGGATGGGAAGGCCGTGTGGAGGATCTGGATGAGGACCGGGAACGCCGGATCGGGGAGGGGTGGGACGAGCGGTACGGCAACATGCACTACTACCACCGCCCTGAATTCCGGAGCGAACGGGGCCTTGACCGGGACCGGGATCAGCACGACCGGGTCCGGGGAGAGGGCGCCGGCACGCTCGGGCGCCTGGATGAGCTGGACGACTACACGGTGGCCGAAGGGGACCCGGATCCCCGGGGGTGGACCGTGGTGGACCCCACCGGAGCCGAGATCGGAACGGTGGACCACCTCATCGGAGACACCGGGATCATGAAGGTGCGCTACTTCGTCATCGATCTGGACGAAGGGACCCCTGCAGGTCAGCACCACATCCTGGTTCCCGCCGGCTTCGTCACCCTGGATGAGGATGACGAGGAGGTCATGCTGGAGGGGGTGCTCTCCACAGGGCTGGCGGGAATCCCCCGCTACGAACAGGGGGCGCTGGCCCGGGAGCACGAGGACCAGGTGACCCGGGCCTGGCAGGGCGCCCTGGCCGGGGAGAGCAGGTACCGGCACCCCCGCTACCGGGACACCTCCTTCTGGGGCGAGGGATCGACGTCCACCCGGGACCGCTGACACGGGAGCGTGGGCCGGAGTACCGGACGCATCGCACGACGAGACCCTGCAACCCCGGGAGGTCCCCGTGGACATCAACCCGGGCCAACGACTCCGTATCACCGGCGGCACCCTTCGGGGACCGGACTACATGGACCAGGTGGTGGGGGATCCCCTCACCCCCGAGACCCGGTCGCTGGTGCAGGAGCAGGAGATCTACCTCGAGGAGCAGGGTCAAGGAGTTGAACTTCTTCCTCCCCCCGGCCTACCATGGAAGGGGGGTTGACGGATCACCGCTGCCCCCCGTTCCGATTCTCTTCCGTTCTCATCGTGAGGTCCATATGAGCCCCAAAGCAGCCACCACGACCGGCTCCTCCACCGAGGTCGTGACCGCCCTCCGTCAGGTCGTGGCCGACAGCTATGCCCTCCTGGGTCAGACCCACCTCTGCCACTGGAACGTGCGGGGGCCGGCCTTCTTCTCCCTCCACAACGCCTTCGAGGAGCAGTACACCGAGCTCTTCACCGCCATCGACGAGATTGCCGAGCGGATCCGGGCGCTGGGTGCCCTGGCCCCCGGTGGGCTCCAGAACCTGGCCCGGATGGCGGGGATGAAGGAGATCGAGGAAGACTCCTCGTCGGAGGAGATGGTGTCCCACCTGGTGCGGGCCAACGAAGCGCTGGTGAAGGACCTGATGAAGGCCCGGGACGTGGCGGGGAAGTCCGGAGACGATCAGACCGAGGATCTGATGATCGGCCGGATCCAGGTGCACCAGAAGACCATCTGGATGCTGAAGAGCTTCCTGGCCTGAGGAGAGTTGGCCGGGCGCTCCCGGACCGGACCCCGGACCCGGACAGGGTCCGGGGTCCGGTGGTTGTGGGGCCGGTGTACCGGCGGACGACGGCCGGTCAGACCGGCGTGCCCCCCGGGACGGGGGTGTCTCCGGAGCACCGGGACGACGGCAAACTCACCGGATGGTGTCGTGCTGACGGGCCCGTTCCGCAGCGGCCCCGGCGGCGTCCAACGCCCGCCCCACCCCCTGGGCTCCGGGCACCGGGAGGGTGGACAGGAGGGAGTCCCTCTGGGGCCGGGTGCGTTCCGGGGGTGCGTCGGCGGCGGGGGGGGGCCCTCCCCCGGAGCAGCCGGCCAGAGCGGTGGATAGGACGAAGAGCCGGAGCAGGTTGGCCGGAGGACGCATGGGATCTCCTGTGTGTGCGGTGCCGCATCGCCCCAGCAGGATGAAGTGCCGGAGCAGAACGTGAAAGCCCCCCACCGCCACACCATCCCACTTCGCACGCAGGACTTTCGTCGCTAGAGTACCCCGTCGCTCCGCCGATGGCAGGGCTGGTCCGCGGCGTCTGCCTGTGTCGGGCAGCTGACGACTCATGCCCGCCTGGGGAGTTCCTGAATGCTCGGCTCGTCGATGACCTTCGAGATCCTGCTGATCCTCGCGTTGATCCTGATCAACGGGGTCTTCGCGATGTCGGAGATTGCCGTGGTCTCCTCACGGAAGTCCCGGCTGCAGCAGCGTGCCTCGGACGGGGACGCCCGGGCGCGGCGGGCTCTGGAACTCGCCGAGGACCCTACCCGCTTCCTCTCCACGGTCCAGATCGGCATCACCCTGGTGGGGGTGTTCGCTGGCGCCTTCGGTGGTGCCAGCATCGCCGGCCGGCTGGACAACTACCTGGAAGGCTTTCCGGCGATGGCGCCCTACAGCGAGGGGGTGGCCCTCTTCGCGGTGGTGGCGGCCATCACCTTCCTCTCGCTGGTGGTGGGGGAGCTCGTACCGAAACGCATCGCGCTGAACCAGCCGGAGCGGATCGCCGGGCTTGTGGCAGCCCCGATGCACGGACTCTCCATCGTGGCCTCACCCTTCGTGCGGGTTCTCAGCGTCTCCACCGAGGGGTTGCTGAAGCTGCTGCGCGTGCGCAAAGCGGAGGAGCCGCCGGTCACCGAGGAGGAGGTTTCCGCCCTTCTGGACGTCGGCATGGCCGCTGGTGTCTTCGAGGAAGAAGAGCACGACCTTGTGGAGCGTGTGTTCTGGCTGGCGGACCAGCGGGTCGGCTCCCTGGTCACCCCCCGGCAACGGATCGAGTGGCTGGACATACGCGACGCGCCGGAGGCCCACCGCAGCGAACTGGTGCGCCATCGGTTCTCCCACTACCTCGTCTGTGACGGCGAAGTGGACCGGGTCCTGGGGATGGTCCGGGTGAAGGACCTCCTGGCCGAACTGCTGGAAGGTCGGCCACTGGACCCCCGGGCCGCGCTGCGTCAGCCCCTGTTCGTCCCCAGCAGCCTGCGGGCGCTGCGGCTGCTCACCATGTTCCGGGAGAGCGGGATCCACCTGGCCGTGGTCATCGACGAGTATGGCGGAGTGGAGGGCCTGGTCACGCTGAACGACGTCCTGGAGGAGATCACCGGGGACCTTGGGCTGGATACGGAGCCACGCGTTGTGCAGCGGGAAGATGGCTCCTGGTTGGTGGACGCATCGCTCACCATGGACGAGTTCTGGGTCTCCCTGAATCTCGAGGAACCCCGGGTACCGGGGGGGCGGGCCTATCACACCCTGGGTGGCCTCGTGGTCACGGAGTTGGGCCGGATTCCCCACACGGGGGACACCTTCGAACTCCACGACCTGAAGTTCGAGGTGGTGGACATGGATGGTCACCGGGTGGACAAGGTGTTGGTGGGTCGGTCCGGCGTCCGAACCGGTGAGGCGATGGACATGGCCTGACGGGGCCGCCCCATGTCCGGGCGACCCCGCTCTCCCCTCCACCACGCCGTCAGTCCCCCCCCGCCACCTCCGCATCCAGCTGGCGGGTCAACTCCTCCAGCACCCCGGCAGGGAGCCGGTGGGGCCAGAGGTTGTCCATCTCGTACGGGTCGGCCTGCAGGTCGTAGACCTCGTCCATCCCCTCCAGCTCCTCGTAGCGCACGTACTTGTACCGCTCCGTGCGCACGGCCTTGTACCCCATGTTCTGCAGCCGGGGGAAGACTGAGTCGGTGTAGTACTCGATGAGGAGGGCGTCCCGCCCGGCGGCGGCAGGATCCTGGAGCGCCGGCATCAGGGAGACGCCGTCCAGCACCCCCGGGGCGGATGCCCCTCCCAAGTCCAGCATGGTGGGGGCGATGTCGACATTGCTGGCCAGCGCCACGGGACGGGATCCCGCCTGTACGACGCCGGGATACCGGACGATCAGCGGAATGTGGATACTGGGCTCGTAGGCCAGCCTCCGCTCCTGGGCCAGCCCGAACTCCCCGTAGAAGAAGCCCTGGTCGCTGGTCACCACGAACAGCGTCTGGTCCAGCACCCCCCGGGCTTCCAGCGCTTCGATGAGCCGTCCGATTCCCCGATCCACCGCCGCCAGCATCCGCAGGCGCCCGAACACGTCCTCGTCGGGGAGCCCCCCTGCGGGGCTCCGGGGGTCGTCGAACTCCACCGGTCGGGCCAGTGCCGGTTTGTCGTCCACGGGAGCCCGCCAGTTCGGGTCCCGGGGAATCTCCGCCCCGTGCCAGAGGTGCTCGTCCCCCGTCGCCGGGGGGAAGGTCCGGACGTTGTTCGGATGCGTCTCGGGGTGCACCGCCTTCTGGGCGATGAAGGCCAGGAAGGGGGCCTCCGGGGGGGCCGCCGCAATGAACTCCACGGCATGCTCCACCAGCAGGTCGGTCATGTAGCCCTCCTGCTGGACCAGTTGACCGTCGATGTTCATTTCAGGATCGAAGTAGACCCCCTGCCCCACGAAGCTGACCCAGCGGTGGAAGCCCGGTCGGGGAGTGTCGTCCTCATGGCCCATATGCCACTTGCCGAAGAACCCCGTGTGGTATCCCACCTCCTGGAGCAGCCGGGGGAAGGTGACGATCTGGTGGCTCAGTTCCGCCCGCTCGCCGTTGTCCACGATCCCGTTCCGCCAGGGATACTGGCCGGTGAGGAAGACCGCCCGGCTGGGGGAGCAGAGGGGGGCGGAGGTGTAGAAGTGCTGGAACGAAGCCCCCTCCTGCATCAGGCGGGCCAGGTTCGGAAGTTCCACGAAGGGGTGGTCCACCACGTCGTCGTATCGGACGTCATCCAGCATCACGAAGACGATGTTGGGGCGGGGCGCGTCGGCCCCATCGGCAACGCGGGCCCCCGGTCCGGCCGGCCCGCACGCGGTGCCAAGGAGAAGCCCGAGGGCGCAGAGGAGTGTTCCAGGGACGAGGCGCATCCGGTTGCAACCGAGGATCGGGTGGGAGGTGTGGCCCGGGGGCCCGTGCGGGCCAAGCTACGCGCCGCCGCCCACCTGGGCGAGTGGCAGGATCACCGGGATCCTCCGGTACCGGTTGCCCCCGCCCCAGCACGTCCCCAGCTTCTCCCTCCATGTCCGCCGATCGAACCCGTCTCCTCCGCCCCCTCCTCTCCCTCCTGGTGCTGCTGGGAGTGGGATGGCTGGCCCTGCGCCCGGTGGGTCCCCTTCCCCCCCTGGGCCCCCTCCTGGATCCCGCCAACGGGATCTGGGCCACGGTGCGCACCGCCGAGTTTCCCCCTCTGGCCGATGCCGCCATTCCCGGTCTGCAGGGGCCGGTGGAGGTGATCTACGACGACCGGGATGTGCCCCACATCTTCGCCACCACCACCCTGGATGCCTACAGGGCGCTGGGGTATGTCGTGGCCCGGGACCGCCTCTTCCAGATCGAGATGCAGGCCCGGGCGGGAGGGGGGACGCTCACGGAGCTGCTGGGGCCCACGGTGCTTGCGATGGACCGGGCCACCCGGCGACTGGGGATGCCCCGGGCCGCCGAGGCCCGGCTGGCGGCGGCGGACACCACCTCCCCCACCTTCCGGATGGCCACCGCCTACGCCCAGGGGGTGAACGCCTGGGTGGACGGCCTCTCCCCCCGGGAGTTCCCCCTTGAGTACACCCTCCTGGGACAGCGCCCGGCCCGCTTCGGCCCCCTCCAGATGGTGCACCTGATGCACCGGATGGGCCGCACGCTGGCCTCATCCGAGAATGAACTGCAGCACCTGGCGGCCACCGCCCGGGTGGGCCGGGAGGCCGCCGATGCCCTCTTCCCGGTGCACGCCCCCATCGTGGAACCCATCCAGCCCAACGGCGGGACCGCCCCCCGGAAGGATGTGGTGGCGCTCCCTCCCCCGGGGGGAGGGGATCCGGTGGCAGCAGCCCTCCTGGAGACGCTGGGGGGGGCGGAGGGGCGGCTGGCCCTGGGGCTTCCGGCGCGGCCACCGGATGCGGTGGGGAGCAACAACTGGGCGGTATCCCCCTCCCGGAGCGCCGGGGGGAACGCCCTCCTGGCCGGGGATCCCCACCTGGAGCTGACCCTCCCCTCGGTCTGGTACGAGGTCCACCTTGTGGTCCCGGATTCCCTGGATGTCTACGGGGTCACGATCCCGGGGCTCCCTGGCGTGGTCATCGGATTCAACCGGGACGTGGCCTGGACCTTCACCAACGTGGGGGCCGACGTCATGGACTACTACCTGGAGGAGGTGGACGACCCGGACGCCCCCACCCGCTACCGGCTGGACGGGGAGTGGGAGCCGCTGGAACTCCGGGAGGAGCGCTATCTGGATCCCGCCGGGGCGGTGGTGGCGGTGGACACCCTCCGCTCCACCCACCGGGGACCCCTCCGGAAGGTGGGACACCGCTGGATCTCGCAGCGCTGGACGGTGCTGGAGGGGGAGATCCGGGAGCCCGAGGTCTTCCACCAGGCCGGG
>CAYQVI010000191.1:0-7564 GCA_964420725.1 uncultured Gemmatimonadaceae bacterium | reverse complement strand
CTCCACATGGAGATCATCCAGGAGCGGCTGGACCGGGAGTTCGGGGTGGAGCTCATCACCACCGTCCCCAACGTGGAATACCATGTCCGCCTCACCGACGGCTCCGAGATGGCGGTGGAGACCCCGGCCAAGCTCCCCGAGCGGGGGCGGATCGCCAGCATCGGCGAGCCCATCGTGAAGGCACGGATCGTCTGCCCCGCGGAGTTCATCGGGAATGTCCAGAAGCTCTGCTACGACCGTCGGGGGGTCTTCCATGGGATGCACTACCCCGATCCGCAGCGGGTGGAGATGGAGTTCGACCTCCCGCTGGCGGAGATCGTGCTGGACTTCTACGACCGCCTGAAGAGCGGCACCAAGGGGTACGCCTCGCTGGACTATGACTTCAGCGAGTACCGGAACGACGACCTGGTGAAGCTGGACATCCTGGTGAATGGAGACCAGGTGGACGCCTTCTCGGTGATCATCCACCGATCCAAGGCGGAGGAGTACGGGCGGGATCTGGTGAAGCGGCTCCGGGAACTCATCCCCAGGCAGCAGTTCGAGGTGGCGCTTCAGGCGGCCATCGGCACCAAGATCGTGGCCCGGGAGTCGGTGAAGGCCATGCGGAAGAACGTCACCGCCAAGTGCTACGGCGGAGACATCAGCCGCAAGCGGAAGCTGCTGGAGAAGCAGAAGGAGGGGAAGAAGCGGATGAAGCAGGTGGGCTCCGTGGAGATCCCCCAGGAGGCGTTCCTGGCCGTGCTCTCCCTCAGCGAGTGACCTGCGGCAGGGGGGGACGGTGAGCGCCCCGGCACGGAGCGGGACAGACGTCGGGGGAGGGAGTGGCGGACCGCTGGTGGTCCGGGCTCCCAATCACCTGGGGGATGTGGTGATGGCGCTGGGAGCCCTCCGGGACCGGGGGGGCGACATCGTGGTGGTCTCGTCCCTGGTCCCCCTGCTGGAGATGGCAGGGCTCCAGGGTCGCATCATCCCCTTCCGCCGCGGTGCCTCAGGGTGGTTCCAGGTCATGGAGCAGCTCCGGACCGGCCGGTATGGGCGGGGGATCCTCCTCAGCGGCTCGTTCTCCGCCGCCCTCCTCTTCCGGGCCGGGGGTGTGTCCCACCTCCGGGGGATGTCCGGGGACGGGCGGGACCGCCTCCTGGCGGAGGCCGTCCCCAGGGCGCGATTCCGGGGGAACCACCGGGTGAACAACCTCCGGCTCCTGGCCGGTCTTCCTCCCATCGATCCGCTGGAGCCGGGGCGCATCATTCCTCCCGGGGCGGTGGTGGAGCGATGGCTGGAGCGCCTCCCCCCAGGGAACGGACCGTTGGTGGGGCTCTTCCCGGGCTCCAATGCCCCCGCCCGACGCTGGGAGGTGGAGCGCTTTGCCGCCGTGGGGAGGCTCCTTGCAGCCCGGGGGGCCAGGGTGGTGGTCCTGGGGGCTCCCAACGAGGCCCATCTCACCCGGGAGGTGGCGGCAGGGGCGCCGGGGATCATGGATCTGGGAGGGCGCACGGATCTCCCGGGTCTGGCGGCGGTCCTCTCCATCTGTGAACTCTTCGTCACCAATGACACGGGGCCCATGCACCTGGCGGCGGCGGTGGGGACCCCCACCATCACCCTCTGGGGCTCGTCCGACCCGCAGGAGGTCCATCCTTTGGGGGCCCGGGACGAGCGGGTCCACGGAGCCCCGCTCCCCTGTGCGCCGTGCAAGAAGAACGTGTGCCCCAGATCCGGCCCGGGCACCCTGCTCCCCCACGCGAGGAATGAGTGCATGAACCTCATCGAGACGGCGTCCGTGATGGCTGCGGTGGAGCGACTCCTGGGATGAGCGGAGGTCCTGAGGGCAGGATCCGGGTGACGGGGAATCCCCGGTGGATCATCGGGGTGGACATCGGCGGGACCAACCTCTGTGTGGGGTTGGTCCCCTGGGAGGGGGGCGAGCCCCTGGCGCTGCGCCGGCTTCCCACCCATGCCGCCGGCGGCGGAGAGGCGGTGGTGGGCCGGGTGGTGGAGATGATCCGGAGTTCCATGGCCGAGGTGCTGGGGAGCACCGGGGCCCCCCCGGAGGCGGTGGCCGGTGTGGGGATCGGCTCGCCGGGGCCCCTGGACCGGAGCACCGGGGTGGTGATCACCACCCCCAACCTGGGATGGCGGAACTTCCCGCTCCGGGACCTGATCACCGACCGGATCCAGCTCCCGGCCACCCTGGACAACGATGCCAACTGCGCCACCTACGGCGAGTGGTGGCTGGGGGCCGGGCAGGGGGTGGACACCCTGGTGGGGATGACCCTGGGGACCGGAATCGGAGGGGGGATCATCCTGAATGGGGAGATCTTCCACGGCGTCTCCGATGCGGCGGGGGAGATCGGCCACATGACCATCAACTTCGCGGGACGCCGCTGCAAGTGCGGCAACTACGGGTGTCTCGAGGCCTACGCCTCCGGCCCCAACATCGCCGCACGGGCGGTGGAGGGGATCGAGGCCGGGGCCGCCTCCCTCCTGGTGGAGATGGTGGAGGGGGAGCTGGATGCCCTGACGGCGGCCCATGTGTCGGAGGCCGCCCTGGCGGGGGATGTCTACGCCCACGAGGTGATCCTGGAAACCGCCAAGCTGCTGGGGGTGGGGGTGGCCAACATCATCAATGCCCTGAATCCCGGGGCGGTGGTCATTGCCGGAGGGGTGACCCGGGCCGGGGACCTCCTCTTCGAACCCATCCGGGCCGAGGTGCGCCGGCGAGCATTCCGTCCCGCTGCCGAGGCATGTCGGATCCTGGCCGCCCGCCTCCCGGAGACCGCCGGGGTCATCGGTGCGGCGGGGGGGTTCAAGCGGGTCGCCGTGGGGCACCTGTGACGCCCTTCGATCAGAAGGACCGCCCCGACGGTCCCCGCCGTCTCGCCGTGGTGGGGACCATGGTCTGGGATACGATCCACGATCCCACCGGGCATCGGGCTCCCCTCCAGGAGTGGGGGGGGATTGGCTACGCCCTGGGGGCGCTGGCCGCCGCTCTCCCGGAGGAGTGGGAGGTGGTCCCCATCATCAAGGTGGGACGGGACCTGGCGGAGGATGCCTACCGTTTCCTCCGGGAGATTCCACGGGTGCGCCCGGAGGACGCCCTGGTGGTGGTTCCGGAACCCAACAACCGGGTGGAACTCCACTACACCACCGGAAGCCGGCGGTCCGAGCGGCTCTCGGGAGGGGTTCCCCCCTGGATCTGGCCCGAGTTGGCCCCCAGGATCCGGGGGTGCGACGCCGTCTACGTCAACTTCATCTCCGGCTACGAGATGGATCTGGATGCCGCCCGGGCGCTGAGGGCCGGCTACCAGGGTCCCACCTACGCCGACCTCCACTCCCTCTTCCTGGGAATCGGGCAGGAAGGGCTCCGTGTCCCCCGCCCCCTCCCCGAGTGGGAGGACTGGCTGGGGTGCTTCGACGTGGTCCAGATGAACGAGGACGAATTCGATCTCCTGGGGCGGGTGCAGGGGGACCCCTGGGCGCTGGCGGCGGGAGTGGTGGGCACACAACTCAAGCTCATCTGCATCACCCTGGCGGGGCGGGGGGCCGCCTACGTGGCGGGCTCCGCCTTCGATTCCGATCCCTCCACCTGGTGGGAGACCCGGCACCGGGTGGGTTCTTCGGGCCCCTTCCGGAGCGGTCGGATCCCCCTGGACGGGCTGCCGGCGGAGGGGGACCCCACCGGGTGCGGCGACGTGTGGGGGGCCACCTTCTTCGCCCGGCTCCTGGCGGGGGACCCGTTGGAAGAGGCCATGGCCAGGGCGAACCGGAGTGCGGCCAGGAACGTGACCCATCGAGGCGCCCGGGGTCTGCATCTGCACCTGGAGGGGCGTCTCGCCCCGGGGAGGGACCGGCGGTGAAGGTCATCGACGTACCGGCTTCGCTGGACTACCTGTCCCTCGATCCCTTCCTGGGAGAGGTGGAGCAGTCCGCCGCCTCCGGGGAACGGGCCCTCCTGGATGCCCGCCACCTCCGCTTCGCCGATCCGGCGGGGATCGTGGCCCTCCTCTCTGCAGGCTCCCTCCTCCGGAGCCGGACCGGGTCACCCGTCCCCCTGAGTCTCCCGGAGCAGTCCGAGGTCCAGGGGTACCTGTCCCGGGCGGGCTTCTTCCAGGAGGGAGCGGAGATCTTCACCCTGGAGGCCCGCCCCCCCCGGCGGGGAGGGGGGGGCTCCGATGTCCTCCTGGAGTTGACCGCCATCCATTCGAACCGGGACGTCCACGCCGTGGTGGATCGGGTGCAGGGGCGGGCCGGGACCATCCTGTCCAGGACGCTCCACTATCCTGCCACGGCGGCCATCCAGTTCTCCGTGGTGCTCTCCGAGGTCTGCCAGAACGTGGTGGAGCACGCGGAGGGGCCCGGGTGGGTGTGCGCCCAGGTCTACACCTGGACCCGCCGACTGGGACGGCAGGTGCTGGTGGTCTCCGTGGGGGATCTGGGGCGGGGATTCCGGGGGTCGCTGGCCTCGGAGCATTCCGCCCGCTTCGGAGATCGCTGGTCGGATGCCACGGCGCTGGAAGCGGCCTTCCTCCACGGGATCACCCGCTTCCCTGATCCTGGAAGGGGGCAGGGGCTCCAGCAGATCCGCCGGCAGATCCGGAAGTGGGGGGGGCTCCTCCAGGTGCGGAGCGGCACCGCCCGGATCGCCGATGTCCCCGAGTGGGACAGCACCCCCCCCATGACCAAGGGGCTCCCCTTCTTCCCCGGGGCGCAGATCACAGCGGTCCTCCCCGCCCGGGAGCCGGAGACCGGATGAGCCAGGACCTGCCTGTGGACCCCGTGAACATCGATGTTGCGGAGCTGGTGGAACGGAGCGTCGCCTCCCTCCATTCCTACCTGGTCACCCGCCCCACCGGGCAGGCGGTGCGCCTGGCCATCGAGGGGCAGTTCCCAACGGGTGGGCGTGTGGCGCTCTCGGTGGTAGACCTGTCCCGGGTGGTGGTGCTGGACTTCTCCTGTGCAGACGAAGTGGTGGCGAAGCTCATCCTCCGGTATCTCCCGGAACTCCGCCCCCGGGAGGCCTACTTCCTCTTCCGGGGGGTGACCGAGGTCCATCTGGACCCTGTCGAGGCGGTTCTGGAGCGGCACCGCCTGGCGGCGGTGGTGCAGCACGTGGAAGGGGCCTTCGGTCTGGTGGGGATCCGGACCCCGGACGAGGAGAGGGTCTGGGAGCGGGTGGAGGAGGTGGGGCTGATCCCTTCCCAGACGGTGGACCATCATCTGGAGGTCCCCTCGGACCGGGAGGTCCTGGAGCGGCTGGTGCAGAGGCGCCTGCTCCTCCGGAATCCCGACGGGGGGATCCATGCCCTGAGCCGGCTGGCCCGGGGGATCCTCCCGGGGTGAGCCAGGGGGGGGCATTGGCTGGGCCTGATCCCCCTCGCCCCCCGGACCCATCGGACGGAAGGAGGACCCATGTCATCGGATGCATCCGACGGCTTTGCCACCCTGGGGATCCACGCGGGCAGCCCGGAGCCTGGCCGGGACGACCCGGTGGCCCCCTCCATCGTCCGGAGTTCCACCTTTGTCGGTGGCCCCGACGGGGATGCGTCTCCCCTCTACGGCCGCTATGGAAACTCCCCCACCCACCAGGCGCTGTGCGGGAAGCTGGCGGCGCTGGAGGGGGCGGAGGCGGCGCTGGCGCTCTCCAGCGGGATGGCCGCCATCTCCCTGACGTTGCTGGCCTTCACCCGGGCCGGCGATCATGTGGTGGCCGCCCGGGACCTCTACGGCCCCACGCACCAGTTCATGGAGTCGGAGCTCCCCCGGCGGGGGGTCGAGGTCACCCGGGTGGAGGCGGATGACGGAGCGGGCTGGGAGGCGGCGCTGAGACCCACCACCCGGCTCCTGTACATGGAGGTCCCCACCAATCCCACCCTCCGCATCCCCGACCTGTCCGTGCCCGCGCGCCTGGCCTCGGAGCGGGGACTGGAACTGATGGTGGACGCCACCTTCGCCACTCCGGTGAATCTCCGGGTGCTGGAGCATGGGGCCACCCTGGTGGTCCACAGCGCCACCAAGTACATGGGGGGGCACTCGGACCTCATGGCGGGGGTGGTGGCAGGAACCACACCCCGGGTGGCTGCCGTCCAGCGGATGCTGAAGCTCTACGGGCCCTCCCTGGATCCACAGGCGGCCTGGCTCCTGGATCGGGGGCTCCGGACCCTGGCCCTCCGGATGGAGCGCCACAACTCCCTGGCGCTGCAGGTGGCCCGCTGGCTGGAGGGGGAGGAGGGGGTGCTGCGGGTCCTGCATCCCGGACTGGAGAGCCATCCGGACCATGAGCGGGCCCGTGGACTGCTGAAAGGGTTCGGAGGGGTGGTCTCCCTGGTGCTGGCGGGGGGGGCGCCGGCCGCCGACGCCTTCTGCGGAGCCCTCCGCATGGCCAGGGTGGCCCCCAGCCTGGGGGGGGTGGAGACGCTGGTGAGCCAACCCCGTTTCACCTCGCACCGGCAGATGGATCGCCGGCGCAGGGAGGAGGCGGGGATCCCCGACGGGTTCGTCCGGGTCTCGGTGGGGATCGAGGATCTGGAGGACATCCAGGCGGATCTGGCCCGGGGCCTGGCCGCCGCCGCCGGTCGCGGGACCTGAGGGGCCACCGGGTCTCCCCAGTGGCTCCCCCGGTCCCGCCCCCGGCGGCGGGATGCTACTCGGCGCCCATGAACGGATACCGGTAGTCCCGGGCGGGGTCGAAGGTCTCCTTCACGCTCCGGGGGGAGACCCACCGATACAGGTTCAGGATGGACCCCGCCTTGTCGTTGGTGCCGCTGGCCCGGGACCCGCCGAAGGGCTGCTGCCCCACCACCGCCCCGGTAGGCTTGTCGTTCACGTAGAAGTTGCCGGCGGCGAAGCGCAGCGCCTCATGGGCCTGCTGCACCACCCGCCGGTCCTCCGCCAGCACCGCCCCGGTGAGGCCATAGGGTGAGGTCCGGTCCACCAGCGTCAGCGTCTCGTCCCACGTGTTGTCGGGATAGACGTAGAGGGTCACCACGGGACCGAAGATCTCCTCCCGCATGCTGACGTAGTCCGGGGTGCGGGCCCGGATGAGGGTGGGGCGGACGTACCACCCCTCGGAGCCGTCGGTTCGCCCGCCGGCCAGGATCTGGGCGTCCTCCGAGTCCCGGGCCCCGTGGATGTAGCCCTCGATCCGCCGGAAGGCCCCCTCGTGGATGACGGCCCCCATGAAGTTCCGGAAGTCTGCCGGGTCCCCCATGCGGATGGCCTCGGTCTCCTCCCGGAGCCGGTCGCCCATGGCAGCCCAGAGAGACTCGGGGATGTAGGCCCGGGAGGCGGCGCTGCACTTCTGCCCCTGGTACTCGAATCCCCCCCGGACGATGGCGGTGGTCAGCGCCTCCGGGTCGGCGGAGGGGTGGGCCACGATGAAGTCCTTTCCTCCGGTCTCCCCCACCAGGCGGGGATAGCTCCGGTACCGGTCGATCCGGTCCCCCACCCCCTTCCAGAGGGAGCGGAACACCCCGGTGGAGCCGGTGAAGTGGAGCCCGGCGAAGTCCGGGGAGTCCAGCACCACGTCGGTGATGGCCTGGGGATCGCCGGGGATGAAGTTCACCACCCC
>CAYQVI010000190.1:0-7577 GCA_964420725.1 uncultured Gemmatimonadaceae bacterium | reverse complement strand
ACCGCCTCATGAAGCAGTTCGCCGAAATGCAGAAGATGATGAAGCAGATGAAGGGGTTCATGCCCCGCCGGGGGTGAGCCCCGGGACCACCCGCGGCCGGAACGCCCCGCCAACTGGCGGGACCGACCGGAAGCCCAACCGTAGAAATCGATGGCAGCTCGGATCCGACTGACCCGCATGGGTCGCAAGAAGGCCCCCCACTACCGTGTGGTCGTGGCCCACGGTTCCTCCCCCCGCGACGGCCGTGTGGTGGAGAACCTTGGCTACTACAAGCCGGTGACCCAGCCCGCCCGCCTGGTGCTCAACATGGAGCGGGTGGAGTACTGGCTGTCCATGGGGGCCCTCCCCTCTCCCACCGTGAAGTCGCTGCTGGCCAAGGCTCGTCGCGGCGGTGACGCCTCGGTGGCCCTGGGCGAGCCCGACGTCGACGCCAACCGGAAGGCCCGGTCGGAGGCCCTGGCGGCGAAGCGTGCCGCCGAGCTGAAGGCCAAGGCCGATGCCGAAGCTGCAGCCAAGGCGGAAGCCGACGCTGCGGCCGCTGCGGAGGCGGCTGCCAAGGCCGAGGCCGAGGCGGCTGCCCAGGCGGAGGCCGATGCGGCTGCGCAGGCGGAGGCCGATGCCGCCGCCGCTGCCGAGGCCGCCGAGGCGGAAGCCGTCGGGGCCCCGGAGGCGGGTGTGGAGTCCGCCGGATCCGAGGCCGAGGCCGAGGCGATGGTGACTCCGGAGGCCGATGCCTCGGATGCGCCCACCCCGGAGGCCGTGGAGTCCGACACCCCGGCTGCCGAGGCCGGTGAGGCCGCGGTGGAAGAGGTCTCCGGCGACGAGCCGAAGGAAGGCTGACCCAGCGGGGCGGAGGCGCGGCCATGGCCGATGTCCAGCCGGCCTTCCTGGTGGTGGGCCAGATCAACAAGGTGCACGGGATCAAGGGGGAGGTCTTCATCTGGCCTCTGACCGACCGTCCAGACTCGACGTTCGCAGCAGGTGCCCGGTTCCGGGTGGCCGCCGAACGGCGTGGTGGGCGGCTGGGCGGAGAGGAGCCGGACGAGGACCTCCCTCCTCTTGTTGCCGCCACGGTGCGTCCCTTCCAGAAGGGGTACCTGGTGGGATTCGAAGGGGTGGCGAGCCGGAATGATGCCGAGGTGCTCCGGGGCCGCTACCTCCTGAAGGCCTTCGAGGAGCTGGAGCCCCTCCATCCGGACGAGGTGTTCTACCACCAGCTCCTGGGATCCCGGGTGGAGACCATCGATGGGACGGTGGTGGGGACGGTCCAGGAGGTCTTCTCCCTGGAGCCCACCGATCTGCTGGAGGTGAGGACCGGGAACCGGACCATCCTCATCCCCTTCACCCGGCAGGTGGTGGTGCATGTGGACCGGGAGGGGAAGCTGCTCCGGATCGATCCGCCGGACGGGCTCCTGGACCTCTGAGGCCGGAGGGCCCCGTGCGGATCAACATCGTCACCCTCTTCCCCGGCTTCTTCCAGGAGCCCCTCTCCCTGAGCATTCCCGGGCGGGCGGCGACGGCAGGGCTGGTGGAGTACCGGGTGTTGGACCTCAGGGACTTCACCCACGATCGGCACCGGACGGTGGACGCCCTGGCCTACGGAGGTGGGGCGGGGATGGTGATGAAGCCCGATCCCTTCTTTCTGGCGGTGGAGTCGCTCTCTCCCTCGGGGCCTGTGATCCTCCTCTCCCCCCGGGGGAAGCCCTTCCAGCATGCCGACGCGGTCCGGCTGGCGGTGCAACCCGAGATGACCCTCCTCTGCGGTCACTACAAGGACGTGGATCAGCGGGTCGCCGACCATCTGGCCACCGAGGAGATCTCCCTGGGAGACTTCGTCCTCTCTGGAGGGGAGGTGGCGGCGCTGGCGGTTACCGATGCGGTGGTGCGGCTCCTTCCCGGAGCGCTGGGGGACCACGATTCCGCCTCGTCGGATTCCTTCTACGACCACGGGCTGCTGAGTGCCCCGTCCTACACCCGCCCCTTCGACTTCCGGGGTCACCGGGTGCCGGAGGTGCTCCGTACCGGGGACCATGCCCGGATCGAGGCATGGCGCCGGGAAGAGGCGGAGCGGTTGACCCGTGAGCGGCGCCCGGATCTCTGGGCCCGGTGGATGGAGGAGCAGGAAGAGGAATGAGGTGAGGGGGGCTCTTCACGAACTCCCTTCTCCGCATTATGATTGGAGTCTGTAAATCATTCACCGGGTCCATACGGGGCCCGGCTCCATCCGGAGGCGTACCATGTCCGATCTGCTGCTCCAGGAACTCGACCGGGAAGTGACCCGGAACGACCTCCCCGCGTTCGCGCCGGGGGACACCGTCCGTGTGCTCTACCGGATCCAGGAGGGTGAGAAGGAGCGGATCCAGGCCTTCGAGGGGGTTTGCATCGGCCGGCGTGGCGGCGGGATGGGCGAGACCTTCATGGTGCGGAAGATCTCCAGCGGGATCGGCGTGGAGCGTGTGTTTCCCGCCAACTCCCCCATGATCAAGGGGGTCGAGGTGGTGCGCCGGGGCCGGGTCCGTCGGGCCAAGCTCTATTATCTCCGCAGCCTCCGTGGGAAGGCCGCCCGGATCCGGGAGAAGCGGACCTACTGATCGACCCGCCGGCAAGACGCCGGGACGATCATGGAGAGCCAACGGCTCCAGGACCCACTCGACTACGAGCGGCGGTTCTGGAGCCGTGGTGTTTCCGGCATCTGTGGAGTGGACGAGGTGGGGCGGGGCCCCCTGGCGGGCCCGGTGGTGGCGGCTGCGGTGATTCTCCCCCCGGACTGCTGCGTGGAGGGTGCCACCGACTCGAAGCTGCTGGACGGCCCCACCCGGGAGGATCTCTACCAGGTGATCTGCCGGCAGGCATCGGCCATCGGGGTGGGCGCCGCCTCCCCCCGAGAGATCGACCGCATCAACATCCTGCAGGCCACCACCCTGGCGATGGAGCGGGCGCTCCGGGCCCTGGGCACGGCGCCGGGTCACGTGGTGGTGGACGGCCTCCCGGTCCGGGGGCTCTCCTGGCCCCACGACGCCCTGGTGGGGGGGGACGCGCTGGTGCACACCATCGGATGCGCCTCCATCGTGGCCAAGGTGATCCGGGACCGCCTGATGCAGCGGCTGGCCCTCCGCTACCCCGGGTACGGATGGGAGACCAACGTGGGGTACGGCACCGTGCATCACCGGGAGGCGCTCCGCCGCCTGGGTCCCACCCCCCACCACCGCCTGACCTTCGGCAGCCTGCAGGTGGAGCTGGAGCTCTGATCCGGCCCCGGGGTCGGAGACCTCCGCACCCTACGCCGCGGACTCCCCCTGTTCCCCCCGCTCCTTCCACTCCTCCAGTCCCGATCGGGCGGAGGGAGCGTCGAAGCGGCGGTAGTCGCAGGTGAGTTCCTCCCCTGCCACGATGTCCCGGGCGGCGGTGGTGAACTCCCCCCCGTCGTCGTCGCAGTTGGGCTCGAAGGCGTGGTTCATGAAGCGGGCGTTGTCTCCGCACAGGACCAGGGTGCCTTCCGGCTCCTCGTAACAGTAGTGCCGGAGGAGGGTGCCCAGGGGCTCCGGGGTCCCTTCCACCACCGAGCGATCCAGGCGGAGGTCCACTCCCGGGGTGAACTCCCAGAGGATGGTGCCGGCGGGGATGGTGAACGGGGTGAAGACTCCCACGCCCGCGATGGGGCTGGGGGCAACGAAGGTGGGCACGCGGAACATGGGTCACGCACCACGGGGGAGGATGTCGGGAGGGCCAACGGTCTTGCCGGCTGCGCGGCCTCCGTTGGAGGATGAATGTCGTGGCACGGATGGACCAATGGAAGTGGGGGGCGTTCTGGACAACGATGTCGATAGTAGCATGGAGCGGCTGCAACGTTCTGTCACCCTCTGTCGCCGCTGCCCCCGGCTGGTTGAGTGGCGAGAGCAGGTGGCCCGTGAGAAGCGCGCGGCCTTTGCCCAGGAGGAGTATTGGGGGCGCCCGGTGCCGGCCTTCGGGGACCCGGAGGCCCGGATCCTGGTGGTGGGGCTGGCCCCTGCGGCCCACGGGGCCAACCGCACCGGGAGGATGTTCACCGGGGATCGGTCGGGGGAGTGGCTCTACCGGGCCCTCCACCGGGCAGGGCTGGCGAACCAGCCGGAGTCGCACCACAGGGAGGACGGGCTTCGCCTGAACGGGGTCTGGATCACCGCCGGCGTCCGCTGCGCTCCCCCGGCCAACAAGCCCACCCCCGCCGAGCGGGATGCCTGTGCCCCCTTCATCGAGGAGGAGGTGGATCTCCTCCTGCCGGGGCTCCGGGTGGCGGTGGCGCTGGGGGCCTTCGGGTGGGGAGTCCTCCTCCGGAGCCTGCAGGGGCGGGTCGCCATCCCCACCCCCCGCCCCCGCTTCGGGCATGGCCAGGAGGTGCTGCTGCCCCGGGAGGGAGGGGCACCGCTCCTGGTGCTGGGCTCCTATCACCCCAGCCAGCAGAACACCTTCACCGGGACGCTGACGGAGGAGATGTTCGACGGGATCTGGACCCGGGCCGCCTCGGTGGCAGGGATGTGTGGCGGAGGCGGCTGAGGGAAGGGGGGACGGGGCAGGGGAGACGGCCCGGCCGGTGTCTGCCTTGCACCCCACCCCCTCCCCCCGCAGCTTTCCCGCCTTGCAGCAGCCCGCTTCCCCTCGAACGCCTGCGTGGAGCACACCCCATGACCGCACCCACGGGAGAGACCCGGCGCCGTTTCCTGGCCCACTTCGCAGGGATGGGGGTGGGTTCCACCCTCCTTCCCGGTGTGCTCTGGGGGCAGATGCAGCAGAGCGGCGCCGACGAGGTGACCCGGGAGATGCTCCGGGGGGCGCTGGCGCTGGCGGGGCTGGACTTCGACGAGGAGCAGGAGGAGGCCATGCTCCAGGGGGTGAACCGGAGCCTGGCCCGGTACGAGTCGCTCCGGGAGATCTCCATCCCCAACGACGTGTCCCCCCCCTTCCACTTCAGCCCCCTGGTGCCGGGAATGACCGTGGACCGGGAGGCGCACCCCTTCCGGATGAGCAGTCCCGTGGTGAGCCGCCCGGCCAACCTGGAGGAGGTGGCCTTCTGGCCGGTGACCCACCTGGGCCAGCTCCTCCGCACCGGTCAGGTCACCTCGGTGGAACTCACCCGCATGTACCTGGAGCGGCTGCACCGGTACAACGGGAGCCTCAACTGCGTGGTGACCTTCCTGGACGAGCTCGCCCTCCAGCAGGCCCGGCAAGCGGACCAGGAGATGGCGGCCGGGCAGATTCGGGGGCCCCTCCACGGGATCCCCTGGGGGGCCAAGGACATCATCGCGGTGAAGGGGCACCCCACCACCTGGGGGTCCGACGCCTTCAAGGGCCAGGTCTTCGACTACGACTCCAGCATCGTGGAGATGCTCCGGGATGCCGGGGCGGTGCTGGTGGCCAAGCTCACCACCGGCGAGCTGGCCCAGGGGGACCGGTGGCACGGCGGACAGACGCTGAACCCCTGGAACCTGGAGGAGGGCTCCAGCGGTTCGTCGGCGGGGCCGGCCTCCGCCACCGCGGCGGGGCTGGTGGGGTTCGCCCTGGGGACCGAGACCAGCGGGTCGATCCTGAGCCCTGCGGCCCGCTGCGGCGTCACCGGTCTCCGCCCCACCCTGGGACGGGTCACCCGGCACGGCGCCATGGCGCTGTCGTGGACCCAGGACCGGATCGGCCCCATGTGCCGGTCGGTGGAGGACTGCGCCCTGGTCATGAGCGTCATCTCCCGCCCCGATGGGCTGGACATGAGCGTCCACGATCTCCCCTTCAACTGGGATTCGGAGCGGGACCCCCGGAGCTACCGGGTGGGGGTGATCCGCGAGGCCTTCGCCGAGGTCCGTGATCCCCTGCTGAAGGGCTTCGACCGGGCCGCCCTGGATGCCCTGGAGGGGCTGGGGATGGAGCTGGTGGATGTGGCGGTGCCGGAGTTCACCACCGACCTGTCCCCCATCGGGGTGGAGTCGGCGGTCTTCTTCGACGAACTGGTGCGCACCGGGCGGGACCAGGAGATGACGAATCCCGGTCGGGCCTCCGGGTGGCGGAGCAGCCGGGTGGTGCCGGCGGTGGAGTACCTCCAGCACCAGCGGATCCGCATGATGATGATGATGGAGCTGGCAAAGGCCACCGAGCATGTGGATGTGTGGGTGGTGCCCCGCTCCGCCGGGAGCGCCCCCGGTGGAGGTGGTGGCGGTGGCGACGGCGCCCCGCGCCCCCCGTCTGCCATGCAGCGCCACTCCTCCATGGCGAATCTGGCCACGTACCCGGCCATTTCCCTGCCCCATGGCTTCATGCCCTCCGGGAGCCCGGCGGCGCTGAACTTCTATGCCCGCCCCTTCGGCGAGACTCCGCTGCTGACGGTGGCCCGGGCGTGGCAGGAGGCCACGGAGTTCCACCGCCGCCGGCCGACGCTGGTGGGATAGGGTGCGAAGGGTTCTGAAAGTCGCGCGGGTGTTCTAGCTTAGGGACCTCGAGCCGGTAGCTCAGCTGGTAGAGCAACGGACTTTTAATCCGTAGGTCCTGGGTTCGATCCCCAGCCGGCTCACTCAACAACTCCACCATGGTTCCACGGCCCCTCGGGAAGTGTCTCCGGGGGGCCGTTCTTCATGGCCGTCGGGGACCCTCCCTGTGACAGCCGGAGGGAAGGATTCGAGGGAACCCGACTGGCGGCGCACCCGAGCGCTCAATCCCCGCGGCAACACCGCCGCGCTGGACACCTCAGACCCTACCACCGTATCCTCTCCCATGAGGCGACGACTCCTTCCCCCGGGCGCCAACCCGGATTCGTTGAGTGAAGCCCGACGGAAGGGCTCGTCGCCTCGCTCTTCTACACACCCTTGGTTCCTGTCTCTGCGGATTTCGGGACGGACACTGGCTTACATCCAATCCTGAGACGGCCTTTGGATCGCCCACTCTTGGGGCGGCCAATTGGCTGATGGGCCTTCAAACATGAGAGTCTTCTGCTTCTCTCCGCTCCAGTTGGCAGCTTTCCTGGCTGGTCTTGTACTGTCCGCGAGCGCGCTGCCGGCGGCTGGGCAGACCAGGGGTGAGGGCGGAAGTTTCCGGTGGGAGGTGGTCCTGACCGGAGCGCTCACCGACGTCCACGTCACGCATGGGAAGGTGGTCCGTACCCGCTGCATTACGGCCTTCGAAGAGATCATGGCGGATCCGGAATACCGGGCGCGGCTACCGGAGGATGTGGTGAAGGTTGAGCACCCCGTTGAGTTTGGATGGAATCCCAACAACCTGAATTACCAGTCCGAAGAATATCTGTTCATCCATAGCGATTACTATGAAATCCTCGTGCAGTGTAATCTTGAAGATCGGGGCGCGTTCGGAATGCGGTCAACTCTGGTCGTTGAAGCGACACCATTCGGATCCTTCGAGGGCGGTGACCTGGAAGACGTAGTGCGTTCGCACATGGCGTGGATCAGGGGCCGGCTAAGGTCCATTGTGGACTGAATCAGCGCAGTTGGCCCGGATTCTTCTCCCCTCAGCCCCGCCCGACGGATTCCAGGATGCGGTCTTCCCACTCCACGTCCGGCCCGGGCCGCTCCTGCCCGCGGTACCACTCGAAGGTCTCCTGCAGC